>NZ_JBITGJ010000009.1:0-203352 GCF_044456925.1 Streptomyces sp. NPDC050743
CCGACAGCATCGATGACATGCACCGGCTACGGCACGGCGCGATGAGCCGCCTGTTTGCCGGTGTGCGGGCCCCGTCCACGCTGGGGTCGTTTCTGTCAATCCCCTCCGAACGTGGAGACCTTCTATGCAGCCAGCTCTTCGGTGAGGCCGGCTCGGTGGTCGTGTTCGTAGTCGATCGGGCTCTTGAAGCCGCACACGCTGTGTAGCCGCCGCGCGTTGTAGAAGTCGGTGATCCAGGTGGCGATCCTGATGCGGGCCTCGGCGCGGGTGGCGAAGGTGTGCCGGTGGACGTATTCGACCTTGAGCACGCTGTTGAACGCCTCGCTCACGGCATTGTCGAAGCATGATCCGACGCGGCCCATGGACGGGAAGACGCCCAGCCTGCGGCAGGCCCGCCGGAACCTGCGGGAGCCGTACTCGCTTCCGCGATCACTATGAAAAATGACGCCGCGCACGTCGCCGCCGCGGGTGGCCGCGGCCATGTTGAGGGCGGCGACGACCAGGCCGGCGTCGTGACGCTCTCCCATTGCATAGCCGAGCAGGCGGCGGGAGAACAGGTCGATGACCGTGGCCAGATACAACTTGCCCTCGCCGGTCTCGATCTCCGTCATGTCCCCGCACCAGATGAGATCGGGCCCCTCTGCGGTGAAGTCCCGCTTCACGTGGTCCGGTGCGGCGGGCCGTTTGCCCGGCCGGGTCAGCCCCCTGCGTCTGCGGACCCTCCGGGCGATCAGGCCGAGTTCGGCCATGAGTTTGGCGATGGTGTTGACCGACACCCGCCAGCCCTGCCGTATCAGCGTGATCCAGATCTTCGGCGAGCCGTATGTGCCGCCGGACTGGGTAAACACCTCTTTCACCGCCTCGGCCAGCTGCTGCCGGCGGACTTCACGGCCGGTGGGCCGGCGGCTGCGGTGCTTGTAGAACCACGACTCGCTCACGCCCAGGGCGCGGCAGGAGACGCGGTGCGGGATGCCATGCATGGTCCTTTGGTCGCCGATCGCCCCGACGACGGACGCCGGGTCCACCACGGCTACTTCACCCACAGGACCATGCAGCGTTTGAGGACATCACGCTCCATCGCGAGTTCCTTGTTGTCCCGTTTGAGCTGGGCGTTCTCCCGCCGCAGCCGCTCCAGCTCATCATTCCCGCCGCCCGGCGCGGTGCCCGCGCGACGGGCCCGAGATACCCAACTGGCCAGCGTGGTCTCGTTGATCCCCAGATCCTTCGCGACCTCGGCGACGGTCTTGCCGGTCTCGGTGACGATCCGTACGGCCCCCTCGCGGAACTCCGCATCGAACTTCCGTCGCTTCTCTGCCATGACTCCCAACTTCCCCTGCAGTCACGGTCTCTACGCTACGAGGGGAGGGACAGACGCGCGGCGGGCGGGCCGTGGCGGTGAAGGTCGCCAAAGCCGAGCTGGCCGCCGACCCGGTCTTCCGCGAGCGGCTCCGCAGCGAGGTCGAGGCGGCCCGCGCGGTCGGCGGCTTCCACACGGCGCCGGTCGTGGACGCGGACCTCGACGGTGACCCCCTGTGGCTGGCCACGGCCTACATCCCCGGACCGACCCTCGCGGCCCAGTTGGCCGCCGAGGGCGCGAGGGACGAGCCGCGGCTACGGGCGCTGGCCGCCGCGCTCGCCGAGGCACTGGAGTCCATCCACTCCTGCGGTCTGGTGCACCGCGACCTCAAGCCCGGCAACATCGTCATGGCCGCCGACGGCCCGCGCGTCCTCGACTTCGGCATCGCCCGGGCCGTCGAGTCCACCCGGCTCACCGCCACCGGCACTGCCTTCGGCACGCCCGGCTTCCTCGCGCCCGAACAGGCCCTGGGCCACGATGTGACCGGCGCCGCCGACATGTTCGCCCTCGGCGCGGTGCTGGTCGCGGCGGCGGGCGGCAGCGCCTGGGGCAAGGGCACGCCGATGGGGCTGATGTACCGGTCCGTGCACGAACCGCCGAACCTGGCCGCCGTACCCGCCCTGCTCGCCGGCCTGGTCGCGCGCTGCCTGGCGAAGGACCCGGCGGCCCGGCCGACCGCCACCGAACTGCTGGACCTGCTGACCGAGCAGACGCCGCAGGCGGCCCCGGCCCCGGCGCCGTACAGCCCGACCCTGACCGCACCCGCGCAGCCGGCGCCGCCGCGGCCCGCGCCCGTCGCGGCCCCGCTCCCGCCCTACCCGGCCACGCCCCCGCAGCAGGCCGTCCCGGGATTCGGCCCGCCGGTCCCGTACGTCGTGCCGGAGGTCGAACTCGCCGACGGGGAGTCCCGTGTCGTCGTCAACGCCACCGGGGTCGTCCTCGAAGTGGCGGGCGCCGCCGCGGACTTCGAGTGGGCGGAGATCGCGCACGTCGGGCGCGCCCGGCGCGGCCACCATCTCACGGTGGTCGTACGGCTGTGGGACGGCGGTGTGTACGACTGCGAGCTGAACGCCCGGCGGTCGGCCCGGCTCGGCGAGTGGCTGGCCCGGCTCGACCACGTCCTCGGCCGCTACGCCTCCCGGTAGCGTCCCGGCCGGCCTGTTCGCCGACAGCGGTATCCGAAACAGGTGCTTGACCCGTACATGCTTGAACGGCCCCTGTCCTGGGCACGCACCTCCTACCGGCGTCGACAGCCGGGCCGCTTCGGCAGAGGGAGGGCGTCATGGACCGTCGCATCCGGGTACGCGTCATCCGGCGCCCCGCCGCCCCGCGCGACCGGGAGATCGACCGCAGGACGCCGTCGGGACGCATCCTGCCGTACTGACGCAGCTCACCCTCCGTCAGGTGGGGAAGCGCCAGCTCGCCGTGCGGCTCCGGCGCACCTACCGCGCGACGCCGTTCCACGCCGGTCTCGCCGCTCTGCCGATGGCCTTCCCGGTGTGTGATGCCTCCTTCTCCGGCCGGTGCTGCCGACCGGCATGTCCGCCGCTGCCGCCGATCGTGAGCGCGGCACGCGGAAAGGACGACCGATCGCGGCCCTCCCCCGCGGAGCGCTAGGCGGCCAGCGGGTTCAGGACCAGGGGTTCGATCCGGCCCTCCAGCATCGCGCCGAGGCCCTGGGCCGCGCAGATGTCGGGGCGGTCGGCGATGTGCACCGGCATCCCGGTGGCCTCGCGCAGCATCTGGTCGAAGCCGGGCAGCAGCGCCGAGCCGCCGACCATCGTGATCCCGCTGTCGGCGAGGTCGGCGACCAGGTCGGGCGGGCACTCGCGCAGCACCTTGCCGATGCCGTCGAGGACGGCGGTCAGCGGGGTCTGGATCGCGTCCCGCACGGTGGCGGTGTCGACGTGCACGCTGCGGGCGAGCCCGGTGGCCACGTCCCGGCCGTGGATCTCCGTGGTCTCCGGGCCCTGCGCGGTCAGCCCGTTGCAGGACAGGGCCAGTTGCAGCGGCCGTACCGACTGGCTGGGCAGCATCAGCTCGTGCTCGTGCCGCAGGAGCTGCACGATGGCGTGGTCCACGGCCTCACCGCCCACCGGGATCCGCTCGGCCGTGACGATGGACCCGAGCGAGAGGACGGCCACCTGGGTGGCGGCGGCCCCGCACACCATGATCATCGAGGCTTCGGGGCGCTCCACCGGCAGCCCGCACCCCACCGCGGCGGCGATCAGCGTGTCCACCAGCTCGACCCTTCTGGCGCCCAGCCCGACCAGCGTCTCGATGGTCGCCCGCTGGGCCAGCGGATCGGCGTCGTGCGGGGTGCAGGCCGCCGCCCGCAGCCGGAGGTTGCGGCGCAGTTGCCGGCGCGTCTTGTCGCCGAGCAGTTGCCGCAGCATGCGCTGGGCCATCTCGATGTCGACCACCGTGCCGCCGGAGATGGGCCGGACGACCCGGATGTAACCCGGCGTCCGTCCCGTCATCTTCTCCGCGAAATCGCCCACGGCTATGAGCGCCCCGGTACGGGTGTTCACGGCGGCGACCGAGGGCTGGTCGACGACGAGTCCGGCGCCCTTCACGTACACGCGGGTGCGGGCGGCGCCCAGGTCGACGGCGAAGTGGCAGCGGCGCAACTGCTCCAGGCTGACGGTCACGGCGGATCCTCCCGAGTGCGCGGGCCTTGGGCGCCCGCCCGGTCGGCGGGTGTCTTCCTCTCCCTGCATCCTGCGCGCGGGCCGGTGGCGTACGCCTTCTGGAGGGGGCCGGGCGGGGTGCGGCCGAACGGGGGGTTCCCGACGGTAACCCCGTGTGTCGCCTGGTCGGGCGGGGGTCCGCGTGATGCGCGGCTCGCTGCGGAGTGTGCATTCGGGGACGGCCGCGTCACCGGGATCGGTGGCGCCGCCCGCCGGCCGGCGACTGCAGCGCGCGCCCCCGCGGCCGGCTTCGCGGGGAGCCCCGGTTCGACGGGGGTCCGGGCGCAGGGCGCCGTCGCGCAAGACATGCGGGGTGGGGTGGGTCGCCGCGCGTACGCCGTCCGATGCGCCCTCGACGGTGCGCGTGGCCTGGGCGGCCGGTCCGTCACCGCGGGCGACGGGGCGGGTGCCGCCCACCGGATCCGCGGTCTGCGCCACGACCGCGGCACCGTCCTCCGTGGCGGACTCCACCGGCCTGCTCAAGGCGAGGCCCCGGGCTCACTCTCATCTGCCAACTCCACTGCTACGGAAGGAGGCTGATCCCTTCCACGCCTCCCGCCGTGCCGGTCGGCGGTGTTGGCGGGAAGCCGTCACGGCACCTTCCCGCCGGCACCGGTCAACACCCATGCACCACAGGGCACATGACACTCGTCCCAGCACGCGACCCGCTCGAACCACACGAGAAGAGGCGTGGATGACCACAGGACCAGTCAGACGCTCGGCGGCCCTGGTGGCGGTGGGGCTGTTGGGCGCCCTGCTGCCGTACGGCCCGGCCGCCGCCGCCCCGAGGACACCCCTCGCCACGGCGGCCCCGGGCACCCCCGTTCCCCGCTCCGTGGCTCCCGTCACCGTCACCCTCGTCACCGGCGACAAGGTGACCGTCACCGACCTCGGGCACGGGAAGAAGACGGTCACCGTGCAGCGGCCCAAGGGGGCCAACGGAGCCGTGCGGACGCAGCGGAGCGACGGGGAGATCAGCGTCGTACCCGACGAGGCGCTGCCGTATCTGCGGGCCGGGACGCTGGACCGGCGGCTGTTCGACGTGAGCGGGCTGATCCGGCAGGGGCTGACCGACGCCAAGGCCGCCGCGACGCCGCTCATCGTGACCTACGGCAAGGGCGTGCGGGCCGCCACCCCGGCCGGGACCGAGCGGAAGCGGAACCTGCCCAGTCTGCGCGGGGCCGCCGTCGAGGCCGGCAAGGGGCGCGCCTTCTGGCGGTCGTTCACCCACCGCGACGGCGTCGACAAGGTGTGGCTGGACGGCAGGGTGAAGGCCGACATGGCCGAGAGCAACGCCCAGATAGGCACCCAGGCGGCCTGGGACGCGGGGCTCACCGGCAAGGGCGTCACGGTCGCCGTCCTCGACACCGGCGTCGACCTGACCCACCCGGACCTCAAGGACCGGGTCAGCGCCACCAAGAGCTTCATCGACGGCCAGGAGGTCGCCGACCGCAACGGGCACGGCACGCATGTCACCTCCACCGTCGGTGGCAGCGGTGCCGCCTCCGACGGCACGGAGAAGGGGGTCGCGCCCGATGCCACCCTCGCCGTCGGCAAGGTGCTCAGCGACCAGGGCTCGGGCAGCGAGTCGCAGATCATCGCCGGGATGGAGTGGGCGGCACGGGACGTGCACGCCCGGATCGTCTCCATGAGCCTGGGATCGACGGAGGCCAGCGACGGCACCGACCCCATGGCTCAGGCGGTGAACACCCTCTCCGAGGAGACCGGCGCGCTCTTCGTCGTCGCCGCGGGCAACACCGGCGCCCCGTCCTCCATCGGCTCGCCCGGCGCCGCCGACGCCGCCCTCACCGTCGGCGCGGTCGACTCCGCCGACCAGGCGGCCTACTTCACCAGTGCCGGACCCCGCTACGGCGACAACGCCCTCAAGCCCGATCTGTCGGCGCCCGGCGTCGACATCCTCGCCGCCCGCTCCCAACTCACCGACGGCAGCGGCTACTACACCTCGCTGAGCGGTACGTCCATGGCGACCCCGCACGTCGCCGGGGTCGCCGCCCTGCTCGCCCAGGAGCACCCCGACTGGACCGGCACGCAGCTGAAGGACGCGCTGATGTCCAGCTCGAAGCAACTGGACGCGTGGGCCTACCTGTTGGGCGCCGGCCGGGTGAGCGTGCCGGACGCCGTCAAGGCCCGGGTCACCGCCACCGGCAGCGCGGACCTCGGCTTCTGCAGCTGGCCGTACGACGGGAACAAGCCGGTCACCCGTACCGTCACCTACACCAACTCATCCGATCAAGCAGTCGAGTTGAGGCTGTCCGTGACCGGCGCCCCCGACGGGGTCGCCACCCTCGCCGACACCTCCCTCACCGTCCCGGCCCACGGCACCGCCGCCACCACGGTCACCGGTGACGGCTCCAAGGCGCCGGTCGGCGAGACCAGCGGGCAGATCGTGGCCACGAGCCCCTCCGGCGACGTCGTCGCCCACACCGCGTTCGGGCTGGTCAAGGAGGAGGAGCGGTACACGCTCACCGTCCACGTCAAGGACCGCTCCGGCGCGCCCGCCGCCGCCGACCTCACCGTGCAGCGGCTCGCGGCGGGCGAGGACGCCCAGCCTGCCCACGTCGGCGACTCCGGCACGCTCCGGCTGCGCCTGAAGCCCGGCACCTACTCCCTCGCCACCTTCCTCGACGTGCACGGCAGCCACGGCGCCGACTCCCGCGGCCTCGGCTTCCTCGCGGCACCCGAGATCACCCTCGACCACGACCAGGACGTCACCCTCGACGGCCGGACGTTGCGCGAGCTCAAGGCCCACGTCGACCGGCGCACCGAGACCCACCAGCTCCTCATGGAGTACGACCGGCGGGCGAACGGCGCCGACCTCTTCGGCGCGGTCCAGGTGCCCCTCACCTACGACAGCGTCTTCGCCGCCCCCACGGCCGAGGTCACCCAGGGCGGCTTCGAGTACCGGACCGTGTGGCGGCTGGCCAAGCCGCAGCTGGAGGTCAAGGGCGTCGGCGAGGCGACCGTCCAGGCCGGCGGCACGCTGACCGAGGGCCGGACCAGGCTGCCCCTGGTGGACGTCGGCGACGGACCCCTCACCGGTGTCTCCGGCAAGGCGGTCCTCGCACACCTCGCCGACGGCGCCGACCCGGCCGCGCTCGCCCAGGCCGCGCAGGACGCCGGCGCCAGGGCGCTGTTCGTGACGGACGACGCCCCCGGCCGGCTGATGGTCTGGTGGGGCACCGACGACAACGCCGACCGGCCGCTGCAGATCGCCACGGTGAACACGGCGGACGCGGCCCGGCTGCGTGCCGTGCGCGCGGTCGACATGACCGGCACCGCCGACTCGCCGTACGTGTACGACCTGTCCGAGGGGCACCGGGGTGCGATCCCGGACCGGGACCTCACCTACCGGCCGACGGACCGCGAACTGTCCGCCCTCCACGTCAGGTTCCACTCGGCCCGGCCGGTGAGCGGGGGCGAGTTCCGCTACTCGCTCACCGACGCCTTCCCGATCGGCCTGGGCTTCCAGGAGCGGATCCACCTGCCCGCCGAGCGCACCGACTACGTCTCCACCGGCCCCGGCCAGCTGTGGCACGAGTCCGTGGCGATCGGCGACGGCACCCTGGAGGAGCGCAGCGGACTGGTGCGGTACGAGGGTGGTTCGCATCAGGTGCTGAACTGGTTCCGGCCGGTGTGGCACCCGTGGCTCGGCACCGGGCTCGGCTGGGGGCAGCAACGCGCCGGGAACGAGATCCAGTTGAACACCCCCGGCTGGGGCGACTCCGGACCCGACCACACCGGGTTCGGCGACGTGTGGAGCGCGGACAGCGGCATGAGCCAGACCACCGCCGTCTACCTGGACGGCACGCTCGTCGACCAGGGAAACGGCGCCGCCGCGTACGTCTGGGACGCGCCCGCCGACGAGCACACCTACAAGGTCGTCACGGACACCGCGCTCGACGCAGGGCGCTGGCCACTGGGTTCGCGGGGGCACTGCGAGTGGACGTTCCGCTCGGCTGCCACTGCGGAGGACCACTGGACCTTTCTGCCGCTGATCAATCTCGCGTACGACATCGGGACCGACCTCGCCGGGACCGTGCGGGGCGGGCAGCGGGTTCCGGTCGGGCTCGGCGCGGAGTACGTGGCGCAGGCCGCGGGGACCGGCAGGTTGAGCGGGGGCCGGCTGGAGGTGTCGTACGACGACGGAAGTACCTGGCGGACGGTCCCCCTGACGGGCGGAGGAGCCTCCTGGCACGGCACGCTGACCGTGCCGCGCGGCGCGGCCTCCGTTTCGCTGCGGGCCTCGGCCCACGACGACAAGGGCGGGTCCGTGACGCAGGAGATCATCCGGGCGGTGGGGGTGAAGTGACCTTCGGCCGGGGGTGGTGCACGATCCCTTCGATCACCCCCAGCTCCACCAGGTCCTGCGGCCGGATCCGCAACTGCTCGGCGGTCGTCTCCACGTCCTCCTCCCGCCGTTTGAGTATGGCGGCCGCGAGCTCCGGGGCGATCACCGAGAAGTAACTGTCCGGCGTGGCCCAGGTGTTGCCCGGAGCGGACAGTGCCAGGGCCCCGCCGGAGCCGCCCTCGCCGATGACGAGGGTGGTGATCGGGACCCGGGCGGAGGCCACCGCCCCGAAGACCTCCGCGATCGCCGCGCCGGCGCCCTGCCGCTCCGCCTCGGCGTCATTGGCCGCGCCCGGAGTGTCCACCAGCGTCAGCACCGGGATGTCGAGCCGGTCCGCGAGCCGGATCAGCCGGGCGGCGGTGCGGTACCCGGCGGGCCGGGTCGCGGCTCCGGTCTGCGCGGCGAACGCGACGGTACGGCCGTTTCGCTCACCGAACCCGCACAGCATGCCGTCGGTGTCCGTACCCCCGCACCGGTCGCCGCTGATGTCGCGGCGGTGGGTGAAGTAGGCGTCCAGGTAGGCGGCTGCGCGTGGGCGTTCGGGGGAGCGCGCCCGGCGGACGGCCTCCCAGCCGGTGTCGGGCAGGTCAGGGGTGCCGAGGGCCGGTGGCGCGGGGGCTTCCTGCGCCGGGGTGGTGAGCAGCCGGAGCCACTGCCCGAGGGTCTCCCGCAGTTCCCCGGGCCGTACCACCGCGTCCGCCGAGCCCACTGCCACCTGCCCCTCGGCGGTGTAGGCGGCCGGGTCGGCGTCCGCGGGCCGGACCCGGGAACCCGCGAAGCCCACCTGGGCGCCCGGCAGGGCCAGGACGACGTCCGCGCCCGCGCCGAGCGTGGCCCAGCCGCCGCCGGTCGTCGGGTCCCGCACCACCGCGATCTGCGGCAGGCCGGCCTCCCGGGTGAGCGCCGACTGCCGGGCCACCCGCTGGAGCTGGCTCAGTGCGACCATGCCCTCCTGCATCCGGCTGCCCCCGGTCGCGATCAACGGCACGACCGGCAGCCGGTGGGCGCGGGCGTGGGTGTACGCCGCCTCCAGCCGGTCTCCGGTGCGCTCGCCCAGCGAGCCGCCCAGGAAGCCGAACTCGAAGGCGATCAGCACGGCCGGGGTGCCCGCGACGCGCGCGGTGCCGCAGACGACCGACTCCTCCTCGCCGGTGCGTTCGGCGGCACGGGCGCGCGAGGCGTCGTATCCGCGCCAGCCGAGGGGTCCGTCCGGTTTCGGTCGCCCTGCCGGGTAAGGGAGTTCGCCGAAGCTTCCCGGGTCCGCGACCAGGGTCAGGACCTCGCGGGCGGAGCGGCGCTCAGCCATCGGCCAGCGCCCGCTTCATGATCTTCCCCATGTCGTTGCGGGGGAGCGCGTCCAGGTAGCGGACCACGCGGGGCCGCTTGTGCGGTGCGAGGCGGCGGGCCACGTGGTCCGCCAACTCCTCGGCGGCGGGCGGCGTCCGCGGGTCGGCCGGCACGATCCAGGCGACGATCCGCTCGCCCAGGTCCGGGTCCGGCTCCCCGGTGACGGCCGCCTCCCGCACTCCCGGGTGCTCCAGCAACGCGTTCTCGATCTCACCGGCCCCGATCTTGTACCCGCCGCTCTTGATCAGATCCGTGGCCTTGCGCCCGACGATCCGCACATAGCCGTCGGGTTCGCGTACCGCCATGTCACCGGTGCGGAAGAACCCGTCGGCGGTGAACGCGGCCGCCGTGGCGTCGGGCCGGTTCAGATACTCGGTGAACAGGTTCGGCCCGCGCACCTGGATCTCGCCGACGCTCTCCCCGTCGTACGCGGTGATCGGCGTCCCGTCCTCCTCCACGAGCCGCAGCTCGACACCGGGCAGCGGCACGCCCACGGTGCCCGCGCGCGGCTCGCCGTCGGCCCGCACGCTGGTGTTCATCAGCGTCTCCGTCATGCCGTACCGCTCGATCACCCGCCGCCCGGTCGCCGCCGCGATCCGCTCGTGGTCGTGCACGGGCAGCGCGGCCGAACCGGAGACCAGCAGCCGGGCCCGGGTGAGCGCCTCGGCCAGCTCGGGGTCCTCGGGCAGGGCCTCGGCGATGCGGTGGTACATCGTCGGCACCCCGAACAGCATGGTCGCGCCGGCGTTCAGCTCCCGCGCCACGCCCTCGGTGGAGAACCGCCCCAGGTGCCGGACGCCGCCGCCGCGCCGCAGCGGACCGAGGACGCCCAGGACGAGCCCGTGCACATGGAACAGCGGCAGCCCCTGCACCAGCACGTCGTCCGCCGTCCACTGCCAGGCGTCGGCGAGCGCGTCCAGGGTGGTGGCGAGGGCCCGGCGGGGCAGGACGGCACCCTTGGGCGGGCCGGTGGTGCCGGAGGTGTAGACGATCAGCGCCGGGTCCTCGTCGGTGGCCGACTCCTCCGGTACGGCACCGGGCGCGGCGGACGCGTCGACGTCGATCCGCTCCAACCCGCCCAGCACGTCCGGGAGTCGGTCGCCCGGCGCGGCCAGCACCAGCTTCGGCGCGCTGTCGGAGACGATGTGCGCGAGTTCCTTCCCGCCCGACTTCGGGTTCAGCGGCACCGCGGCCGCCCCGGCGAGCAGCACGCCCGTCACGGCGACGGCGGTCTCCAGCTCCGGCGTGGCCCACACGGCCACCCGGCCGGCACCGCCCAGCCGGCCGGCGAGCGCACCGGCGGCCCCGGCCAGCTCGCCGTACGTCAGCGACCGTTCGCCGAACCGCAGGGCGATCGGTTCGCCCGGCCCGTCCGTCAGAGCAGGGAAGAGGGAGGACACGCGGCGCACTCCTAACTGTCGGTCGACCGTCGCCACCCTTCCTACACCAGGAGTCTGCTCCCGACGACCGTGCTCAGACCGGCCGCGAGCCGCAGCTCGGTCGCGCGCAGCGCGGGATGCTCCAGCCAGTGCAGCCGGGCCCGGTCCACCTCGCCGTCGTGCAGCGGCGGCCAGCCGGTCGCCGGGGTGAAGTCGTCCACGACGACCGTGCCGCCGGGCACGAGCAGCGCCTCGACGTCCGCGGGCTCGTCCCCGGGTGCCTTGCCCTGCCCGCCCCCGTCGAGAACGAGCAGGTCGAAGGGCCCGTACTCCTCGATCCGCCGCCAGTCGCCGGCGCACACGGTGACCTCGGCCCGTCCCGCGAACACCCGCGCGGCGGCCCGCGCCCGGTCCGGATCCCGCTCCACGCTGTACAGCCGCACCCCTGGCGCCGCGCCCGAGGCCAGCCAGGCCAGCCCCACCCCGAGCCCGGTCCCGGTCTCCCCGATCCGGACCCGGGCGCCGCCCGCCAGGACCTGCAGCAGACGGCCCTGTTCGGGGCGGCAGGAGTGCGGGAAGCGGTGGGCGCGGGCGGCGGCGAGGGCGTCCGAGACGAGGGCCGGGAGCCCGCCGACTCCCGTGTACGCGTCGGTACCGGTCAGTGCCATGGCACCGCATCCTGCCCTGTCTCAGGCGGCCGCCTCCACGACGTCGGCCACCACGCAGCTGACGTTGTCGGGGCCACCCGCCTCGTTCGCCGCCGTGATGAGCGCCTGCACGGCCTCGCCCGGTACGGCCCACGCGCGCAGCGCCTCCCGTATCCGGGCATCCGGCACCACCTCGGTGAGCCCGTCGGAGCACAGCAGATACCGGTCGCCCTCCCGGACCTCCTGCAACCGCACGTCCGGCACCGGATCCATCCCGCCCGCCAGCGCCTTGAGCAGCAGCAGCGACCGCGCCTCGACCCGGTGGTCCCGGGTCATCCGGATCAACTCCCCGTCCCGCAGCAGATACGCCCGCGAGTCCCCGATGTGGGCCAGCGCGAGCCGCGCCCCCGTCCACAGCAGTGCCGTCAGCGTGGTGCCGACCTCCCGGGTGCCCTCGGCCACGTCGCACACGGCCTCACCCGCGCAGCGCACCGCGTCCTCCAGCACGCCCAGCACACCGTCCGCGGGCAGTTCGTCGGCCTCGTCCAGGAACCGCAGGGCCTCCACCGCGGCACTGCTCGCGGGCGCCCCCGCCGGGCCGAAGCCGTCGGCCACGACGAGCAGCCTGCGGCCCGCGTACACGGCGTCCTGGTTGGCCGGGCGGACGAGCCCGCGATCGGAGTGGGTGGAATAGCGAAGTTCCAGCATGGTGGTGTGGTCCCTTCTCGACTCGTCGGTCAACTGGTCCACGAGGAACGCGGCGAGGTCCCGCCGCACGGCCGTCTCCGCCTCGACCCGCGCCCAGTACGCCCGGATCGCCCGCGCGGCATCACCCGGCTCCAGGGCGCACACCGCGCGGATCTCGGCCAGCGGCATGCCCAGCCGCCGTAGCCAGGCCACGAGCCGGGCCTGCCGGAGCTGCTCGACGGCGTAGTACCGGTAGCCGGTGTCCGGGTCGACCCGGGCGGGCCGCAGCAACTCCAGCTCGTCGTACAACCGCAACGCCTTCGGCGAGAGCCGGCTCGCCTTCGCGAAGGCGCCTATCGTCAGCAGCTCCATGACCACCTCGCGCTCCTCGTCGTCCGCCACCGATGCTGGGGCTTCACCGAAGGTGAAGGTCAACCGCCGTGTTCCGGTTCCCCGGCGGTTGTTAGCGTCTCTGCCGACCGAACCGCCGTACGACAGGGAGTCCGCCGTGCCCAGCATCGCCCTCGCCACCTACGACCCCGGCGCCGCACCCGGCAAGGACACCGACCTGCCGGAGCTGGTGCGGGCGCTCAGGGACGCGGGGGCCGAGGCGGAGGCGCGGTACTGGGACGACCCGGACGCCGACTGGGGCGGCTACGACCTCGTCGTCATCCGGTCCACCTGGGACTACAGCTGGCGGGCCGCGGAGTTCGGGGCCTGGGTGGACCGGGTCGGCGCGCTGACCCGGCTCGCCAATCCGGCGCCCGTGGTGCGCTGGAACACCGACAAGCGCTACCTCGGCGAGCTGGCGGCGGCCGGCGTGCCCACCGTCCCCACGCGCTACATAGCACCGGGCGAGCCGGCCGACCTGCCCGACGACCACGAGTACGTGATCAAGCCGACCTCGGGCGCCGGCGCCCGGTTCGCCGCCCGCTACACGCCCGACCGGCACGAGACGGCGGCAGGGCAGCTCGCCCGGATGCACGCCGAGGGCTTCACCGCGATGGTCCAGCCGTATGTGCGCGGCATCGACGTCAGCGGGGAGCGGGCGCTGCAGTTCTTCGGCGGCCGGCTGCTGCACGCCAGCCGCAAGGGCGCGGTCCTCGCGCCCGGAACGCCGTACGACGCGGAGAAGGTGGCTCACCCGGGTCTGGAGCGGTGGCGGCCGACGGATGCGGAAGTGGCGGTCGCCGAGAAGGCGTTGGGTTCGGTGCCCGGTGGTTCCGAGTTGCTGTATGCGCGGGTGGACCTGGTGGACGGTCAGGACGGTGAGCCTCGGCTGATGGAGCTGGAGCTGGTGGAGCCGAACCTGTTCCTGTGGCTGCATCCGGGGTCGCTGGAGCGGGTCGTGGAGGCGATTGTGGAGACGGCCGAATAAGCGCCTCCTGGGGCTTCAGGGCGCCTAGCGCACCGTCTTCCTGCATGCCTCCGCGTACGCCCGTACCAGCGGTCGGTTCCCGTCCTGCCTCCGCCACGCCAGCACATAGCGGCTCGGGCCGATGCCCCGGACCGGGCGGGTGGTGACGCCGCCGCGGGTGAGCAGGGGGGCGTTGCCCTCGGCGAGCAGGCAGAGGCCCAGGCCCGCGACCAGGGCCTCGTACGTCTCCTCCGCGCCGGAGACCTCCGCGCCGATCCGGGGCGGTCGGCCGGCGCGGGCGTCCAGGGCGAGCCAGTGGTCCCGCAGCCGGCCCGCGCTCTCGGGCAGGGCCAGGAACGGCTCGTCCAGCAGGTCGGCGAAGTCGATCTCGGGACGGGCGGCGAGCGGGTGGGACTCGGGCAGGGCGAGCAGCCGGGGTTCCTCGGCGACCACCGTCCAGGCGTAGCGCTCCTCGTCGGGCAGCGGCAGCCAGACGAAGGCGACGTCCACCGTGCCGTCGGCCAGGCCCGCCGTCGGATCGTCCCAGCTCATCTGGCGCAGCCGGACCATCGTCTCCGGGTGCGCGGCGGTGAAGCGGGAGCGGATGGCCGGCAGCAGCCCGCCCCGGCCCGGACTGGTGCTCATGCCCACGGTCAGCGTGCTGCGCTGGGCCGCCTTGGCCGTCTCCACGGCCGCCGCGCCCGCCTCCCACGCGGCCAGCACCGCGCGCGCGTGCGGCAGCAGCGCCTCGCCCGCGCTCGTCAGCGCCACCCCGTGCCGGTCACGCCGGAACAAGTCCGCCCCCAGCTGCCGCTCCAGCGCCCGGATCTGCTTGCTCAGCGCGGGCTGGGAGACGTACAGCCGCTCGGCGGCGCGCGTGAAGTGCAGTTCCTCGGCGACCGCGACGAAGTAGCGCAGATCGCGGGCGTGGACGTCCATGGTCATAGCCGTTGGTTATCACCGAGGGTCTTGGACGGGCAACGGCGTGCGGCCGCAGGGTTGTTCGTGTCGAACCCGACGGACCCACGGAGAGTTGTGATGAACAAGGTATGGCTGGTGACCGGGGCGAGCAGCGGTTTCGGGCGGGCGATCACCGAGGCGGCGGTCGCCGCCGGTGACGTGGTGATCGGCGCGGCGCGGCGCCCCGAGGCCCTGGGCGACCTGGTGACCGCCCATCCCGACCAGGTGGAGGCGCTGCGGCTGGACGTCACCGACGTGACCGCCGTCGAGGAGGCGGTCCGGGACGTCGTGGCCCGGCACGGGCGGATCGACGTGCTGGTCAACAACGCGGGCCGCACCCACGTCGGCGCGGTCGAGGAGACCACCGACGATGAGCTGCGCGACCTGTTCGACCTGCACTTCTTCGGCCCGGCGGCGCTCGTCCGGGCGGTGCTGCCGCACCTGCAGGAGCGGCGCTCGGGCGCGATCGTGCAGATGAGCAGCATGGGCGGTCAGATGTCCTTCGCGGGCTTCGGGGCGTACAGCGCGACGAAGTTCGCCCTGGAGGGCCTGTCCGAGGCGCTCGCCGACGAGGTGCGGGAGTACGGCGTCAAGGTGCTGATCGTCGAGCCGGGCGCGTTCCGGACCTCACTGTTCGAGGCCGACCGGGCCGGGGCCAGCTTCGACAGCGGGGCGTACGCCAAGGTCGGCGAGACCCGCGGCTTCGTCGCCGGCGGCCACGGCGGCCAGCCCGGCGACCCGGCCAAGGCGGCGGCCCTGATCCTGGCCGCGCTGGACGCGGAGGACACCCCGCTGCGGCTGCCGCTCGGCGACGACGGGGTGAGCGCCGTCCTCGGCCACCTCGACCAGGTCCGCGAGGAGGTCACCGCCTGGGAGAAGCGCACCCGGGCCACCGCTTTCGACGCCTGAGCTACGTCAGTACGGCCGTCCGCTGGAGCAGCCCCCAGGTGAACTCGGCGACCACCTCGTGCCGTACGCCGTCGGGGCCGGGCGCGGTGAAGGCGAGCCCCCACCGGGTCGGCGCGGTGCCCTCCAGCGGGCGGGCCGGGGCGAAGGCGCGGGCGGCCTCGTCCACCGTGCAGGACCAGGGGAGAAGGTCCTCCAGGGTCTCCAGCCTGGGTGCGGGGGCACCCGGAGCCCGCACCAGCCACTCGTTCCACACCGCCCCGCCCGGCCCGACCAGCACCTCGAAGCGCAGGTCGGGCCAGAGCGGCAGGGCCCAGCGCCGGGCCTCGCAGTCGACGTCCCCGAGCCGGCGGGGGAGGACGGATTCCGGCTCGCCCAGGACCGAGCGGTAGCGGGCGGCGGCGGACCGGGACCTCGGCGAGCGGACCATCGCCTGCCAGCGCTTGTTGGTCTCCCGCATCTCGGCGATGGACACCCCGAGCCGGTGCCGGGCGTCCTCGACCAGGTCCGGGTTGTGGTCGGCCATGCGGCGCAGCAGCACCAGCTGGAAGTCGAGATCCATGGCACCCATGGTGCCCGGCGCACCCGGGTGTCCTCCCCGACCCATTGCCCGCGCAACCCTGCATGACTAGCCTGTGTTCGTCATGCCGATCGCCTGTTGATATCTCGAACGCCTCGGCGCCGAGATGCCGAACAGGCGCTTAGACCCAAGGGAGGGGGCCGGACGTGGGACGCCTCGTGCCTGCCGTGACCCGGGCTCTCGACATTCTTGAGCTGTTCCTCGACGGGGACGGGACGCTCTCCGCCCCCGACATCGTGCGCAAGCTCCAGCTGCCGCGCACCACCGTGCACGAACTGGTCACCACGCTCGCCGCACGGTCGTACATCGTGCAAGTGCCGGGACAGCCAGGACGCTACCGGCTCGGCGTACGCCCGTACCAGCTCGGCAGCCGCTACGCCGAGCAGCTCGACCTCGCCGCCGAGGGCCAGCAGGTGGCCCGCTCGGTCGCCGAGACCTGCGACGAGACGGTGCACGTGGCGATCCTCGAGGGCACCGACGTCATCTACATCGCCAAGGTCGACTCCACGCACGCCGTCCGCATGGTCTCGGCCGCCGGCCGCCGGCTCCCCGCCCACTGCACCTCGGTCGGCAAGATGCTGCTGGCCTCGCTGCCGGAGCAGGAGCTCACGGCCCGGATCGCGGACGACGCCGAGCTGACCGCGATGACCCCGAACAGCATCACCGACCCCGCCGCGCTGCGCGGGGCCCTGGCGGAGATCCGGCAGCGGGGCATCGCGGTGGAGAGCCGCGAGTCCAACCCGGACGTCAGCTGTGTGGCCGCTCCGGTGCGCGATCGCACGGGCCAGGTGGTCGCGGCCCTGTCGATCTCGGTCCCCATGATCCGCTGGAGCGACGAGCGCCGGGCGGAGCTGGAGCAGCTGGCGGCGAAGGGCGCGGCGGAGCTGTCGGAGCGGCTGGGCCACCGGAGCGCGGCGTGAGCGCCGGCTACGAGGTCGCCGTACGGGCGGAGGCGGAGCTGGGCGAGGGCCCGACCTGGGACCCGGCGACGGGCCGGCTGACCTGGCTGGACATCCTCGGCATGCGCGTCCACACCTACGACCCGGCCACGGGCCGGCGCACGGTGCGCACGACGGAGCAGCACGTGGGCGCGGCCAAGCCCCGCGCGGGCGGCGGACTGGTCCTCAACCTCCGGGACGGCGTGGGCCTGCTGGGCCCCGACGACACGTTCCGCTGGCTGCACCACGAGCCGGTCGCGGGCCGTCGCGCGAACGACGCCGCGGTGGCGCCCGACGGTTCGTTGTGGGCGGGCACCATGCGGTACGACGAGGCGCCGGGCGGCGGCACGCTGACCCGGCTGACCGGCGACGGCACGGCTCAGACGGTCCTGTCCGACGTCACGGTCAGCAACGGCACGGGCTGGAGCCCGGACGGGCGCCTCATGTACTACGTCGACACCCCCACCCGCCGGGTGGACGTCTTCGACCACGACGGCGAGCGCGTCCACGGCCGCCGCCCGTTCGTCGAGATCGAGGAGGGCGCGGGCTTCCCGGACGGCCTGACGGTCGACGCGGAGGGCTGCGTGTGGGTGGCGCTGTGGGACGGGGACGCGGTACGCCGCTATACGCCTGACGGCGCCCTGGACCGGGTGATCCAGCTGCCGACCCCGCGCACCACGGCCTGCGCCTTCGGCGGCGCCGACCTGACCGACCTGTACATCACGACAGCCCGCGTCGGCCTGCCGGCCCCGCATCCGCTGTCGGGCTCGCTGCTGGTGGTCCCGGGGGCGGGCACGGGGCTGCCCCAACCGGCGTTCCAGGGCTGATCCGGTGGATGAGGAACTCGTGTCGCAACTGGACGACGCGGCCTGGCAATTCGTCGGTCCCCTGCGCCTGAACGACGGCTTCGACCAACTCGCGCTGGACGAGCTGTGCAGGCGGATCGACCGGTTCGGGCATCGGTGGCGGACATCCGACGTCATCCCGAAATCGGCCGCCCTCATCCTCTCGGAGCTGTACCCGGCGATCAGCGCCTGCGCCGACCTCTACTCGGGGGACGAGCGCCGGAGGATGATCGAGGCCGCGGTGCGGGTCGGAGAAAGAGTCACCTACGCCTTGGACCCCACGGGCGAGCCCATGACGTGAGCCTCGCGCCGCACCGGCACCGGACACGACGAGCCCCGGGCCACCCGTCCGGGGCTCGCTCGGCATCCGGCCTAGACGACCCCCGCCGCCTTCCGCTCCTCCGCGGTCAACGGCGGTCCCGCCAAGGGGGGTTGCAGCGGGCCCACCGCCGCCGCCAGCAGCACACCCGGCGTCAGCAGCACCTGTGCCCCGCGCTCCAGGGACGTCACGTCGGTGACCCGGCGGGCGATACGGCCGTTACCCGTCGCGGTGTACATCAGCCGGCCGACGTAGGCGGACAGCAGCCGGTCCCGCACGGTGGGACCGGCTTCCGTCGCGCCGGGGTAGAACACGTCCTGGCCGAGGGCCAGGTCCCAGGCCGCACGCACCGGACGGGCGACCGCACGCTGCACGCGGCGTGCCAGCCCCGGTGTGCCCCAGCCGTGCCGTCGTATCACCTCGCGGAGCAGCACCGCGCTCTGCGCGGCGGCGGACAGGCCATGGCCGTACACCGGGTTGAACACGGCGAGCGCGTCGCCGAGCACGGTGAAGTTCTCGGGCCAGGCCGGCATGCGCTCGTAGAAGTGCCGGCGGTTGACCGTGGAGCGGGTGAGCGACACGTCGGACAGCGGCTCGGCGCGCTCCAGCAGCTCGCCCAGCAGCGGATGCCGCAGCTTCTCCCGGGCGAAGGGGATGAAGTCCTCGTCAGCGGCGGTGGGTTCGCCGCCCCGAGTGCCGGCGAGGGTGACGATCCAGCGGCCGTTCTCGATGGGGAGCAGGAAGCCCGAGCGGCCGGGACCCTCGCCCCGCGGATCGAGTTGCACGTTGACCACCGGGAAGCCCTCCCTCGCCGCTTCCGGGGCGAGGAAGAGCCGGCTCGCGTAGACCAGGCCCGGGTCGATCTCGCGGACCTGCGGCGCGGGCAGCCCGAGGTCCGCCAGCCAGCGCGGGGCCCGGGAGCCGCGCCCGGTGGCGTCGACCACCAGGCCGGCCGGGAGGGTGCGCTCGGCGCCGTCCCGGGTGCGGATCCGTACGCCGGTGACCGCGGCGCCGGTGCCGGTGAGGCCGAGCGCCTCGGTGCCGTCGGCGAGTTCGATCCGCTCGTCGGCGAGGACCTGAGCGCGGATCGTCGCGTCCAGCAGGTCCCGGCCGGCCAGGATCACATGGTGGGACTCCGGCCAGCGCCGGAACCAGCCCTGTGCGGACAGGGCCACCACGCCGGTCGTGAACGGGTGCCGGCGGCCCCCGGCGGCCTTCAGCGCGCCGGTGATCCCCGGCAGCAGTTCCTCCACGGCCCGCACGCCGCCCGACCACAGCATGTGGGCGTGCCGGGCCTGCGGCAGCCCCTTGCGGGGTTCGGGACCCTCGGGCAGGGTGTCGCGCTCGACGACGACGACCCGGTCGGCGGACTCGGCGAGCGCCCGGGCCGCGAGCATGCCGGTGTGGGATCCCCCGAGCACGACGGCTGTTCTGGCGGGGGAGGAGGGTTCACTCATGCGCGGGCACGCTCTCTGCCGGGGCGGCCGCGCGGGCGCGTACCGCCGTGATCTCGTGGGGGTGGCGGAGGGCCTGGGACACGGCCTGGATCTCCTGGAGCAGATACGCCGTGTCGGGTCCGGACGGGGAGCCGGTGCCGTCGGCCCGCGGCGGCCGCTCGCCGCCGGCCGCGTCCAGCAGCGTCACGGCGGCGGCGAGGGCCCTGGCCCGGCCGGGCTCGAAGCCGAGGGCGAGGGCGCCCCGGTACGACCGTTCGCGCAGGTCCTCGTCGAGGTGCCGGGAGAGTTGCAGCAGGGCGTCGCGGATGAAGGTCTCGCGGCGGATCAGGCGCAGTTCGGCGGGGGCGTGCGGGGCGAAGGGCTCGCGCTCGCCCGTGACGGTCCGCGTCAGCTGGTAGAGGGGGCGAAGAGCGCGGTGGCGCAACCGGACGTGCCAGCGCTCGTGCAGGTACTGGCCGACGTGCGGGACGATGAAGCCCACCGCGACCAGGGTGGCGGAGACGCACGCGCCGGCCGGTGCCACGTTGGTGCTCAGCCAGTCCAGGTCGTGGCCGGTCCACCGGGCCACGACGGCGGTGAGCTTGGCCGCGTCGAAGAACAGGTTCGTGGCGTAGCCGACGCCCAGCAGCCGCAGCCCCCAGCGCAGCCAGGCGTCGAGGCCGTCGGTGCGGATCCAGTTCCAGATCAGCCGGGCCGTGATCGAGCAGGCCACGGTGTGCGCGACGAGATAGAGCAGGATCTCCTCGCGCATGAAGGGGGTGTTGGCGTAGTACGTGTCCAGGTCCCGCAGCCGCTCCACGGGCACGTCCGCGAGTGCGAAGAGCACCCACAGGGCGACGACCACGCCCGCGTAGACGGCCACGACCCGGCGGGTCACCCGGCGGGTCCGGGCCGAGTCGGAGCGGCCGTTGCGCCAGGCGATGATCAGCAGCAGCCAGGACGCGCAGAGCGCGGTGAGCAGGGAGTACACCCAGGGCGCGGAGATGTTCGGCACCCCGGTGACCCGGTTGGTCCAGGCGATGGTCCGCGGGGCCGCGAAGACGAACACCGCGCAGGCGAACAGCAGCAGACCGCCGACGGCCCGCAGCATCGGGTCCCGCCACATCCTGATGATGCCGGGCAGCTTGATCACCAGGGCGGCGGTCAGGACGGCCGTGGGGATCCAGAAGGAGACGGAGACCTCGTCGAGGAGTCCGGAGAGACCGAGCGCCAGGGTCACCGCGTGGCTCCCCCCTTCTTCGACGCTCGCCTCGCCTCGTCGCGTCCGCGATAGCCCAGGGTCCGCTGTACGGGGCTGAGGGACCGTTGCACCGGGCCGAGAGGGGTGCCGGAGCCGGTGAGGTGGGGCCGGAACTGGGCGGCCAGGCGGTGCCCGAAGTCGTCCGCCTCGGCCTCGTCGGCCGCCCGGGAGCCATTGCGCGCGGCCACCGTCAGCGGCATGCCCCGCCAGCCGGGTGCGTCGGCGAGCGCCAGGGCCGCCGCGTCGCCGGCCGGCCGGGGGTGCCGGAGCCCGGTGTGCAGATGCCACAACTCGTGTCCCAGGATCACCAGTTGCTGCACGGCCTCGGCCCGCTCCTCCACGATCACCAGGTCGAAGTCGGCGAACTCCAGCCACAGCCCGGTGACCTCGATCTCGTCCGGGAAGCGCTCGAAGCGCACCTCGACCGGCCGTCCACCGCGCAGTCCGCTCATCTCCTCGCACAGCGCCCGGCACAACTCCCCTACGTCGCGGGGCGTTCCGGGCCGGGCGTGGACGGCGGCGGCGAGGTCGCCGGCCAGCTCGCGCATCGCCGAGCCCGGGCGGCCCCGCCGTAGCCGTGCGGCCAGGCGTGTCGCCTGCTCACGCGCGCCCGCGATGCCCATCGCCTCCCCTTCCGCTGGGCAGAGCCTACGCGGCCGGGCGTGTCCCCGTCATGGGATGCGGTGACCGTGGTCCAACAGAAAACCACCTATGAGCTTGTGTCCCACCCATTGACGCGGAAGCGCTTCGAATCTACGGTCCCGTTCGAAGTTACGAGCGTCATTCGAAATACCGAACAACGCCCGAACAATCGGGGACGGCGGGGCAAGGTATGGGACAACCTGGCCTGAATCGCAGGCAACTGCTGGGAGCAGCCGGGGGATTGGCGGTGGCCGCGAGCTTCGGCTTCGCCGCACTCGGCACCGGAGCCGACGCGCTCGCCTCCACCGCGCGCACCACGGCAAGGCGTTCAGCTCCGAGAAGACCGACACCTGGAACGCCATCGACCCTGCGGTCATCGGGGCCGGCGGCAGGCTGTGGATGGCGTTCGGCTCCTACTGGACCGGCATCCGCATGGTCGAACTCGACCCCGGGACCGGCAAGGCGATCCCCGGAGCCGAGGTCCGCCACCTGGCGACCCGCCCCGACGCCCCGTACGCGGTCGAGGGCGCGTCCCTCGTCCACCACGGCCGCTACTACTGCCTCTTCGCCTCGTACGACGCCTGCTGCGCCGGCGTGAACTCGACGTACAAGATCCGCGTGGGCCGTTCCACGTCGGTGACGGGCCCGTACACCGACAGCACGGGCAGGCCGATGCCGGAGGGCGGCGGCGACCTGTTCCCCGCCTCCCACGGCCGCTACATCGGCCCCGGCGGAGAGTCGGCGTTCCGCACGCACGGCACGACGTGGCTGGCGTACCACTACTACGACGCGGATGGCGACGGCACCCCGAAGCCCGGCCTGAACCAACTGAGCCGGCGTTCCGACTGGCCTGTTCCGAAGTGACCCGAAAGGACCCCATGAGCAAGCGCACCGCCCGCTTCACCCTCGACCCCGCCTTCACCGTCGGCCAGGTCAACGCCCGGATCTTCGGGTCCTTCGTGGAACACCTGGGCCGCTGCGTATACACCGGCATCTACGAACCGGACCACCCCACGGCGGACGCCCAGGGCCTGCGCACCGACGTCCTCGACCTCGTACGCGAACTCGGCGTCACCGCCGTCCGCTACCCCGGCGGCAACTTCGTCTCCGGCTACAGGTGGGAGGACTCGGTCGGCCCCGTGGAAGACCGCCCCCGCCGGCTCGACCTCGCCTGGCACTCCACCGAGACCAACCGTTTCGGACTGTCCGAGTACATCGCGTTCCTGAAGAAGCTCGGGCCCGAGGCCGAGCCGATGATGGCCGTCAACCTCGGCACCCGTGGCGTGGTCGAAGCCCTGGAACTCCAGGAGTACGCCAACCACCCCTTTGGCACCGCCCTCTCCGACCTCCGCGCGGCCCACGGCGACAAGGAGCCCTTCGGGATCAGGCTGTGGTGCCTCGGCAACGAGATGGACGGCCCCTGGCAGACGGGCCACAAGACGGCACAGGAGTACGGCCGGCTCGCCGCCGAGACCGCACGGGCCATGCGCCAGGCCGACCCGGGCGTCGAACTCGTCGCCTGCGGCTCCTCCAGCCAGGCGATGCCCACCTTCGCCGAGTGGGAGGCGACCGTCCTGCAGGAGGCGTACGACCTGGTCGACCACATCTCCCTGCACGCCTACTACGAGCCCACCGACGGCGATGTGGACTCCTTCCTCGCCTCGGCCGTCGACATGGAGTCCTTCATCGAGAACGTGGTCGCCACCGCCGACCACATCGGCGCGAAACTCAAGTCCACGAAGAAGATCAACCTCTCCTTCGACGAGTGGAACGTCTGGTACCTCTCCCGCTGGGAGGAGCAGGCGAAGACCTTCGACCAGTCGGACTGGCCCGAGGCGCCCCGGTTGCTGGAGGACAACTACAGCGTCACGGACGCCGTCGTCTTCGGCTCGCTCCTCATCGCCCTGCTCCGCACGCCGACCGCGTCACCGTCGCCTGCCTCGCCCAGCTGGTCAACGTGATCGCCCCGATCATGACCGAGCCGGGTGGCCCGGCCTGGCGGCAGACGACGTTCTTCCCGTTCGCGCAGGCGTCGAAGTACGGCCGGGGCGAGGTCCTCGACGTGCGCGTGGACTCGCCGACGTACGAGACGAAGAAGTACGGCGAGACGGACCTGCTGCACGCCACGGCCGTCCGCGCGGCCGACGGCACGGTCACGGTGTTCGCCGTCAACCGCAGCCGTACGGACGCCCTGCCGCTCGAAGTCGCCCTGAACGGACTGGAGTTGGCGACCGTCACCGAGCACAGCGCGCTCGCGGACGCCGACCCCGACGCCCGCAACACCCTCGACGAGCCCGAGCGGGTCGTCCCGCACCCGGTCGAGGGCACCGCCCTGGCGGGCGGCACCCTCACCGCCGTACTGGAACCGCTGTCCTGGAACGTGATCAGGCTGGCGTGACCTGAACGACGTGACCAGAACGACGTGATCAGACCGGCGTGATCAGACCGGCGTGACCGGCAGTCCGCCGCTTGTCCTGCCGAGCAGCGTCAGGCCCACCCGGCCCGGCCCCGACAGCGTGGTGAACTCCGAAAGGACCGCCAGCGCGAGGGTGTTCGTACCCCGGGTGCGCAGGACGCCGTTCGGCAGGACGAAGGTGTGCTGCGGACCCACGTTGTTGATGTACTGGCCCATGTTCCAGCCGTTGAGGAAGATCTGGGCCCGGTAGGCGCGGTACGGGTCGTCCTCCAGGGTCAGGCCGATCGAGGCGTCGATGTCGGCCGGCACCGACAGCCGGAAGCTCGTCCGGTACCAGGTCACGCCCTGGTACCGGGCGGCGCACGGAAAGGCCGCCCGCTCCCAGTCGTCGTCCCGGAAGCCGGGCAGATGCCAGCCCTCCCGCTCGCCGTACAGGCCGCCGTTGTTCATCGGGCCGCGCACGGGGTCGGGGGCTCCCGCGCCCTGGATCCGCCAGCTCACGCTCGGCGAGGCGCCCTTGAAGGCCGCCGCCGTCAGTCCGCGCGCCACCTTGTGGGTGTCGAGCCCCTTGCCGTCCTGGTCGTGCTGCATGCGCCGCACGAGGACCGACAGCACATGCCGGCCGGGAGAGCGCAGCCGCTCGCGGACGGGGAAGACGGCCGTGTCCGCCCAACTTCCCTTCCGCACGGTGGTGTTCTTGCCGGGCACCGGCATCCGGTGGGTGCCCAGCGGCTCGCCGTCCAGCCAGGCCATCAACAGGCCCTGTGTGCCGGTGCTGTAGGCGAGCGAGACCTCCTGAAGGCCGGTGGCGTCGGTGAAGGAGCCGCGGTACCAGACGTCCCCGTAGTGGAAGCCGTAGTCGTCGGCGAAGAGCACCGGCTGACCATCGGGCACCGGCGTGGTGCTGAACGACGACCTCTTGTCGGCGGTCTTCCAGCCCGAGTCGTCGAAGCCGGGTCCGGCCTCCGGGTTCTCCGTGCGCATCCGCCAGCCGCCCAGCTCGGGCAGCTTCACCTCGGGGACGGCGGGCAGCAGAGAGGTAGTCATCAGGCTGCCGGACACGGTGGTCCGGGTGGGCAGCGTGCGGCCGTTCCACACCAGGGCGTCGATCCCGCGCGGTCCCCACACCTCGATGGTGGTCGTCTCGCCGACGTCACCGGTCAGGTGTACCTCGGTTCCGCGCAGTTCGGCGTGGCGCAGTAGCTCCGGGCCGTACACCAGCAGGGCCCCGGACGGGGTGTCGTACGGGAACAGGCGCACGACGGTGGCGTCGTCGGCGAAGAGCAGCAGCAGCGGGGTCTCGCTCTCGCCCTTCTGCACCAGCACCCGGGTCAGCCCGCCCTCGCCGAGCGGGACGTTCACATGCAGCGAGTCGTCGTCGAGGACCCAGGCGGCCTCCGGGTCGAGCCGCATGACGTTCGGCTCGGCCGGGCAGTTCAGCACCAGTTCGGCCATCTCGTCGCGGCGCCCCGAGAACAGCGCGATGTCCTGCCGGCCGGCCGTCAGGCACAGCACCGGCTCGGCGGTGGAGTACCTCAGCGTCCGCTTGCCCAGCTTCAGCCCGGTCGTGAGCAGCTTGGCGTCCTTGCCGGGCACGGTGACGCGCACCCGGCCCGCGTCGGTCGGCAGATCGGTGGTGACCGCCTCCGTGCCGTCGTTGCGGGCGACATAGACGTGGGCGCCGGTGTCGGGGTTGGTCAGGTGGTAGACCTTCAGCCCCGCGGCCTTCACGTCCGCCGCCCGGTCCAGCTTGGCGAAGTCGGGCACGCGCTGGAGCAGGTGCCCGAGCTGGTGCATCGGCGCGATCTTGGCGGTGACGTTGCGCCCCTCGTCGATGGCGGCGCCGTAGTCGTACGACGTGTAGACGACCGGCGCGGGCAGCCAGCCCCAGGAGGTCCCGCCGAAGGTCATGTAGACGTTGTGCAGGGTGAGCCCGTTGGCGAGGTTGGTCAGATAGAACCGGCGCTCGTACGCGGCGTCCCGGGTGCGCCGGGACTCGGCGTACCCCTTGCCGTCGAACCAGGCCCCGCCCCACGGGTCGAACCAGCCGCCGCCGAACTCGGGCACGAACCCGGGCGTGGACGGCGAGGCACTGGACCCGCCCTTCGCCCCGCCGGGCCCGAACGTCCCCCAGTCCGGCGGGGTCTGCGACGGCGACGGATAGCCGTCGAAGCCGTACAGCCAGCCGCCCTTCTCACCGCCGGTGCCGAACGAGCCGGGCACCCAGTACCCGTTCCTGCCCTTGTCGTTGTGGAACAGCGGGACGTCGATGCCGTCCGCCCGCACCTTCTTGTACAGATGGGACATATAGGCCCGGCCGGTGGGGTCGCCGGCGTGGGCGTCGTACTCGTTCTCGATCTGGTACAGCAGGATCGTGCCGCTGCCCTGGGTGAACAGATGCCGGCGGGCGATCCGGTTCACCTGGGTCAGCCACTCGTCGACGTACGACAGATAGGCCGGGTCGTCGGTCCGGGCCGTCCCCTTCGTCGCCGTCAGCCAGCCGGGGAAGCCGCCGCCGTCCACCTCGGCGTTGATGTACGGGCCGGGCCGCAGGATGACGTACAGGCCCGTCTCGGCGGCCGTGCGCAGGAACAGGTCCAGGTCCCGGACGCCGGTGAAGTCGTAGTGGCCGGGCGCGGGGGAGTGGTAGTTCCAGGCCACGTAGATGCTCACGGCGTTGTACCCGTGGGCCCGCATCTTCTGCAGCACGTCCCGCCACAGGGAGGGACTGGGCAGCCGGAAGGGATGCATCTCGCCGGACCACACCACCAGCCGCCTGCCGTCCACGAGCAGCGAGTAGCGGTCGTAGCCGATGGTGTGCCGGTGGCCGTCGGCGCTCGGCGGGGCGGGTGCCGGGCCGGTCGGCACACTGCGCGCCGCGTACGCCGAGGGCGCCCCGGGGCCGCCGCTGCCGCCCAGGGCGAGCCCGAGCGCGGTCGAGCCGGCCAGGGCACTGAAAGTACGTCTGCTGAGCGCCAAGGTGGATCCTCCCGGGCGATCTTACGGGGCGCGGGTGCAGGCCATTCTCCATGCGGCGACGCCTCACAATGGATCCATGAGGATCTCGGCGCGGGCGGATTACGCGGTACGGGCGGTACTGGAACTGGCCGTACGGCAGGGTAACGGCCCGGTGAAGGCGGAGGAAATCGCCGCCGCCCAGGGCATCCCGCACAAGTTCCTGGAAGGGATCCTGGGCGACCTGAGGCGGGGCGGGATCGTGGACAGCAGGCGGGGCGGAGGCGGCGGGTACCGGCTGGCGCGGGACGCGGCCGAGGTCACGGTCGCCGACGTGATCCGCGCGGTGGACGGCCCGATCGTCTCGGTGCGCGGCGAACGCCCGACGGGCCTCGCCTACACCGGCACCGCGCAGCCCCTCCTTCCGCTGTGGATCGCGCTGCGCGCCAACGTCCGCCGGATCCTGGAGGGCGTCACCCTCGCCGACCTCGCGGCGGACGCGCTGCCGGAGCCCGTCCGGGCGCTGGCGGCGGAACCGGCGGCCTGGGAGAACCCGTAAGGGCGGGTGTGAACGGCCGGTTGTGAATGGCCGGAGTTGCCCCTCCCGGGGATGACGGGGGCTTCCTACGATGCGGAACGCTTCACAGGTTCCACACAGACCCCCCACACCCGACCCCAGGAGAAACGATGGCTGGTGGACTCCTCCTCGGCGGCGCCGTAGCCGCCCTCCTCACCACCGCGCTACCCGCTCAGTCCTCGTCGCCGGTGTTCGACGACCCGCCCCCGGACAAGATCGTCATCGACGTGGCGACGGTGAACGGCTCGGGCTGTCCCGCGGGTACGGCCGCGGTGGCCGTCTCGCCGGACAACACCGCGTTCACGGTGACCTACAGCGAGTACCTGGCCCAGGCCGGCGGCAGCTCCGACCCCACGGCCTTCCGCAAGAACTGCCAGCTCAACCTGGTGGTGCACGTCCCCCAGGGCTTCACCTACGCGATAGCCAGCGCCGACTACCGCGGCTTCCTCTCGCTCCAGCCCGGCGCGAGCGCCACGCAGAAGGCCTCCTACTACTTCCAGGGCTCCTCGCAGACCGTGCCCAAGACCCACCCCTTCAACGGCGCCTACAACGACGACTGGCAGGCCACCGACAGCACCGACTGGGCCCAACTGGTCTGGGCGCCCTGCGGGGTACTGCGCAACTTCAACATCAACACCGAACTGCGGGTGAACGCCGGAACCCAGTCCCCGGGCAAGGTCAGCTTCATGACCATGGACTCCACGGACGGGGACATCAGCACGGTGTACCACCTGGCGTGGAAGGAGTGCCCGGCTTCCTGACGTGCGGGTGGGGGTGGCCCGCGCCCCGGGCCACCCCTTCTCGCGTGAGCGAGCGGGTGCGGGTGAGCCCTCGGTACCTGCACTGACCCGCGGGCCACTGGGCGCGCCCGCGCGTATGCGTGACGAAGTGGGTCCAGGCGGTGGGGGAGAGCGCCCGCCTCGCCCGTCACCTCGCCCTGAACCAGCTGCAGGAATGGGGCGTCCCGCCCGGCAGCGACGCCTCCGACGCGGTCGCGGTGATCGTCACCGAGCTCGCCGCCAACGCCGTCACCCACGGCCGCGTCCCGGGGCGGGACTTCGAGCTGCGGCTGCCCTCGTCACCGGCAGCGTCCGCGTCGAGGTCACCGACACTCGCGCCGAACTGCGTCCGCCCGCCCCCGGAGCCGTACGGACTCCGCGGCCCCTCGGCGAGGACGGCCGCGGCCTCGCACTCGTCGACGCACTCGCCGACCGCTGGGAGGTGACGGACCGCCATCCGGCGCCCGGCAAGACCGTCCGTGCCGAGGTGGATCTGGTACGAGGTCACGGCGAGAAGTGAGCCAGCGCGGTCTCGAGAGTGTCGTGCTGCCGTGGCCAGTCGCTCGCGGGTCCCGCCACCAGCACCGCGTACTGCTCGCCGGTGTCGGTTGCGAAGGCGTGGTCGACGACCTGGCGGCGGGTGCCGTCCGGGCGGTCGTAGGCGTACACCAGCTCGGCCGCGGGCTCGCCCGAGTCCTGGGACACGTCCTGGAGGCTGAGCTGTTTGTAGTTCTTGTTGTTCTTGGCGAGGTTGCGGGAGGTTTCGGCCAGTGCCGCGCGGGGGGTGATGTCCGGCTCCGTGATGGCGAAGACCTGCAGCAGACTGCGACCGTCGGGGGAGTTGTAGAAGACACCGTTCGACTTCTCCTCCCGCTGCCAGCCGTCCGGTACCGCGATGGTGAAGCCGGCGGTGTCCTCCTGGAGGACGTACCCGGGCGGAACCTCGGTAGCTGACGGCGAGTCGGCGGACCGGGCGCCGACCGTGTCCGTGTCCGTGGGCAGGTCGCTGCCCGTCGATCCGCCGAGCGCGCCGCTGCCCGAGGTCGCGGTCTCGGGCGCGCTGACCACGGACGCCGGGCCGGGCCCGGCACCGCCATGCCCCCCGTCGTCCCGCAGTGCCAGCACGCCTCCGGCGATCCCGCCCGACACCGCGGCGACCGTTGCGGCGGCGACGAGGGCCGTCGTGCGCCGCGATCGACGCGTGGGCGCGGGCGGAGACGTCACCGCGTAGGCGAGGTCGTACGGCTCCTCCACGGGTTGCGAGGGGTCGTACGCCGGTACCGGTGGTGGCGGTGGCGTCGGCGGGAGCGGTGTCCCGGCCTCGCCCGCCGTCTCCCAGCGCTGTGTCTCGTCGTTCCAGCGGATGCCGCTGTCCCCCGAAGCCCCGCTCATCTCACCGTCACCCTCCCAGCAGTGCGCTGACGGCCTGTGCGACCGCCGCCCCCGAGGCCGCCATGCCGACCGCCGTGGCCGCGTCCTGCAGCGCGGTGCGCAGTCCGGCCAGCCGCCCCGGGCTCGCCTGACCGGTGTTCTGGATCTCGTCCCGCGTGCCGGTGAGCTGTCTGGTCAGCTCTTCCGTCTGCGGGGTGCTGACGAACGCCCTCAGCTCCTCGCGCAACTTCCCCACCGCTTGAAGCAGTTCCCGCTGCTCGGTGCTCAGCGGCTGCTGCGGGCCCTCGTAGTTGTTCGCCACGCTGCCCTGGCCGAAGGCGAAGGCCCCCTTCGCCGTACCGATGTTGATGTTCTGCGTGCCGCCGCTCGTCGGCTGCTCATTCATTGCCACCCTCCATCCCTCCCGAGCGCCCCGCTTCCCGGTTGTTGGCCACACTGCCGGGCCCCATGGCGAAGGCGCCGCTCGCCTGCTCGATGAGCACTCCGCCGTTGCTGATGTTGACGATCTTCTGCTCGAACTCCTCGGTCTGCCAGCCCGCTTCGCGCAGCGCCTGGCGCACCCCGTTGGCCACCCGGTCCTGAATGGACTTCAGGTAGCGCTGATGGTCCATCTCCTGGAAAAGTGATGCCTCGTCGTCCGAGCCCAGTTCGCGCACCGAGAGCGCCGGGCCGTCCGGCATCGCCCTGCCGATCCCGCGGGACGCCAGCCGGGCCAGCAGGGTGAGCGTCTGCCAGACGGTGACCACGGACTGGCCGGCCGAGTGCGGCATCCGGGTCAGCGCCCACACCGCCTTGCCGAGCGGGTTGGCGTGCAGGTAGTCGTGGGCCACTCGGTAGGCGTCCCGGAACAGCGGCCGTACCGGGCGCAACACGTGCGGCACGATCTCCAGCATCAGCATGCCGCCCTGGGTGTGCACCCGGACGAAGACGGTGGTGACCAGCTCCTCCTCCCAGCCGCCGACCTGCACCCGCAGGAAGTGGCGCCGGGTCTCGCCGCCCTCCTCGACCGCGCGGGCGCGGTGCTGCTCGAACTGCCCGCGGCCGTAGGGCGCGTGCTGTCTGCTGGGCAGCCCGTCCACCGGGAGGAAGACGCATTCGTCGATCTGCAGCTGACGCAGCCGGTCCCGTACGGCGGCCGCGGCCTCGGGGGTGCGGGCGGTGGCGGGCACCCGCAGCGCCTGCAGCAGGGGCTTGATCCGGTCGAGGATCGTCTGGTTGTCCAACGGGTCGGGCGGGTTCGCGCGATCCGTACGCGGCCGCAGTTCCACGGAGAGGGACCAGGTGTCGTACGGCCTGCCCGCCCCGCAGAACGGCTGGTCCGCCCGGTACAGCACCAGCGGTTCGTGCTGCTCGACCCGGATGCGGTCGCGTAGACGGTGGAAGCGGCTGCCCTCGGTGGCCCGCTCGGCCGGGTCGGCGCGGGCGTCGGGGAACCTGGTCCGCGACAGCTCACCGGTCAGCGCACGGGAGACCTGGTGGCGCTCGAAGCCGACGGCCAGCGCCATCACCAGGGGGAAGGCCAGCGCGATGCAGCCTTGGAGGCGGCCGGTCTGGTAGACGCCGTAGATGCCGTCGGTGAAGACCAGCCGGGGGATCACCAGGAGGTTCCAGAAATCGCTGGCCTCCTGCAGCAGGTCGGCGTCCTTCGTGGCGATGGCGTACGGGGTCAGCAGCGCGAAGAGAAAGGACAGCCGCGCGTACCAGCGCATGTACCAGGCCAGATAGCGCCGGTACCAGACGGGTCGTGGGGCGGATCCGCGCACCCTGCCGGCCAGGTACATCAGCACCACCGGCATCAGGAACATCAGGCTCAGCCGGTTGGTGAGCGGCCAGCTGACGCCCCACAGCATCAGAATCCCCACCGCCCAGCCCAGATACATACGCTGGGCGCGCAGCGCGTGGGCCAGCACGCGGGCGGCGTCGAAGCCGAACGAGGGGGCGACGACGCGTTCCTCGTGGACGTACAACTCCTCGATGACCGCGTGCCGGTAGGCCTCGTCGAGGTAGGTGCCGGCGCACAGCAGCCGGGTCGCCTCGCTGGCGTGCGGCGGGGTGCGTCCGACGGCGGCTCCGGACGGCGTGGACCGTCCGTCCGACGGCTCCGGCTGCTGTGGCACCAAGGTCTGCTGCGTCACTGTCTCGTCCCCCGAGGCGTTCGGCCCTACATGCTCAGTGAGTTGACGGGCCAACATCCAAGCATAAGGAGTGACGGGGCGATTACCGAGGGGATAAAAGGTGCGGATAGTGCGGCCGCGGCGAGGGCGTGCCACTGTGCGAACCATTGACGCGCAAGTTGTTCGATTCTACGGTCCCGTCCGAAGCTGCGATCGACGTTCGGGATACCGAACGACAGCTCAACTCCCCCCACCGCCAGGAGGCGGCGTCGGCCTACCCCAACCCCGGCACGGTCACCGGCGGCACCGTCGTCCACGACCCGACGATGATCCGCACCTCGTCCGGCCGCTATCTGCTCTACTCCACGGGCGGCGGCCTGGCGTACAAGACCTCGACCGACCGGATCGCGTTCACGGCTGGCAGCGACGCCTTCTCCACCAAGCCGAGCTGGTGGTCCTCGTACGCTACCGATGCCTGGGCGCCGGACATCTCGTACCACGGCGGGAAGTACCTGATGTACTACGCGGTCTCGACCTTCGGCTCCAACAAGTCTGCGATAGGACTGGCCGGTTCGAGCACCGGCCTGCCCGGCTCCTGGACCGACGTCGCCTCCCGCCCGACCGGCAGCAAGGCGATCGAGGCGCCGTACCTCGTCAAGCGGGGCGGCTAGGTGGGCCGGGCGACCTCCGTGACCGGGCCGTACTACGACAAGAGCGGTGTCGCGATGATGCAGAGCGGGGGGACGCCGGTGCTGGAGTCCCACGGCAGCGTCATCGGCCCCGGCGGCGAGTCCGTCATGGACGACACCGACGGCGACCTGATCGTCTACCACTACTACGACGGCAACGACAACGGCACACCCGAGCAGGGCATCAACTTGCCGGACTGGAGCAGCGGGTGGCCGGTCGCCCACTGATGCCGGGACGACGGCGCGTAGGCGCTCAGGCCCCCGCGGCGTTCGGCCAGCTCTGCGCATTGGGCCACCCCGTGGCCGGGGCCGGGGTCAGGTCGGTCGCCGGTGCCGTCATGCCGCGCACCTGGGCTGCCGTGAGGCCGCCGCGCGCCGGGACGCCGGGGGGAGTGGGGGCGACAGCGACAGCCGCGGCGGGCGCCGGTGCCGGGACGGGCGCCGGGGCCGGGACGGGTGGTGCAGGCGCCGGTACCGGCTGCGGTACCGGCGCCATCGGCTGCTGGGCCGGAGCCGGCATGGGCTGAGCCACCGCGGGCAGGGGCTGCGATGCCGCCGGCAGCGGCGCGGGCGTCGGCTGAGGCGCCGCAGGCAAGGGCTGGGCGGCCGCAACCGCCGGCTGAGGCGCCGCGGGCATCGGCTGAGGCGCCGCGGGCACCCGCATACCGCTGCCGTTGGTCTCGCTGACCAGCCGGTCCACCGCCGCCGTACCCGAGCTGTAGCTGGTCCCGGTGCCCAGCTCGGGTACGGCGGCTCCCCTCCTGGACCCGTAGAGCACCTGCTCCAGGCCGGACACCAGGCGACGCACGTCGACCTGGGGGCGCACCACGAGTCTCAGGAAGCGGCTGGAGGAGCCGATCTTGTTGCCGCACTCGCGGACCAGGATCCGGTGCTCGGTGAGCATCCGGTCCCGGACCACCGTGCCCTCGGCGCCGACGGGGAGGCGGACGAAGAGGAAGTTCCCCTGGGAGGGGTAGACCGTCAGACCGGGCAGCGCTGACAGGTGGCTGGCCATCTCCAGACGGTCGCGGCGGACCTGCTGCAGGCTCTGGGCGTACTCGGGGCCGTGCTCCTTGAGCATGAACACCACGTGCTCGGCGAAGGAGTTGAGGTTCCACTTCGGGAGCATCCCGCGCACCTTCCCCGCGAGCGCCGGGTTGGCGACCAGGTAGCCGAAGCGGATGCCGTGCAGTCCGAAGTTCTTGCCGAGGCTGCGCAGTACCACGACGTTGGGGCGGAGCATGGCCTCCTGCACGACGCTCGGCTCGGCCTCCGCGTCGGCGAACTCCAGGAAGGACTCGTCGACGATCACCAGGTCCAGGTCGGCCATCGCGTCCATGAACTGCACCACCTGCTGCTTGCGCAGATAGCCGCCGTCGGGGTTGTTGGGGTTGCAGATCACCGCCACCCGCGTGCCCCGGGCGCGGATGAAGTCCGCGTACTGGGCCAGGTCCAGCGCGAAGCCGCTCGCCTCCTGGAGCGGGAACATGTCGACCCGCTTGCCGGTCTCCATCGGCTGGTCGGTCCATCGGCCGAAGGTCGGGACGGGGACCGCGAGGGACTCGCGGACCAGGAGGTGGTCGATCCAGGTGATCAGCTCGGTGGAGCCGTTGCCCATCGCCACGCACTGCGGCGGCAGCTGCAGGAGGCCGCACAGCTCGGCGGTGATGGTGTCGGCGCTGCTCGGGTAGTACGTGATGATCTCGCGCAGCCGGGCCGCCAGCTCGTCGTACATGGCCGGGGTGGGGAAGTACGGGTTGCACGGGATGCAGAAGTCCACCGGGCCGGTTCCATCGCCGCCCTCCCGCGTCAGCGCCGCCATGGAGGGGCTGTGCGCGACGGTGCCGCGGAACAACGAGGTGACGTTGCCGGCCAAAGGGACCTCCGTTTCCGGGTGGCCCGTGCGGGGGAGCACGGGCCACCCTTGGATACGGAGGTGACGGCAGTGGCGTTCAACTCGCCCGTGGCGTGAGGCGGTTCACGCCCTGGTGCCGTTTCAGGCGCTGAACTCGTGGATCGTCGTCGTCCGGTAGGTCTGCCCGGGCCGCAGCACGGTCGACGGGAAGTTCGCGTGGTTCGGCGAGTCCGGGAAGTGCTGGGTCTCCAGGCACAGGGCGTCACCCTGGCGGTAGGTGTGGCCGCCGGTGCCGGTGAGGGTGCCGTCGAGGAAGTTGCCGGAGTAGAACTGCAGGCCGGGCTGGTCGGTGGCGATCTTCAGGGTGCGGCCGGAGCGCGGGTCGCGCAGGGTGACCACATGTTCCGGGCGCGCCGTGATGCCCTTGTCCAGGACCCAGTTGTGGTCGTAGCCCTTGGCCTGCACCTGCTGGACGTGCCCGGCGCGGATGTCCCGGCCGATCGGCTTGGCGTGGCGGAAATCGAACGGGGTGCCCGCGACCTTCGCCAGCTCGCCGGTCGGGATCAGGCCCGAGTCGGTGGGGGTGTAGCGGGAGGCGGCGATCTGGAGTTCGTGGTCCTCGATCGTGCCGCTGCCCTCGCCGGCCAGGTTCCAGTAGACGTGGCTGGTGAGGTTGACGATGGTCGCCTTGTCCGTGGTGGCCTCGTAGTCGATGCGCCACTCACCGTGCCGGGTGAGGGTGTACGTCACCTTCGCCTTGAGCGTGCCCGGGTAGCCCATCTCGCCGTCGACGCTGGTGTAGTGCAGGTGGAGGCCGACCTCGGATCCCGCGGCGAACGGCTCGACGTCCCACACGTGCTTGTCGAAGCCCTGCGTGCCGCCGTGGAGGCTGTTCACGCCGTCGTTGACGGAGAGCTGGTAGCTCTTGCCGTCGAGCGTGAACTGGCCCTTGCCGATGCGGTTGCCGTACCGCCCGATCAGGGCGCCGAAGTACGGGCTCTTGGCGACGTAGTCGGCGATGTCGTCGAAGCCCGCGACGATGTTGGCGTAGTGGCCGCGGCGGTCGGGGACCTGAAGGGTCTGGACGATGCCGCCGTAGTTCAGGACCTTCAGCCGCGTGCCGCCGTTCTCCAGCGACCAGCGGTAGATCTTCGTGCCGTCGGCGAGCGTGCCGAACAGTTCCTTCACCGGCTTGCGGCCCCCTGACGAAGCGGACGCGGCCTGGGCGCTGCCCGAGCCGAGGGTGGTGGCGGCGATGCCCGCCGCTGCTGCTCCCGCGATGACCGTGCGTCTGTTCAGTTCCATGGATGCGGCTCCCGAAAGAGGAGGGGCCCCGCCGCGAGCGGCGGGGCCCGATCTGACTTACGAACCGGACTTGCGCTTGTTCCACACGTCGAACCCGACCGCCACCAGCAGGGCGAGGCCCTTGATGACCTGCTGCCAGTCGGTGCCGACGCTGAGGAGGTTCATGCCGTTGTTCAGCACGCCGAGGACGAGACCGCCGATGATGGCGCCGAGGACGGTGCCGACACCGCCGCTCATGGAGGCGCCGCCGATGAACGACGAGGCGATCGCCTCGAGTTCGAAGTTGACGCCCGCCTTCGGCGAGGCCGCGTTCAGCCGGGCGGCGACCACCAGACCCGCCAGGGCCGCGAGCACGCCCATGTTCAGGAAGACGTAGAAGGTGACCTTCTTGTCCTTCACGCCGGACAGCTTGGCGGCCGGCAGGTTGCCGCCGATGGCGTAGATGTGGCGGCCGAAGACCGCGTTGCGCATGACGTAGCCGTACCCGACGACCAGCACGCCCAGGATGATCAGCACGATCGGGGCGCCCTTGTAGCTGGCGAGCAGCAGGGTGAGGACGAGGATCGCCGCCACCAGGGCCGTCAGCTTGAGCAGGAACAGCCGGGTCGGCACGACGTCCAGGGAGAACTCCTGCTGGCGGCGGCGGTCGCGGAACTCCTGCCAGACCACGGCCGCGATCAGCACGAGGCCGAGCAGGAGCGTGAGGTTGTGGTAGTTGGTGTTCGGGCCGACCTCGGGCAGGAAGCCGTTGCCGATCTTCTGCAGGCCGTTGGGGAAGGGGCCGAGGGTCTGGCCCTTGAGGAGGATCTCGGTCAGGCCGCGGAAGAGGAGCATCCCGGCGAGGGTGACGATGAAGGACGGTATGCCGAGATAGGCGATCAGGAAGCCCTGGATCGAGCCGGCCGCCGCGCCCACCAGCAGGCACAGCACCAGCGCGACCGGCCAGGAAACGCCGTGCTGGACGGTCAGTACGGCCGCGAAGGCGCCGACGAACGCGGTCAGCGACCCGACCGAAAGATCGATGTGCCCGGCGATGATCACCAGCATCATGCCGATCGCGAGGATCAGGATGTAGCTGTTCTGCAGCACCAGGTTGGAGACGTTGCGCGGCAGCAGCAGGTCGCCGCCGGTCCAGATCTGGAACAGGACGACGATCAGACCGAGCGCGATCAGCATGCCGTACTGCCGCATGTTGCGGCGCAGACCGCCGAGCACCAGCTGCAGCAGGCCCTCGCCGGCGGTCGATCCGCCCTTGCCCGGCGGTGCCGCGGCCGGGCTCTTGTCGGTGACGTCCGTGCTCATCGCGTTACCTCTTTGTCCTTCGTCATATGGCGCATCAGCACTTCCTGCGTGGCCTCGGCCCGCGGCACCTCACCGGTCAGCCGTCCCGCGGCCATCGTGTAGATGCGGTCGCACATGCCGAGCAGTTCGGGCAGCTCGGAGGAGATGAAGACGACCGCCTTGCCCTGGGCGGCGAGCCGGTCGATGACCGTGTAGATCTCGTACTTGGCGCCCACGTCGATGCCGCGGGTCGGCTCGTCCAGGATCAGCACGTCGGGCCCGGCGAAGATCCACTTGCTGAGGACGACCTTCTGCTGGTTGCCGCCGGACAGCTTGCCCACCGGCTCGAAGACCGTCGGCGCCTTGATGTTCATGGACTTCCTGAAGCCCTCGGCGACCTGCCGCTCCTCGTGCTCGTCCACCACACCGCGCCTGGTCACCTTGTCGAGCGCGGTCAGCGAGATGTTGCGGTTGATGGTGTCGATGAGGTTCAGGCCGTAGTGCTTGCGGTCCTCGGTGACGTAGGCGATGCCGTGCCGGACCGCCTCGGCGACGGTCTTGGTACGGATCTCCCTGCCGTCCTTGAGGACCGTGCCGCCCGCATACCGGCCGTACGTCCGGCCGAAGACGCTCATCGCGAGTTCGGTGCGGCCGGCGCCCATCAGGCCCGCGACGCCGACGATCTCCCCGCGGCGCACCTCGATCGACACGTCGTCGACCACCTTGCGCTGCTGGTCGATGGGGTGGTGCACGGTCCAGTTGCGGATCTCCAGAGCGGGTGCCGCGCCCTCCTCCGGCTGGTGCGGTGTCCGTTCGGGGAAGCGGTGGTCGAGGTCGCGGCCGACCATGCCGGCGATGATCCGCTCCTCGGTGGTCTCCGGCGCCTTCACATCGAGGGTCTCGATGGACCGGCCGTCCCGGATGATCGTCACCGAGTCGGCGACCTTGCGGATCTCGTTGAGCTTGTGGGAGATGATGATCGAGGTGATGCCCTGGTTCTTCAACTCCAGGATGAGATCGAGGAGTTTGCCGCTGTCCTCGTCGTTCAGGGCCGCCGTCGGCTCGTCCAGGATGAGCAGTTTCACCTGCTTGGACAGCGCCTTGGCGATCTCCACGAGCTGCTGCTTGCCCACGCCGATGTCGGCGACGCGGGTCTCCGGGTGCTCGTGCAGTCCCACCCGGCGCAGCAACTCGGTGGCGTGGCGCAGGGTCTCGCGCCAGTTGATGAGCCCGCGCGTGGCGTGCTCGTTGCCGAGGAAGAGGTTCTCCGCGATGGACAGGTGCGGCACCAGGGCCAGTTCCTGGTGGATGATGACGATGCCGCGCTGCTCGCTCGCCCGGATGTCGCGGAACTGGCAGATCTCCCCCTCGAAGAGGATGTCCCCCTCGTAGCTGCCGTGGGGGTGGACGCCGGAGAGCACCTTCATCAGGGTGGACTTTCCGGCGCCGTTCTCCCCGCAGATGGCGTGGACCTCGCCCTGCCGGACGGTCAGGGTGACGTCCGAGAGCGCCTTGACACCGGGAAAGGTCTTGACGATCGAGCGCATTTCCAGGACGGGTCCCGCCATGGTCGTGCCTTCCAATCCGTAGGAATCAGGAGGGATTCGGGGCGGGTTACTTCAGCTCGGACGCGGTGTAGTAGCCGCCGTCGACCAGGACCTGCTGGTAGTTGGTCTTGTCGACGCTGACCGGCTGCAGCAGGTAGGCCGGGACGACCTTGCTGCCGTTGTCGTACGTCTTGGTGTCGTTGACCTGCGGCTTCTTGCCCTTCAGGGCGTCGTCGACCATGGTGGAGGCGACCTTGGCGAGCTGCCGGGTGTCCTTGTAGACGGTCTGCGTCTGCTGACCGGCGATGATCGACTTCACCGAGGCCAGCTCGGCGTCCTGACCGGTGATCACCGGCAGCGGGTTGCTGCCCGAGCCGTAGCCGTCGGACTTCAGCGCGGACAGGATGCCGATGGAGATGCCGTCGTACGGCGAGAGCACCGCGTCGACCCGGCCGCTCTTGTAGGCGGAGGTGAGGATGTCCTCCATGCGCTTCTGCGCGGTGGTGCCGTCCCAGCGCAGGGTGGTGACCTGGTTGAGCTTGGTCTGCCCGGACTTGACGACCAGCTGCTTCTTGTCGATGTACGGCTGCAGCACCTTCATCGCGCCGCCGAAGAAGTACTTGGTGTTGTTGTCGTCGTTGGAGCCGGCGAACAGCTCGATGTTGAACGGGCCCTTCTTGCCGCTGTCCAGGCCGAGCTTGTGCACGATGTAGGTGCCCTGCAGGACGCCGACCTTCTCGTTGTCGAAGGAGGCGTAGTAGTCGACGTTGGGCGTGCCGAGGATCAGCCGGTCGTAGGCGATGACCGGGATGTTCGCGTCCTTGGCCTCCTGGAGCACGTTGTTCAGCGACTTGTTGTCGATCGCCGCGATGATCAGGCCCTTCACGCCCTGCGTGATGAGGTTCTCGATCTGCGAGACCTGGGTGTCGGGGTCGTCCTCGCCGTAGACCAGCTTGGTCTTGTAGCCCTTGGCCTGGAGGTTCTTGACGACGTTGTTGCCGTCGGCGATCCAGCGCTCGGAGGACTTGGTCGGCATGGCGATGCCGATGGTGGCGCCCTTGACGTCGCCCGTCTTCTCCTTGCTGCCGCCCGAGCTGCTCTGCCCGCAGGCGGTCAGGGTCAGGGCGAGCGAGGCGGCTCCGGCTATGGCGGTGAGTGCGGCTCTGCGGTTGCGCATGGTGATCCGTCCTTGTTCGTCTCGTCGTTGAGCGGGGTCACGTGTTGCTGGGGAAGCGGTTCAGCGGTCCGGGCAGCCGCGAGCCGAGCGGCGCCATGTCGCCGTCCGCGCCGTGCCGGGCGAGCAGGTCCAGGGCGAGCCGGCCGCGCCGCACCCGCTCCCGGGCGGTGTCCAGGGTCACGTCCCTGAGGTGGGTGCCCCACGGGTAGATGCCGGGCGCCTTGGACAGACCGAACTTCAGATAGAGCGGGGCGCCGCGCCGGATCAGCTCGGCGACCTCGTACATCCGCACATAGCCGCCCAGGTCGTCGGGGGCCTCGATGTACATGTCCATCGGTGCGGCGGAGACCCGGCGGATCTCGGTGAGGTGGTCCAGCGTCAGATCGCTGGGCACGTTGACGGAGTCGGCGCCGAGCCGCTCGAAGACGGCGTACGAAGCCGGGTTGACGGGGCCGACGAGCGCGGAGACCTTCAGCGTGGTGTCGGCCGGGATGATGCCCTTCTCCCGCGCCCGGTGCAGGGTCCACAGCACGCCCTCGTCGGCGACCAGCAGGCACTTGACGCCCAGCTCGGTGGCCCGTACGGCGTCCTCGACGCAGCCGGCGACGGCGTCGTGGCCCCGGGCGCGCAGTCCGGCCCCCCGCGAGTCGGAGCGCACCGAGCCACCGATGTCCCAGGTGCCGCGCGGACCGGTGAACAGGCAGAGTTCGATGTCGCGTGCGGCGGTGGCCTCGACCATCTCGGTGATCTCGGCGTCGGTGAGCATCCACACGCCGCTGCCCTGGCTGATCCGGTGGATCGGCACATCCAGGCGCGAGGACTCCTTCAGGACGACCGCCAGCGCTTCGGGACCCTCGCACGAGGGGATCTCGGTGCGCCAGCGGCCGCCGCCCGGGAAGCTGTGCGCGGAGGCGTCGGCGGGATCGAGGGCGGGCGCGCCCAGGCCGAGGGCGGTGAGTGCCTGCTCACCGGGTCGGCGGGCCGCCGTGGCGGAAGCGTCGGTCGTCACAAGCTGTCCTTCTTGTTCGGTATTTCGGACGAGGTTCGCGGCTCGGAGCGGACCACGGCCCGGGTGGTGCTGCGAAAAAAACGGCCGTGGTGGTACGCCGGTCAGGGCGCCGTCAGGTCACGCCCTGACCGGCGTACGTCATCAGGGGCGGAGCAGCACCTTGCCCACCTTGGGATCGCCGGCCCCCACCAGCTCGATGGCCTGGGCGAACTCGGTCAGCGGCAGCTCGTGCGTGACCAGCGGCAGCGGGTCGAGCAGCCCGGCGCCGAACACCCGCACGGTGTGCGCCCAGGCGTCCGGCGGCGCTCCGAAGACGGTGTGCACCTCCAGCTGACGTACGACGAGATCGGTCGGGTCGAGCCCGTCCGCGCCCGGCGCCGGGATCCCGGTCAGGACCAGCCGTCCGCCGCGCCGGAGCAGCGAGGCGGCGGTGCGCGCGGCCGACGCGGACCCGGCGGTCTCGATCACCACGTCGAAGCCGGCCGGGAGCTCCTGGTCCTTCAGCCGGAAGCCGGTCGCGCCGAACTGCCGCGACAGCGCCTCCCGGTCGTTCCTGGTCCCCACGACGAGCAGCTCCGCCGGCGAGACCGCGTTCAGGAACTGCACGGCGAACATCCCGAGCGTGCCCGTGCCGACCACCGCGACCCGCTCGCCCGGCAGTGCGTTCGCCTTGATCGCGGCGGCCGCGATACAGGCGGCCGGCTCCAGCAGGGCGGCGGCGGTGAGGTCGGCGTCGTCCGGAAGGACGTGCAGCAGCCGGGCCGGGAGGGTCAGCGTGCCGGCCATGGCGCCCGGCTGGGTGAACCCGGTCTCCTCGTAGCCGTGGGTGCACAGGGTGGTCTCGCCGGCGTGGCAGCGGTCGCAGACCTGGCAGTTGCGAAAGCCCTCGCCGACCACCTTGCGCCCGACGAGTCCCGCCGGCACCCCGGCACCCACCTCGGAGACCGTCCCCGACCACTCGTGCCCGGGGGTGAGCGGGTAACGGACGTATCCCTCGGGCCGGTTGCCCTGGTACACCTCGCGGTCGCTGCCGCAGATGCCGACCGCGTGCACGGCCACCAGCGCCTCGCCGGGACCGGGCTCGCGCGGCGCGTGCTCCTCGACCCGGTGCGTGCCCGGCGCCTCGACGACGACCTGCGCGCTCACTTCGCCCCCTTCGGCTTGCGCTGCTCCCAGCCCTCGGCCCACAGGTCGAACCGGGCCTGCTGCTGCGGGAATTCGGCGGCGGCGTCGACGTCCAGCTCCACGCCCAGACCAGGTGCGTCGGACAGGTGGAAGTACCCGTCCACGACTTGCGGGGCCCCCTTGACCACCTTCTTGATCTCCGCGTCCGCGAAGTCGTTGAAGTGCTCGAGGATCTTGAAGTTCGGCGAGGTGAAACCGACCTGGAGGGAGGCGGCGGTGAGCACGGACCCGCCCACGTTGTGCGGGGCGACCAGCATGTAGTGCGTCTCGGCGGTGGCGGCGAGCTTGCGGGTCTCCCAGATGCCGCCGATGTGGCCGACGTCGGGCTGGATGATGTCCACGGCCTGGCTGTCGAACAGCTCGCGGAACTCGATCCGGTCGTGGATCCGCTCACCGGTGGCGACCGGGATGTCCACCTTGGCCGCGACCTTCTCCAGCGCCTTCAGGTTCTCCGGCGGGACCGGCTCCTCCAGCCAGGCCGGGCGATACGGCGCCAGCTCCCTGGCCAGCCGGACGGCGGTGGCGGGGGAGAAGCGGCCGTGCATCTCCAGCATCAGCTCGGCCTCCGGGCCGATCGCGTCCCGCACGGCCTCGATCAGGGAGACGGCGTACAGGGTCTCCTGGTGGTCCAGCTCGAAGTGCCCGGTGCCGAACGGGTCGATCTTCAGCGCCTTGTAGCCGCGCTCCATCACTCCCTGGGCGGCCTTGTGGTACGCCTCGGGCGTTCGCTCGGTCGTGTACCACCCGTTGGCGTACGCCTTGACCCTGTCCGTCACCTTGCCGCCGAGCAGCTGCCACACCGGCACGCCCAGCGCCTTGCCCTTGATGTCCCAGCAGGCCATCTCGACGACCGCGATGCCGGACATGACGATCTCACCCGCACGGCCGTAGTCGCCGTACTTCATCCGGCGGACGAGGTCCTCGACCGCGAACGGATCCGAGCCGAGAATGTGATTGGCCTGGGCCTCCCGCAAATAGCCGATCAGCGCGTCCGTGTGACCGAGCATCCGGGTCTCGCCGACTCCCGTGATCCCCTCGTCGGTGTGCACCTGGACGTAGGTCAGGTTGCGCCACGGCGTGCCGACCACGTGTGTGCTGATTCCGGTGATGCGCACGGCAGTTGCCCCTCAGCTGTTCGAGATTTCGTCACGCGTTCGAAATGCTGGCGTGACAGTAAGGACGTGGCGGTGGGGGTGTCAATGGGTCGAACAGGTAACGGTTTCGACAAGCCTTTCGAGAATTCTTTCGCTTTCTACGAAACCTTCACAGGGGCGCCTAGGAACGTGACCGACGGGGAATCTAGTCTTCCGGCGTCATGGACTACTGCCACCCGTGCCAACGGCACCTCAACGGCGCCCTGGCCTGCCCCGGGTGCGGAACTCCGGCACGCGCCGCCGCAGCGGAGGCGCCGGCCGAGTACGCGCGCGCGGGCACGGGTGGGACACCGGGGTACGGCGTCCCCCAGCAGCATGGGTCTCAGGAGTACGGGTCTCAGGAGTACGGGTCCCAGCAGTACGGGGCGCCGGAGTACCGCATCCCCCAGCAGTACCAGCCGGCCGGTCCGGAGCGGGTGGCGTGGGCGGAGCAGCGGGAGCCGGGCCGGGACTGGGAGGCCGAGTCCGACGCCGAGGCCGCAGCCGACAGTGACCCCGAGCCCGATTCCTCGGACGAGCCCGACTCCGACTCCGAGCCCGACTCCGAGCCCGGTGGCCGGGCCGCCCGGCGCCGGGCGCGTGGCACCACGGCCGGCCCCGCCGAGGCCGACGCCAGCCGCCGCGACCGCAAGGCCGCCGCGCACCGGCGCCGGCGCCGCCGTACCGTGCTGATCACCGCGGGGTTCGTGCTGGCCGCGGGCAGCCTCGGCCTCGCCGAACTCGGCACGGACGCGCCCTTCTCGCCCTTCTCCAGCGGACAGCCGGACACCGCCCTGGACGCCGCGGCCGACGGCGGCACGTCCTCCGCGTCCCCCGGCGCCACGGCCGACCCGGCCTCCGACACCTCCGGCGCGGCCCCGGGTGCGGCCGGCTCCGCCTCCCCGGACGCCTCCGCGTCCGCCTCCAAGTCCCCGAAGGACAAGGCCTCCAAGTCGCCCGACGCCAAGGACACGGGCAAGGCGTCGCAGACCGCAGCGCCGGGCGCCGGCACCACCCCCCGGGCCCCGGCGCCCACCGCCACCTCCCGGCCCGCCTCCACCCCCACCAGCGCCCCGACGACGTCGGCTCCGTCCCCGACCCCCTCGCCCACCAAGACCTGCACCCGTTTCCTGTGGTGGTGCACCTGAGCGGCGCCCCGCACCGCGCGCCACCCCCGCGCCATCCGCCATCCGGGGCAGTGGTCACACCTCCGGGCGCTCGCGGCGGTTGAGTCGAACGGGTACATCGCGCCGTACCGGTCTCGGGAACGCCCCCAGCGGGAACGGGTGTTGTGCCGAGAGGGAGCAGCGAGCAGCGGCTCGGTTGAGGAGAGCGGATGACGCAGCAGATCACCGTCCAGGGCACGGTCGCCGAGGGGTTCGAGGCGGTGCGTGCGGAGTTCGCCGCGTTCGCCGCCGGGGAACGGGCCGACTACGAGGGCCAGTTGTGCGCGTATCTGCGCGGAAGGCGGGTCGTCGACCTGTGGGCGGGCGCGGAGGCGGACTCGCTGTACGGCGTGTTCTCGTCCACCAAGGGCGCCGCCCATCTGGTGGTCGCGCTCCTGGTGCAGGACGGCACGCTGGAGCTGGACCGCAAAGTGACCTACTACTGGCCCGAGTTCGGCGCCGAGGGCAAGGGCTCCGTCACCCTGAGAGACCTGCTGGCGCACCGGGCGGGCCTGGTCGGGATCGATGCCGGGTTCTCCGCCGATGAGCTGGCCGACGACCGGGCGATGGCCGAACGGCTCGCGGACCAGAAGCCGTTCTGGCGCCCGGGGACGGCGTTCGGCTACCACGCGCTGGTGATCGGGGCGCTCACCGGAGAGGTGGTCCGCCGGGCCACGGGCCGCACGCTCCAGGAGGTCTACGAGGAGCGGGTGCGCGCCCCGTACGGGACGGACTTCTTCCTCGGCCTGCCCGAGTCCCAGGAGCCCCGCTTCCGCCCGGTGCAGCCGATGCTCCCGACGCCCGAGCAGCAGGCCCTGCTGGAGGCCCAGCCGGCCGGTCCGCACACCCTGACCTCGCTCGCCTTCAACACGCATGTCCCGGAGCCGGGCACCCTGACCGAGTACGCCAACTCCCGCCTCGTACGGGCCAAGGGACCGGCGTCGGCGGGCGGCGTCGCCTCCGCGCGCGGGCTCGCCACGATGTACGCGGCGGCGATCAGCGAGCTGGACGACCGGCCGCCGCTGCTGAAGCCGGACACAGTCGCCGAGGTGGGCCAGATCCACTCCGTGGGCTACGACCTGGTGGCCCGCGCCCACAAATCGTTCGGCCTCGGCTTCCAGGCCACCGCCGACATGTGGCACCCGGTCCTGGGCGCCGGCGCCTTCGGCCACAGCGGCGCGGGCGGCTCCCAGGCCTTCGCCGACCCGCGCAGTGGCCTGGCGTACGGCTACACCCGCCGCCGGATGGCGTTTCCGGGCGGGGCGGCACCGGAGAACGACGGGTTGGTCGCGGCGGTACACCGGGCGGCGCTGAAAAGCGTCTGACGGCCGCCGCCCGGAAAGGGGCACCGGTCCGGCAGGAGACCGCACCCCACGTCCAAGGGTGCGGTCCCCGCAGTGCGCAACGACGGGCGTCAGACCAGCGTCACGGTGATGTTCCCCCGAGTCGCCTTCGAGTACGGGCACACCTGGTGAGCCTTCTCGACCAGCTCCCGGGCCACCTCGGCGGACACACCGGGAATGCTCGCCGAGATCTCCACGATGATCCCGAACCCGTCCTCGTTCTTGCCGATGCCGACCTTCGCGGTGACGGTCGACCCGGAGACATCGGCGCCCTCCTGCCGGGCGACGACCCCCAGCGCGCCCTGGAAGCAAGCGGAGTACCCCGCGGCGAACAACTGCTCCGGGTTCGTGCCGGCGCCGCTGCCACCCATCTCCTTGGGCGGGTTGACGACGACGTCGAGTCGGCCGTCGTCCGTGGCGACCCGGCCGTCCCGCCCGTTCTCGGCGGTGGCGACGGCGGTGTACAGGACGTCGGACTGGGTGATGGGCATGCGGTTGTCCTCCTCCTCGGTCCGCCACGACTCGCGCCCACGATCGACGGCGGAATTCGGAAAGAAGTTACCGCATTACGGAAACGGTGGGGAAGGTCTGCCCTGAGCCTCAGAGCTTGACGATCATCTTGCCGATGTTGTCGCCGCGCAGCACCCCGAGGAACGCCTCCAGGGTGTTCTCGACGCCCTCGACGACCGTCTCGCGGTACTTCAGCTCGCCCGAGGCGACCCACGGCCCGACCTTCCGGACGAACTCCGGCTGCAGGTCGTAGTGGTCGCCGACCAGGAAGCCCTCGATGCGGCCGCGGGTCTGGATCAGCCGGGCGAGGTTGCGCGGGCCGGGCGCGGGCTCGGTGTTGTTGTAGACCGAGATCATGCCGCAGACGGCGATCCGGCCGCCCTCGCGGAGCGAGCCGATCGCGGCCTCCAGGTGGTCGCCGCCGACGTTGTCGAAGTAGACGTCGATGCCGTCCGGCGCGGCCTCGCGCAGCTGCTCGGCGACCGGCCCCTTCTTGTAGTTGAACGCCGCGTCGAAGCCGTACTCCTCGACCAGCAGCTTGACCTTGTCGTCGGAACCGGCCGAGCCGATGACCCGCGAGGCGCCCAGGAGCTTGGCGAGCTGGCCGACCTGGCTGCCGACGGCGCCCGCCGCGCCGGACACGAAGACGATGTCGCCCTCCTTGAAGGAGGCGGTGCGCAGCAGGCCGGCATAGGCGGTCAGGCCGGTCATGCCGAGGACGCCGAGGTACGTCGACAGGGGCGCGGCCGCGGGGTCGACCTTGACGGCGTTCTTCGCGTCCATGACCGCGTACTCGCGCCAGCCGAAGAAGTGCAGGACGTGGTCGCCGGTCGCGATCCCCTCGGCGTTGGAGGCGATCACCTCGCCGACCGCGCCGCCCTGCATGACCTTGCCCAGCTCGTAGGGGGCGGCGTACGACTTCGCGGCACTCATTCGGCCGCGCATGTACGGGTCCACGGAGAGGTACTTGTTCCGCACCAGCACCTGGCCCTCGCCAGGGGTCGGGACGGGGGTCTCGACGAGGGCGAAGTCCTCGGGCTTCGGCCAGCCGACGGGACGGCTGATCAGGTGCCACTCACGGTTGGTCATGACAGGGCCTTTCTCAAATACTTCAGAACCTGAAACAACGATGCTCCTGAATATTTCAGGATGTCAAGTAACCGGGTATCCTCAAGACCATGTCCACCCCATCGAAGCCCCGCCGCCCCGACGCCCTGACCATGGAGGTCGTCGAACTGATCGGTGACGTCGTCGCCCGCTTCTACGCGGACTACGAGAAGGCGGCGGGCGAGCACACGCTGACCGGACCGCAGGCCCGGCTGCTCAGCCTGCTCGCGCTGGAGCCGCTGCCCATGCGCAAGCTGGCGCACAAGCTCAAGTGCGAGCCGTCCAACGTGACCGGGATAGTGGACCGCCTGGAGTCCCGGGGGCTGGTCGAGCGCCGCCCGGACCCCGCCGACCGGCGCGTGAAGCTGGCCGCCGCCACGGACGAGGGCGTGTGCACGGCCAAGGACCTGCGCGAGGGCCTCCGCTTCGCCCGCGAGCCCCTCGCCGGACTGTCGGAGGAGGAACGCCGCTCCCTGCGCGACCTGCTGCGCCGGATGCTGGACGCCTGAGAAGGCGGATACCGGCCGCCGGAGAGTCGGTAAAGTCTCCGCCATGCGCGATCTTGGGGTGGGGTTCGGTTATCTGCTGAAGGGCCAGCGCTGGATGACCCGGCACGGCCGGAGCTACGGCTTCGGGCTGCTGCCCGGGCTGATCACCCTGGTCCTCTACGCGGCGGCGCTGGTCGCGCTCGCGGTGTGGGGCGAGGACGCGGTGACCTGGGCGACGCCGTTCGCGGACCACTGGTCCAGCCCTTGGCAGGGCCTGTTCCGGGGCTTTCTGACGGCCGTGCTCTTCGCCCTCGGGCTGCTGCTCGCCGTGCTGACGTTCACGGCCGTCACCCTGCTGATCGGCCAGCCCTTCTACGAGAACCTGTCGGAGAAGGTCGACGCCGAAGCCTCGCCCGACGGCACCGCCCCGCGGTCGGACCTGCCGCTGTGGCGCGAGCTGTGGATCTCGGCCCGGGACAGCCTGCGCGTCCTGGTGCGGGCCGCGCTGTGGGGCGTGCTGCTCTTCGCCCTCGGCTTCCTGCCGTTCGTCGGCCAGACCGCGGTCCCCGTGCTGGGCTTCTTCGTCACCGGCTTCTTCCTCACCGAGGAACTCGCCGCCGTCGCCCTCCAGCGCCGGGGCGTCGAACTGCGCGCCCGGCTCGCCCTGCTCCGCTCCCGCAAGACCCTGGTCTGGGGCTTCGGCACGCCCCTCGGCCTGGCCTTCCTGGTCCCGTTCGTCGCGGTGTTCCTGATGCCGGGCGCGGTCGCGGGCGCCACGCTCCTCGCCCGCGACCTGCTGGGCGAGGAGACCGCGGACGACTTTGCTCCCGATGCTCCCGACGCCCCCGGTCCCGCCGGCGGGCGGCCCGATACGGAGGACGTCAGCCCGTGACCCAGATACTCGCCGTCGCCGTCATCACGGTCCTCGCCGTGATCGCCCCCGGTGCCGACTTCGCCATGATCGTCCGCAACAGCTATCTGTACGGCCGCCGCACCGGTCTGCTCGCCGCCGCGGGCGTCGCCGCCGGCGTCCTGGTCCACGTCACCTACACCCTGCTCGGCGTCGGCCTGCTGATCGCCTCCTCCACCGCCCTGTTCACGGTGATCAAGCTGATCGGCGCGGCCTACCTCGTGTACGTCGGCATCCGCACCTACCGCACCCGCGGCGAGCTGAAGATCGACCTGGAGGACCGCCGCGAGCTGACCCCGTTCGCCGCGCTGCGCACCGGCTTCCTCACCAACGTCCTCAACCCGAAGACGACCCTCTTCGTCGTCTCCACCTTCGCCCAGGTCGTCAGCCCCGCCACCCCGCTGTACCAGCAGGTCGGCTACGGCCTGTTCATGTCGCTCGCCCACCTGCTGTGGTTCGGCGTGGTCGCCACGTTCTTCTCGCAGGCCAGGATGCGGGCCCTGATGCTGCGCGGCCAGAAGATCCTCAACAAGGTCATCGGCTCGGTCCTGGCCGGCCTCGGCGTCAGCCTGGCGCTCGCGCCGTCGCACTGAGCGTCGCCGCCGGGGTCCGGCTCAGCACGGGATCCGCTCCGCCGCCTCCCGCAGCGCCGTGACGAAGGCCCGCGCCGCCGTCGTCGGCGAGTGTCCGCGGACCGTCGCCGCGTACACCGCGCGCGGCGGGGCGTCCTCGGCGTGCACCGGCAGCAGGGCGACGTCCGGCCGTACGGACGCGGCGGCCAGCGCCGGGACCAGGGTCACCCCGAGGCCGGCGGCGACGTACCCCTGCTTGGCGGTCCACTCGGCGACGACGTGCGCGACGCGCGGCCGGAAACCCAGCCGCACGGCCGCGTCGAGGAGGGTGCCCTCGGGCCGGGAACTGCCGGCGATCCAGTCGGCGTCGGCGAGCCGGGCCAGCCGCAGCGGCCCCTCGGCCCGGGCGAGCGGATGTCCGGCGGGCACGGCGACGTACAGGGTCTCGTCGAGGAGATGGTGCAGCTCGTACGCCTCCAGCGGGGCGCGGCCCGTCGTCGAGACGACGGCGAGGTCGAGACGGCCCGCCGTCAGCCGGTCCAGCAGGGCGGGGGAGAGGCCCTCCTCGCGCGCGACGCGGACGCGGGGGTGACGGGCGTGGAAGGCGGCCAGCGCGTGCGGGACGAGCGCCGCGTCGGCGGTGGCGAACGCGCCGAACCGCAGCCGCCCGCCCGCCGCCGCCCGCAGTTCGGCCAGGTCGCGCGCCGCGCCGCGCAGCGACTCGGACACGGCCTCGGCGTACGGCACCAGGGTCCGGCCGGCCTCGGTGAGCCGCACGCCCCGCGGCAGCCGGTCGAAGAGCGGGCCGCCGCCGAGGGCCGACTCCAGCGAGGAGATCTGCCGGGACACCGCGGACTGGGTCCAGCCCAGCGTCCGCGCGGCCACGGTGAACGAGCCGTGCCGGGCGACCTCCAGGAACACCCGCAGCCAGACGGTGGACAGGTCGGGAAGCTCCAGCTCGACATGCGAAGTTGGCATGGCAGCGATGCTAGACATTCGCTTGTCGCACCGCACGGCCGGTCCTAGCGTCGACGGCATGGAGAAGATCGCCTTTCTGGGGCTGGGCCACATGGGCGCCCCGATGGCCCGCCGACTGCTCGCGGCCGGTCATCCGCTCAGCGTCTGGAACCGCACCCCGGCCCGCGCCGAGCCGCTCGTCGCCGACGGGGCCGGGCGCGCCGGGTCACCGGCCCAGGCGGTGCGGGACGCCGACGTCGTGATCACCATGCTCGCCGGACCGGACGCGCTCATCGCCGTGGCCGAAGCCGTCGCGCCGGAGCTGCGGCCGGGTACGGCCTGGGTCGAGATGTCCACCGTCGGGCCGGACGCCGTACGGGAACTGGCCGGCCGGCTGGGGGACGGGGTCACCCTCGTCGACGCGCCGGTCATGGGCAGCACCGACCGGGCCGCCGAGGGCACGCTCGGCATCCTCGCGGGCGGGGACACGGCCGCGGTCGAGCACGTCCTCGCGCACCTCGGCACGGTCACCCGCACCGGCCCGCTCGGCTCGGGGGCGTCCCTCAAGCTCGTCGTCAACACGGCGGTGATCGGCGGTGTCGGCCTCGTCGCCGAGGCGCTGCGGCTCGCCGCCGCGCTGGGGCTGGACGGCGACACCGCCCGTGCGGCGCTGAAGGCGGGGCCGCTCGGCGGCGCGGTCGACCGCGCCTTCGCCGACGGGGCGCTCTTCGCGACCCACCTCGCCGTGAAGGACCTGCGGATCGCCATGGCCGCCGCCGAACTGCCCGTGGCCGCAGCGGTGTCGGAGCAGTTCCGGCAGGCCGCTGCGGACCCCGCACTGGCCCGGGCCGACATCGCCCGAGCCGCCGCCCACCTCATCCGTACCGTCTGAAGGACTCCCCGTGCAGATCACCCTGGGCAACCCCGCCTCCGCACCGCAGCCCCTGAGCCCCTACTACTCCCAGGTGGCCCGGATCGAACACGCCGACGGCAGCGCCCTGTTGTTCCTCTCGGGCCAGATCGCCGAGGGCGCCACCCTGGCCGAGCAGACCCGGGGCGTCTTCGAGACGATCGACGCCCTGCTCAAGGCCCACGGCGCGAGCCTCGCGGACGTCGTCAACATCCGCACGTACCTGACCGACATCGGCAAGCTCGACGAATACGGCACCGTACGACGCCGGTTCCTCACCGGCACCCCGCCGACGAGCATGACCTTCGAAGTACCACGACTGTTCCGCCCGGAGGCCCAGGTGGAGGTGGAGGTCGTGGCGGCCGTACGACCCTACTGAGAGGAACCGCCCTCAGTCCACCGGCTCGCCCAGCAGGCGCAGGAAGTCGCGGAACGCCCCCGGCATGTCCACCGACTCCGGGTCCAGCAGCCACTGGTACTGCAAGCCGTCCATCACCGCGACCAGCAGGGGGGCGGTGCGCTCGGGGGTGAGGCCGTTCGGCAGGCGGTCGCCGTACTCGGTGCGGAGCACCGCCGCCATGGACTCCCGCACCCGCGCGTACCGCTCGGTGAAGTACGAACGCGCCGGATGCCCCTCCGTCACACTCTCGCCGAGCAGCGCCGAGAACGTCTGGATGATCGCCGGCCGCATCGCGTTGTACTCCACCAGCGAGGCGAGCAGATCCACCCGCCACCGCGTGTCCGGCACCGCGTCCCACCGGTCCCGGTCCTGGAGCACGGCCACCAGCAGGGCGTCCTTGGTGGGGAAATAGTGCAGCAGGCCCTGCTGGGTGAGACCGACCCGCTCGGCGACCGCGGCGAGGCTCGCCCCCCGGTAACCGCGCTCGGCGATCACCTCCAGGGCCGCCCCGACGATCTCCGCGCGCCGCTCCTCGCTCCTGACCCTCGCGTTCATGACGTCACCGTACGACATCCCCGCCACTCCAAAGTAACGGCAAGATAACGAAACCTACCGCTCTACAGGTAACGGATGCACGATGGGAGGCACCTGCCCGGACGTCAACGAGGAGGCACCGCGATGGCGGGACCCCAGCCCACCCCGGCCGACACGGCCCGCGAGGCGGTCGTCGAGGCCGCTCTCGGCAAGCTCGACCTGGACGCCAAGGCGCGGCTGCTGGCTGGCCAGGACATGTGGACCCTGCCCGCGCTGCCGGAGATCGGCCTGAAGTCCCTCGTCATGTCCGACGGCCCGATCGGCGTCCGGGGCGTGCGCTGGACCGCCGACGACCCCTCCGTCGCCCTGCCCTCACCGACCGCGCTCGCCGCCACCTGGGACCCCGAACTCGCCCGCCGGGCAGGGGTGCTGCTCGCTCAGGAGGCCCGGCGCAAGGGCGTCCACGTCCTGCTCGCGCCCACCGTCAACCTGCACCGCTCCCCGCTGGGCGGCCGGCACTTCGAGTGCTACAGCGAGGACCCGTACCTGACCGGTGTCATCGGCTCCGGCTATGTCACCGGCGTCCAGTCCGGCGGGGTCGGCACCACCGTCAAGCACTTCGTCGCCAACGACGCCGAGACCGACCGCTTCACCGTCGACAACCTGGTCTCCGAACGCGCCCTGCGCGAGCTGTACCTCGCCCCGTTCGAGGCCATCGTCGAAAACGCCCATCCCTGGGGCATCATGACCGCCTACAACACGGTCAACGGCACGACGATGACCGAGCACCACTACCTGGTCAACGAAGTCCTGCGCGGCGAATGGGGCTTCGACGGGTTCAACGTCTCCGACTGGACGGCAGCCCGGGACACGGTCGGCGCCGTCAACGGCGGTCTGGACGTCGCCATGCCCGGACCGCGCACCGTCTACGGCGAGGCCCTCGCGCAGGCCGTCCGGGACGGCGAGGTCGCCGAGGCCACCGTCGACGCGGCCGTACGGCGCGTGCTGCGCCTCGCCGCCCGCGTGGGCATCCTGGAGGGCGCCGAGCCCGTCGTCACCGAGCTCCCGGAGACCGTCGACGGCATCGCGCTGGCCCGCGAGATCGCCGGCCGCTCCTTCGTCCTCGTCCGCAACGAGCACGACACCCTGCCCCTGAAGCCGAACGGCACGGTGGCCCTGATCGGCGCCGCCGCCCGCGACGCCCGCATCCTCGGCGGCGGCTCGGCCACCGTGTTCCCGGCCCGGATCGTCTCGCCGCTGGACGGCCTCACCGCCGCCCTGCCCGAGGGCACCCTCACCTACGCGGTCGGCGCCGACCCGGCCACCGAACTCGCCGCAGCCGACCGGGGATTCCGCCTGAAGGCCGTCTGCCGCGACGCCGACGGCGAGGTCATCGGTACTCGCTCGGCTCCGAACGGCCTGATCCAGTGGATGGGTTCGGACCTCCCCGAGGGCGTCACCCACGACGCCCTGCACACCGTCGAGCTGACCGGCACCTTCACCCCCCGCGCGACCGGCCCGCACACCTTCGGCGTCAAGGGCAGGGGCGCCTTCACGCTCACCATCGACGGGACGACGTACTACGACGACGTCCAGCGCCCCGACAAGGACGACCCCTTCGAGGCCTTCTTCGGCGCCCCCGTACCCCGCGCCCAGGCCGAACTCACCGCCGGCGAACCGGTCGACGTCTCCCTCACCCACGTCGTCCAGGTCCCCGACGACATCCCCATGAAGGCCGTCACCTTCGCGCTCGCCCACGCCGAGCCGCAGCGCGACGCCGACGAGCTGATCGCCGAGGCCGTCGAGGCGGCGCGGAACGCCGACACGGCCGTCGTCATGGTCGCCACCACCGACCGCGTCGAGTCCGAGGGCTTCGACCGTACGGACCTCAGGCTCCCCGGCCGCCAGGACGACCTGGTCCGCGCGGTCGCCGCCGCCAACCCCGACACCGTGGTCGTGGTCAACTCCGGCTCCCCGGTGGAGCTGCCCTGGCGCGAGGACGTCGCCGCCGTCCTGCTCGGCTGGTTCCCCGGCCAGGAGGGCGGCGCCGCCCTGGCCGACGTCCTCACCGGCGCCCAGGAGCCCGGTGGCCGGCTCCCCACCACCTGGGGCTCCCTCGCCGACGCCCCGGTCACCCAGGTCGTCCCGACCGACGGCGAACTCGCCTACACGGAGGACCTGTTCATCGGCTACCGCGCCTGGGAGCGGGCCGGCCGCACCCCGGCCTACCCCTTCGGCCACGGCCTCGGCTACACCGACTGGACCTACGAGTCCCTGGACGTCGACGGCACCACCGCGCGCGTCCGCCTCCGCAACACGGGCGAGCGGCCCGGCCGCGAGGTCGTCCAGATCTACGTCTCCCCGGCCGAGCCCGACCCCGCCCGCCCGGCCCGCCGGCTCGCCGGCTTCGCCTCCGCCGAGGCCGGCCCCGGCGAGAGCGTCGAGGTGACCGTCGCCCTGCCGCGCCGCGCCTTCGAGGTCTGGGACGAGACGGCGAACACGTGGGCGTGTGTGAAGGGTTCGTACGAGATCGCCGCCGGACGCTCGATCGCGGACCGCAGGCTCACCGCGCCGATTAACGTCTGATCCGGGACAAGTCCCCCACGGGCAGCCCCGGTCCGGTACCTGACAACCGGACCGGGGCTCGTCGCCTCCAGGCCCGTATGGCAGACTCCCGGGCCGCGAAGACCGGAAGACACCGGGCACGGCACGGGGGAGAGACATCGTGTATCCAGGCCAGCAGCCGGGGCCGCACGGCCGGCAGCAGCCGGCGGGACCGTACGGACAGCCGCCGCAGTACCAGCAGCCGTATCCGCAGCAGCCGTATCCGCGACAGCCGTACGCGCCGCAGCAGCCGTACCCGCCTCACCAGCCGTACCCGCCGCAGCCGTACCCGCCTCACCAGCCGCACCCGCCGCAGCAGTCCCCGCAGCCGCCCGCCCAGTACGTCGGCGAGGGCCGGATGCGGCTGGACCCGAACCTCACCCCCGCCCAGCGTGATCTGGCGCTGAAGATACAGGCGAAGTCCAAGCCCATGGCCTACGGCATGGTGCTCGGCATTCCGCTCACCTTCGGCGGAGTCCACTACGGCATCACCCAACAGCCCCTCGGATTCGTCGCGGCGCTCGCCGGACTGGCCCTGCTGGCCTTCGGTGTCTTCTCCCTGATGCAGATGCAGGCCCTCAAGCGGCAGCTGCGGCTCATCACGGCGGACGCCTGGCGTTCCCCGGCCGCGCATCTGCCGGGCGCCCGCAAGGCCGCCACGCAGGCCGCCTATCTCAACGGCCTGCTGGTCCTGCTGTCCCTCGCCGCGACCGGCTACCTGCTCTACAAGGGCGCGGGCTGGGGCGCCTACGGCAACTCGCTGGGCTTCGGCGCGCTGATGCTGGGCGCGGCCCTGCCCTTCGGGATGGCTGTGGCCGCCGTGACGACCATTCCTCAGCTGCTCCAGGTGATCCCGGCCGGGGCGAAGGTCGGGCGGAGCCTGTACTCGATCATCTTCCTGCTGGCCATGACGGCTACGGGGGAAGGGATCAAGGGAGCCTCGATCGGGCCGGTCGTGGGCGGGGGCCTGACGCTGCTGATCTGCGGCGGTGCGATGTCCCTGTTAGGCAAGGCGGCCAAGCGGATGCGGGGGGAGGCGTGAGGGCGCGTCGGCCGCCCGCGGCTAGCAGACCCCGAACCCGTACACCGTCTCCGAGCGGAACACCTCGCCCGGCCTGAGCACCGTGCTCGGAAACTCCGGGCGGTTCGGGGAGTCCGGGAAGTGCTGGGTCTCCAGGGCGATGCCGTCACCCGGGGCGAACGGTTCGCCGAGGTGGTCGGCGGTGTACAGCTGGAGGCCCGGCTCGGTCGTCGCCACGGTCAGGGTGCGGCCGGAGGCCGGGTCGTGGAGCTCGGCGACCTCCTCCGGGGCGGCCGTCACGCCCTTGTCCAAGGCGAAGTTGTGGTCGTAGCCAGAGCCGACCTTGCGGGAGGTGCGGAAGTCGAAGCGGGAGCCGGTGACGTCCTGCAGGGCACCCGTCGGGATCAGGTCCGCGTCGACCAGGGTGTAACGGGAGGCCGCGAGCCGCAGTTCGTATCCGCCCGCATGGCCCGCTCCGGCCAGGTTGAAGTAGCTGTGGTTGGTGAGGTTGATCACGGTCGGCGCGTCCGTGACCGCCTCGTAGGCGATCCGCAGCGCGCCGGATGCGTCCAGGGCGTAGGTCGCCGTCACGTCCAGGCGGCCTGGGAAGTCCTCCTCGCCGTGCGGGCTCACCCGGCTCAGCCGTACCCCGTGCTCGACGGTCTCCGCGGCCCACACCCGCTTGTCGAAGCCGGCCCTGCCGCCGTGCAGGGAGTTCGGGCCGTCGTTCGGCTCCAGGGCGTAGACCACGCCGTCCAGCGGGAAGCGGGCGTGCGCGATCCGGTTGGCGTACCGTCCGATCAGCGCGCCGAGGTACGGCTCCGGGTGCGTGACATAGCCGTCCAGGTCCGGGAAGCCCAGCACCACGTTCGCCGTCCGGCCCTCCCGGTCCGGCACCTGGACCGACCGCACGATCCCGCCGTACGTCAGGACCTCCACGCGTGTCCCGGCACGCTCCAGCGTCCAGCGGTGGACCTCGGTGCCGTCGGAAAGTGTGCCGAAAAGTTCGTTCATGTGGAAAACAGTAGGCGACGAGTCTCCTAGCCCACCGGATTGGCCGCGGTGATGGTCCGGTACGCGATCGCCGCGAGCCGCGCCTGACCGTCCTTGCTGGGGTGGAACCAGTCCCAGCGGCTGAGCTGGTCGGTGCCGAAGCGGTAGTCGTAGACCGCGCCTCCGTCGAAGCGGCAGCGGCTGTCCTTGGCGCAGACCTCCTTCAGCACCTCGTTGTACTCCACCACCCGCTGCTGCACCCGGTCCCGGCGCAGCATGGCCGCGCTGGTCAGATCGTCCGCGTCGGACAGCATCGACGGGCAGATGCCGAGCTTCCACACCTCCTTGCCCAGCGGATTGGTCCGCCCTTCGGACCACAGCCGCTTCAGGTTCGGCACGCTCGCCACGTACACCTGCGTCTTCGGCGACTGCGCGCGCAGGATGCGCAGCGCCTCCTCGAAGTCCGCGCGGAAACCGGCCACCGAGGTCATGGCCCGCGCCGAGGACCGGCAGGCGTCGTTCGCGCCCACCATCACCGTCACCAACTGCGGGTCGCGCGCCGCCGCCTGCGCCATCTGCTCGGGCAGGTCCGCCATACGGGCGCCGGTCACCGCGTAGTTCCGGCTGCGCTCCGCCGCGCCCGTGACCCCGAGCAGCCGCACCGCCAGGCTGTCCACCGCGGAGTCGCTGCCGGTCGCCCAGGACACCTCGGGGCAGTCCGACAGCACCGTGCACGCGTCGAAGCCGCGGGTGATGGAGTCGCCGACCGCGGCGATGGAGTCGGGGCTGCGGTTCCACACCGGCGCGGGTCCGGCCGCGCGCGCCTTGGTGCCCTCCGGCGCGGGCGCACTCCCGGCGCCGGTGTCGCACCCGGCGACGCCCAGCAAAGCGGCCGCCACGAGGCTGAGAGCGGCACGCGTACGGCTGCTCGGCTTCCGCATCCCCTGCTGATCCCCTCGTCGTCGAACCCGGCGCCACCGGGTCGTGGTCTGTGCTCCCTCCCATAACAACGCGCGAGGGTTCCCGACCGGGCGCCCTGGAACGGAGCACCCCCGTACAAGCGTCCCCTTGGGTGAATGGCGGAGGTTTCCTGACGCCGGGACCGACGGTACGTCACACTCCTTGCACCGCCGCAGGGTAGCCTCGCCATCAACGCGGCCCTCGTGCCGCTGCCGCCAGCCAGTCCGCAAGATGTCCCGCTCTGCCCGGAGGTTCCGGTGACGACACGTGGAGTTCTGTACGTGCACTCCGCGCCGCGCGCGCTGTGCCCGCACGTCGAGTGGGCCGTCGCCGGGGTGCTCGGCACGCGCGTCAACCTCGACTGGATCCGGCAGCCCGCGGCCCCCGGCACCTGGCGCTCGGAGTTCTCCTGGCAGGGCGAGGCCGGTACGGCCTCCAAGCTGGCCTCGGCTCTGCGCGGCTGGCACCTGCTCCGCTTCGAGGTCACCGCCGAGCCCTGCCCGACCGCCGAGGGCGAGCGCTACAGCTGCACCCCCGACCTCGGCATCTTCCACGCCGTCACCGGCATCCACGGCGACATCCTCATCCCCGAGGACCGCCTGCGCGCGGCCCTGATCCGCTCCCAGCGCGGCGAGACCGACCTGGAAGCAGAGATCGCCAAGCTCCTGGGCAAGCCGTGGGACGACGAACTGGAGCCGTTCAGGTACGCCGGCGAGGGCGCACCGGTGCGTTGGCTGCACCAGGTGGTGTGAGTTCTCCTGCCGGGCTTCTCCGTATCCGGGCACGAGAAAGGGCCCCTGCCGCTCGGCAGGGGCCCTTTCCCACGTTCTCAGATCGTCCGGAACGCCAGGACCACGTTGTGCCCGCCGAAGCCGAACGAGTCGTTCAGCACGGCGACACGCCCCTCGGGGAGAACCCGCGCCTCGTCGCGCACGACGTCCGCGTTGACCTCGGGGTCGAGCTCGCCGATGTTGATGGTCGGCGGAGCCGTACGGTTGACCAGCGCCAGGATCGACGCCACGGTCTCGATGCCACCGGCACCACCCAGCAGGTGACCGGTCATCGACTTCGTCGCGGAGATCGCCATGTGGTCGACGTCGTCGCCGAACACCTTGCGCAGCGCCTTGATCTCGGCCACGTCGCCCTGCGGCGTCGACGTGGCGTGCGCGTTCACGTGCACGATCTCGGCCGGCTTCAGGTCCGTGTTGTCCAGCAGGTTCTGCAGCGCGTGCGCGATCCCGTTGCCGGACGGCTCCGGCTGCGTGATGTGGTGGCTGTCGGCGGAGATGCCCTGGCCGACGGCCTCGACGTAGATCCGGGCGCCGCGGGCCTTGGCGTGCTCCTCGGACTCCAGGACGATCACGCCGGCACCCTCACCGAGCACGAAACCGTCACGGCCGGAGTCGTAGGGACGGGAGGCGCCCTGCGGGTCGTCGTTGTTCTTGGACATCGCCATCATGTTGCCGAACGCGGCGATCGGCAGCGGGTGGATGGCGGCCTCGGTACCACCGGCCACGACCACGTCCGCACGCCCGGTGCGGATCATCTCGATCGCGTACCCGATGGCCTCCGCGCCCGAGGCGCAGGCCGAGACGGGGGTGTGCACACCGGCGCGGGCGCCCAGCTCGATGCCGACGTTGGCCGCCGGGGAGTTGGGCATGAGCATCGGCACGGTGTGCGGGGAGACGCGGCGTACGCCCTTCTCCCGGAGGATGTCGTACTGGTCCAGGAGCGTCGTCACGCCGCCGATGCCGGAGGCGATGACCGCACCGAGACGGTCGGGGTTCACGGAGGCGTCCTCACCGGCCCTTGCGGTGAAGCCGGCGTCCTTCCAGGCCTCCTGGGCGGCGATCAGCGCGAACTGCGCCGAGCGGTCCAGCTTGCGGGCCTGCGGCCGGGGGATGATCTCGCCCGGCTCGACGGCGATCTGCGCTGCGATGCGGACCGGCAGGTCGGCCGCCCACTCCTGCTCCAGAAGGCCGACACCGGACTTGCCGGCGACCAGGGCCTCCCAGAACGAAGCTGCGTCGCCACCCAGCGGTGTGGTTGCGCCGATACCGGTGACGACCACGGTGCGATTGGTCGGGCTCACGGGAATTCTTTCTCCAACGGATGCGGGATTCTACGGCGCCACCGCCGGGTGGCGGGGCCTTGCAGCCAGGGGCCTAAGGGGTGGCTCAGGCCTGGTGCTTAAGGATGTAGTCGGTCGCGTCGCCGACGGTCTTGAGGTTCTTGACGTCCTCGTCCGGGATCTTCACGTCGAAGCGCTCCTCGGCGGCGACGACGACCTCGACCATGGACAGCGAGTCGACGTCCAGGTCGTCGGTGAAGGACTTGTCCAGCTGGACGTCCTCGGTGGGGATCCCGGCGATCTCGTTCACGATCTCGGCGAGACCGGCGACGATCTCTTCCTGAGTGGCGGCCATGTCAGGCGCTCCTTCTTCGATGTTCCAGACGGTTTGTGGCAATTGTTGCCGTGCCCGATCCCGAGATCCGGCACGGAGTGCCTAGGGGAGGGTAACGACCGTTGCGGCGTAGACGAGACCCGCCCCGAATCCGATGACGAGCGCGGTGTCGCCGCTCTTCGCCTCCCCGGTCGCCAGGAGCCGCTCCATCGCGAGCGGAATCGAGGCGGCCGAGGTGTTGCCGGTGGTGCGGATGTCACGGGCGACCGTGACGTGCTCCGGCAGTTTGAGGGTCTTCACCATCGAGTCGATGATCCGCACGTTGGCCTGGTGCGGGATGAAGACGTCCAGCTCTTCCGGGCTGATCCCGGCCGCGTCCAGCGCCTGCTGGGCGACCTTCGCCATCTCGAACACGGCCCAGCGGAACACCGCCTGGCCCTCCTGCGTGATGGCGGGGAACTTGACGTTGCCGTCGCTGTCGAGCGGCAGCTCGGAGACGTCGCCGATCCGGAACCGGTCCCACGGGACGGTCTGCTTGATCGTCTCGGCCTTGTCGCCCTCGGAGCCCCACACGGTCGGGCCGATCGCCGGCTCCTGCGAGGGGCCGACGACGACCGCGCCGGCGCCGTCGCCGAACAGGAAGGCCGTGGCCCGGTCCTCCAGGTCGGTCAGGTCGCTGAGCCGCTCCACGCCGATCACGAGCACGTAGTCGGCGGAACCTTCCACCACCATGCCCTTGGCGAGGGTCAGGCCGTAGCCGAAGCCCGCGCAGCCGGCCGAGATGTCGAAGGCCGCGGCCTTGTCGGTGCCCAGCTTGTCGGCGATCTCGGTGGCGATGGCCGGGGTCTGGCTGAAGTGCGAGACCGTCGAGACGACCACGGCACCGATCTGCTCGGCGCCGATGCCGGCGGCAGCGATCGCCTTGCCGGAGGCCTCGATCGCCATCGCGGCCACGGTCTCCTCGGGGCCGGCCCAGTGCCGGGTCTCGATGCCGGAGCGCGAGCGGATCCACTCGTCGGAGGAGTCGATCTTCTCGAGGATCACCTCGTTGGGCACCACCCGCGTCGGCCGGTAGCCGCCGACACCGAGGATGCGCGCATACGGGGCGCCCTTGCTGGGCTTGATCTTCGCCATGTACGGCTCCTTCAGGCGCCGGCGTGCTCGGTGATGAGCGCGCGGGCCGCGTCGAGATCGTCGGGGGTCTTCAGGGCCAGCGTCGTGACGCCGGGCAGCGCACGCTTGGCCAGGCCGGTGAGCGTGCCGCCGGGGCACACCTCGATGAGCGCGGTGACGCCCAGCTCCTTGAAGGTCTCCATGCACAGGTCCCAGCGCACGGGGTTGGCGACCTGGCCGACCAGCCGGTCCAGCACCTCGGCGCCGGTGGCGACGGCCCGGCCGTCCTTGTTGGAGACATAACGGACCCTCGGGTCGGCCGGGTCCAGCTCCGCGGCGGCCTTGGCCAGCGTCTCGACGGCGGGAGCCATGTGGTGGGTGTGGAAGGCGCCGGCGACCTTCAGCGCGACGACCTTGCGGACGCCCTCGGGCTTGTCCTGCTCCAGCGCGGCCAGCTGCTCCAGCGTGCCCGCGGCGACGATCTGGCCCGCGCCGTTGATGTTCGCCGGGGTCAGGCCCAGCTTCTCCAGGTGCGCCACGGAGGTCTCGGGGTCGCCGCCGAGCAGCGCCGACATGCCGGTCGCAGTGACCGCGGCGGCGTCGGCCATCGCCAGACCCCGCTTGCGGACCAGGCCCAGGGCGGAGGTGTCGTCCAGGACGCCCGCGAAGGCGGCGGCCGTGATCTCGCCCACGCTGTGGCCGGCCACGGCGTCCGGGGCGGTGTCACCCAGTGCCGCGGCGGACAGGATCCCGGCGGCGACCAGCAGCGGCTGGGCCACCGCGGTGTCACGGATGGCGTCGGCGTCGGCCTGGGTGCCGTAGTGGACCAGGTCCAGGCCGATGGCGTCCGACCAGGCGGCGACACGGTCGGTGGCGCCGGGCAGTTCGAGCCAGGGAGTCAGGAAGCCGGGCGTCTGGGCGCCCTGGCCGGGAGCGACGAGTACGAGCACTCTCACACTCTCTCTTGGGGACGGGCACAGCCGCCCGTGAGGACAGGGACGAAGAACACGAAGGGCTTTTGTGGGCCCCCGACAAAACCCTATGCCGAGGGTTCGCCGTCGACCAGACGCCCCAGGATGAGCGCGATCCGCAGCGTGAACGCGGATCGTACATCCGAAGGCGACCAACCGGTGACGTCTGTCACACGTCGGAGCCGGTAGCGCACGGTGTTCGGGTGAACGAAGAGCATCCGGGCCGCGCCTTCCAGGCTGCTCGCCTGTTCCAGATAGACACTCAGGGTTTCCAGCAGCGCTGAACCGGCCTCTTCGAGAGGTCTGTAGATCTCCTCCACCAACTGCTCGCGGGCGCTCGGATCGCCCGCGATCGCGCGCTCCGGCAGGAGATCGTCCGCCAGCACCGGCCGCGGCGCGTCCTGCCAGGCGGAACACGCCTTCAGGCCCGCGGCGGCGGCCTGCGCGGACCGCGTCGCGGCCAGCAGATCGGGTACGACGGGTCCCGCGACCACCGGCCCGGCGGCAAAGGGCCCGATCAGCGACCTGGCGACGGCGAGCGGATTGGAACTGCCGCCCGCGATGACGACGAGCCGGTCCCCGAGCACCCCGGTGAGCACCTGGAGCTTGGCGTGCCGCGCGGCCCGCCGGATGGCCTCGACGGTGAGCTCGCTGTCCCCGTCGGGCGCGGTCCCGAGCACGACACACACATGCTCCGGCGAGTTCCAGCCGAGCGCGGCGGCCCGGCTGACGGCCCCTTCGTCCGCCTCTCCGCTCAGCACGGCGTTGACCACCAGCGACTCCAGCCGCGCGTCCCAGGCACCGCGTGCCTCGGCGGCCTGCGCGTAGACCTGCGCGGTGGCGAAGGCGATCTCCCGGGCGTACACGAGCAGCGCCTCCCGCAGCACGCTCTCGTCGCCGGGCGCGGCCACCTCGTCGATCGCCGACTCCATGACCTCGATGGTGGTCCGCACCATCTCCACGGTCTGCCGCAGCGTGATGGCCCGGGTCAGCTCGCGCGGCGCGGTGCCGAACACGTCCGTGGAGATCGCCTGGGGCGCGTCCGGGTGCCGGAACCACTCGGTGAAGGCCGCGATGCCCGCCTGGGCCACGAGCCCGATCCAGGAACGGTTCTCCGGGGGCATGGCCCGGTACCACGGCAGGGTCTCGTCCATCCGCGCGATGGCCTGCGCGGCGAGGGAACCGGAGGACTTCTCCAGCCGCCTGAGGGTCGCGGCGTGCGGGTGGACGTCGAGTGCGTGGTGACCGGCGTGGGGCTCGTGGCTGCGGGATTCGGGTTCGGGCACGGGACAAGACTGCCTTATCCGGACGCCGGTGCGTGCCGCCGGGTCGGGCTCAGCCCTTGAGGCGGGGTCTACCGTGGTGCGCGTGATGGACGTACGGCGCGCGGACGAGCGCTACCCAGGGGGCGAGCCGGAGGCCGGGATCGAGTCGTGGCACGCCTTTTCCTTCGGCCCCCACTACGACCCCGGCAACCTCCGCTTCGGCGCGGTCATCGCCTGCAACGAGGAGCGGCTCGCGCCCGGTGCCGGCTTCGACGAACACCCGCACAGCCACACCGAGATCGTCACCTGGGTCGTCGAGGGCGAACTGACCCACCGCGACTCCACCGGCCACGAGACGAAGGTCCGCGCCGGTGACGTCCAGCACCTCAGCGCCGCGGCGGGCGTCCGCCACGTGGAGCGCAACGACGGGTCGTCGCCGCTCACCTTCCTCCAGATGTGGCTGGCCCCACGGGAGCCGGGCGGGGAGCCGTCGTACCAGATCATCCCGGGGATAGCCGACTCCACGCCGTACGCGGTACCGGGGGCGGGAGCGATGCTGCACGTACGGCGCCTGACGGCGGGGGAGCGCACGGCGGTCCCGGACGCCGCGTTCGTCTACGTGCACGTGGTGCGGGGTGCCGTCCGACTGGGTGCGGAACGACTGGCCGCGGGCGACTCGGCACGGATCACCGGGGCGGAGGGCTGGGAGGCGGTGGCGGCCACGCCGGCTGAAGTGCTGTTGTGGGAGATGGGGGAGTAGGGGACGCTCCCGGCGATCCTCAGCCGCGCAGTTCGGCCAGCACCGCGTCCGTGAACACCGGCCACGCCTCGATCGCCCAGGGCCCGAACGCCCGGTCCGCCAGGGCGACACCGGCGACTCCCGCGTCCGGGTCGATCCACAGGAACGTACCCGACTGCCCGAAGTGCCCGAAGGTGCGCGGGGAGGAGGAACTCCCCGTCCAGTGGGGCGACTTGGAGTCGCGGATCTCGAAGCCCAGGCCCCAGTCGTTCGGGTTCTGGTGGCCGTATCCCGGAAGCACGCCCTTCGTCCCCGGGTACTGCACGCTCATCGCCTCCGCGACCGTCCGCGGATCCAGCAGCCGCGGCGCCTGCACCTCCGCCGCGAACCGCAGCAGGTCCGCGACCGTGGACACCGCGTCCTTCGCCGGCGAGCCCTCCAGCGTCGTCGACGTCATGCCCAGCGGGTCCAGCACCGCCTGCCGCAGATACTCGGCGAACGGGATGTCCGCCGCCTTGGCGATGTGGTCCCCGAGCTGCTCGAACCCGGCGTTGGAGTAGAGACGGCGCTCGCCGGGAGGCGCCATCGCCTTGTGCTCGTCGAAGGCCAGCCCGGAGGTGTGCGCGAGGAGGTGGCGGACGGTCGAGCCGGGCGGCCCGGCCGGCTCGTCCAGCTCGATCGCGCCCTCCTCGTACGCGACAAGCGCCGCATACGCGGCCAGCGGCTTGGTGACCGAGGCGAGCGGAAAGCGGTGCCCGAGGGGACCGTGCGTCCCGAGGACGGTCCCGTCGGCTCGTACGACACCCGCCGCCGCGGTGGAGACGGGCCAGTTCTCGATCGACGCCAGGCTGGTCAGGCTGTTCAACGACATGCCACCGAGCCTATGCGGCTCACAGCAGCAGCCGCATCGACGGGTCCGGGTCACGGGTGAAGCCGAGGGAGGCGTACAACGGCTCGGCCTCCGGGGAGGCGTTCAGCAGGACGTGGCCCGCGCCACGCTCCCGGAACCATGCCAGCAGCTCCTCCATGGCCGCGCGCGCGTACCCGCGCCGCCGGGCGTCCGGGTCGGTCGCGACGCTGAAGACGTGCCCGACCCGCCCGTGCGGATTCCCCGACTTCCCGATGCGGTACTCCAGCGTTCCGGCCACCAGCGCGGCCAGCGCCCCGGGCCGGTCCGGATGGTCCACGACGAAGGCGACGAAGTCACCGTCCGGCTCGGCCAGCCGCTTGCGCAGCGTCGGCAGCGACTCGGCATGCCAGTCCGTCGGCCCGCCGCCTCCCGCGCTCCACAGAGAGTCGATCATCACCTGCCGCAGACGCAGCAGTTCTTCGGCATCCTCGGGCAGGGCCCGGCGTGCAAGACTCATGCGCCGCACGTTAGTCAGGCGCCCCGGCCCGCGTCCCGCGGATTTCTTACCGGATCCGCTTGCTTGGAGTGCACTCCAACCCCATAGCGTGGAGGCCATGACGGTGATGCAGACCACGCCAGCCGACACCGCACGCACGGCCCCCGCAGACATCTGCGCCGCCCCGCCCAGACGCCATCCACGCCCCGACGGCCAGGACCGCTACACGATCAGCGAGGTCGTCGCCTTCACCGGCCTCACCGCGCACACCCTGCGCTGGTACGAGCGGATCGGCCTGATGCCGCACGTCGACCGCTCGCACACCGGGCAGCGGCGCTACAGCAACCGCGACCTGGACTGGCTGGACTTCGTGACCAAGCTGCGGCTGACCGGCATGCCGGTGGCGGACATGGTCCGGTACGCGGAACTGGTCCGGGAGGGCGAGAGCACCTACGGGGAACGGCGGGAGCTGCTGGAGTCGACCCGCCGGGACGTCCTGAACCGGATCGCCGAACTGCGGGACACGCTCGCCGTTCTCGACCGCAAGATCAGCTTCTACGCGATGGAGGGGACCACGCGATGACCGACGCCAGGATTCCGACCGTACGGCTCGGCGAGGACGGGCCGGAGGTCGGCGTACAGGGCCTCGGCTGCATGGGCATGAGCTTCGCGTACGGCCCCACGGACGCCGGCCAGGCGCGCGCCGCGCTGGAGCGGGCGCTGGAGCTGGGCGTGACGCTGTACGACACGGCGGACGCCTACGGCGCGGGCGAGAACGAGCGGTTCCTCTCCCCCTTCTTCAAGGCGCACCGCGACGAGGTGGTCATCGCCACCAAGTTCGCCCTGTCGATCCCCGAGGACGACCCGACCAGGCGGATCATCCGCAACGACGCGCCGTACATCCGCGAGGCCGTCGAGGCCAGCCTGAAGCGGCTCGACGTCGACGTGATCGACCTCTACTACATGCACCGCCGCGATGTGAACGTCCCCATCGAGGAGACCGTCGGCACGATGGCGGAGCTGGTGCGCGAGGGCAAGGTCAAGCACCTCGGGCTGAGCGAGGTCACCGCCGACGAGCTGCGCGCCGCGCACGCCGTGCACCCGATCGCGGCCGTGCAGTCGGAGTGGTCCCTGTTCAGTCGGGACATCGAGGCGAAGGTCGTACCGGCCGCGCGGGACCTGGGCGTGGCCCTGGTGCCGTACTCGCCGCTCGGCCGCGGCTTCCTCACCGGCTCCTTCACCGACGCCGAACAGGAGCTCACGGCCGGCGACTTCCGCCGGCAGCAGCCCCGCTTCACCGGCGCCAACGCGGCCGCCAACGCCGCCCTCCTGGAGCCGATCCGCGCGATCGCCGAGGCCCACGGCGCCACTCTCGGCCAGATCGCCCTGGCCTGGGTGCAGCAGCGGGCGGCGATCGACGCCCTCCCGGTGGTCCCCATCCCGGGCACCCGCAAGCCGAACCGGGTGGAGGAGAACGTGGCGGCGACGGCGATCGTGCTCGGCGACGAGGAACTGTCCCGACTGGAGCCGATCGTGGGCAAGGTGGCGGGCGGGCGCTACGCGGACATGTCGTTCACCTCCGCGGGCCGGGAATAGCTCAGAGTTCCGCCAGGAGTTCGGCCTTCTTCGAGGTGAACTCCTCGTCGGTGACCAACCCGGCCTGATGCAACTCCCCGAGATGCCGGATCCGTTCGGCGATGTCCGCGGGGTCGCGCCGTGACGGGGCCGGTACCGCGGGTACCGGCCCCCGCGTGCGTACGGCCGCCAGGACCGCCGCGGCGAACGGCAGCGACTCGTGCACCGGGCCGTACCCCAGTCCGAAGACGACGGTCGCCGGATCCTGATCGGGCTGCACGGCGGCCGACTCGGCCGAGCGCCGGACCAGCCGCAGATGTCCCTCGAACACCTCGGGCGACCGCCACTCCACCCCGCTCAGCTGGGTGACCGGAAAGCTCTGGTCGCCGGCCTTCCACTTCGCCGAGGAAGCGCCCGTCCAGGACCAGCGGAACTGCACGGCCGTACCGTCGAAACTCGCCTTCCCGTCGTACGCCTTGAAGGACAGCGGAGCCTCGGGCGCGGTCACCAGGTGGCGGTCGGCGGGTCCGGACTCGGTCAACAGGCCCTTCAGTTCGTCGGCGTAGTACTCGGCGAGCGTCTCCCGCTCGGCCGGCAGCACCAGCCGGTACGGATCGGAGCCCTCCTTCAGCTGCCCGGCCGCCGCCTCCATCAGCGGATCCGCGCCGGCGCGCGGCAGCAGCCGCAGCACGACGGTGCCGCGCCTGCCCGGGGAGAGCGTCACGCCCTCGACCGCGGACAGCGGGATCCGCCGTTCCCCGAGTGCCTGGAACAGCTTCGGTGTTCGAATCCCCCGTTCGTAACGGATGAGCACGGAGTCGGACTCGAACTCCCAGACGGCATGAAAACCCGCCAGTACGTCACCCATGCGGCTCATCGTATGCGGCACGTGCTCCTCCGTCGCCACCCGCGCAGACCGCACTTCCTGCTGCTTCTACGCGCGTCCGGCCGTGGTGGTGCCGGGCACACCGGCCCGGCACAGGTCGTTCTCGCGTGCGCACGTCACCGCGTCGTAGGCCCCGACCGCCACGTCGGCGAGGTTGCGCAGGCTGTCCGTGCCCGGCTGGAAGTAGCCGGCGTGGCCCTGCGCGTCCCGGGCGGACAGCACACGCGCACCGAACCCCGAGGACACCGGATCCGCGCCGTGCCCGATCCCCCCCAGTTCCAGATACGGCACGTCCTGGATCCAGTCGCTGGCGTCCCGCATGGCCCACACCCGGGCCGTGGTGCCCAGGTGGGAGGCGCTGGAGACCCGCATGCCGGGGCTCGCGGCCACGGCTATGTCGGTCACCCGGCGCGGCATGGCGTGCGCGGCCACCCCGCAGACCACGGACCCGTAGCTGTGGCAGACCGTCGTCACCGGCGCACGGCCGGGCAGGCCGCCCAGCAGCGCGTTCAGCCGTACGGCGCCCTCCGCGGCGCGCAGCCCGGTGGCCGCGTCCATGCCGAGGCCGTCGGGGGAGGTGTAGTCGGCCCAGGCGATCACGGCCGTACGGGTCGCGGGGCTCTGTGCGCGCTCCGCCGCGTACAGAGCCTTGGCCATGCCGACCGGGGCGGTGTACTGGCGGTTTGTCTTCTGGAAGGTGAGCAGATCGGTGTCGACGCCGGGGACGATCACCGAGATCCGCTGCGCCTTGTCGAGGTTCCCGAACACCTCCGCGACCCGGCCCGAGCCCTCGGGGTCGAAGGCCAGGATCTTCCGGCCGGGGCTCATCAGGTCCTCGTAGCGGTGCATACGACGGCCCGCGTCCTGCTGTCCGGCCGCGCTGAGCCGGCTGTCGTGCATGCGTTTGCTCTCGACCTTGCGTTGCTGCTCCAGCGCGATGTGGTTGGCGCGGTAGCGCAAGGTGACGGGGGCGCCGTTCATGTTGCCGACCGTGAGCGGGTAGCGGCGGGCGAGACGGCTCTGGTCCTCGGGGGAGAGGGACGCGAAGAAACGGCTGAGCAGGGTCGGTGCGGCCTTGGGGTCCGGCAGGTGGAGGCCGTGGATGCTGCCGTGCTCCCACTTGGCGAGCGAGGCCTGGAGTGCGGTCGACTCCCTGTGGCTGTGCAGGGCGGTCCAGCCGGTGGTCGCGAGCATCACGAACACCACGGCCAGCGCCAGCAGTGCGCGCCAGACGTTCAGTTGCGGGGAGGTGTCGAAGGAAGTCACTGGGAGGACACACTAGGAGAACGGGAGGGTCTCGGGGTAACCGAGTGACAGGTATCACGTTTCGTGAAGCGTCGAACGCGTTGTCAACGATCTCGGTTCGAGCGCCAGTTCCCGGTAAGTGCCGAACCCACCTGATCGAGGTAGGAAGCGGTGAGTTGACGGATCGCCACCAGGCTGAAGTCGTCGCCCGTGCACCACTGCCGTTCGGTGACCCTTATCACGCCGCCGAACACGGCCACGGCCAGCCGCGGTCGAGGGTCGGCGTCCACGTCCACGCCCTCGCGCTCGGCCAGCAGGCGGGCGATCGTCTCCTCCGTGGCCGCCGAGCGGCGCAGATGGGCGGCGAGCAGCGCCGGCGTCGACTCGATCGTCCGGTACATGCGCAGATACAGCTCGACCGGCACGGCCGACTCGACGGTCTCCCGGATCCCGTCCCAGCCCTCCAGGACCGCCTGCCGCAGGGCCTCCAGCGGCGCCTCGTGCGGCGGACGCGCGCGTACGTCCTCGACGAAACGCGCCTCCGTCATCTCCTGCACGGCGAAGGCCACGTCCTCCTTGCCGGCGAAGTAGCGGAAGAAGGTGCGCTGCGAGACGTCGACGGCCTCGGCGATCTCGTCGACGGTCGTGTGCTCGTACCCCTGGGTCGTGAAGAGCTCCAGAGCGGCCCGCAGCAGCGCCTCCCGGGTGCGCTGTTTCTTGCGCTCGCGCAGTGTTTCCATACGTGTCAGTTACTGACGGATGAAATGATTTGTCAATTGGCAGAGACTGTCACTAGCCTCGAACGCATGACTAGTCAGACCACCATCGACGCGACGGGGCCGGGAGGCGCGGAGCCGCAGGCCCCGCTCGAGTCGCCCCCGGCCGCGGGGCTGCGCGGCCATCCCTGGCTCACCCTGATCACCGTCGCCGTGGGCGTCATGATGGTGGCCCTCGACGGCACCATCGTGGCCATCGCCAACCCGGCGATCCAGAAGGACCTGGGGGCCACCTTCGCCCAGGTGCAGTGGATCACCAACGGCTATTTCCTGGCCCTCGCGGTCTCCCTGATCACCGCGGGCAAGCTCGGCGACCGCTTCGGCCACCGGCAGACCTTCCTCATCGGGGTGACCGGCTTCGCCGCCGCCTCCGGCGCCATCGGCCTGTCCCACAGCATCGCCGCGGTCGTCACCTTCCGCGTCTTCCAGGGCCTGTTCGGCGCGCTGCTGATGCCGGCCGCGCTCGGCCTGCTGCGGGCCACCTTCCCGGCCGAGAAGCTCAACATGGCCATCGGCATCTGGGGCATGGTGATCGGCGCGTCCACCGCGGGCGGCCCGATCCTCGGCGGCGTGCTCGTCGAGCACGTCAACTGGCAGTCGGTGTTCTTCATCAACGTGCCGGTGGGAGCGCTCGCCCTGATCCTGGGCGTGCTGATCCTGCGCGACCACCGCGCCGAGAACGCCCCGCGCTCCTTCGACATCCTCGGCATCGCCCTGCTCTCCGGCGCGATGTTCTGCCTGGTCTGGGCCCTGATCAAGGCTCCGACGTGGGGCTGGGGTGACGGCAAGACCTGGATCTTCATCGCCGCGTCCGTGGTCCTCTTCGCCCTGTTCTCCGTCTGGGAGACCAGGGTCAAGGAACCCCTGATCCCGCTGGGCCTCTTCCGCTCGGTCCCGCTCTCGGCGGGCGTGGTCCTGATGGTCCTGATGGCCATCGCGTTCATGGGCGGCCTGTTCTTCGTGACGTTCTACCTCCAGAACGTGCACGGCATGAGCCCCATCGACGCCGGCCTGCACCTGCTGCCGCTCACCGGCATGATGATCGTCGGCTCGCCGCTGGCCGGCGCCGCGATCACCAAGCTCGGCCCGCGCATCCCGCTGGCCGGCGGCATGGCCGCGACCGCGATCGCCATGTACGGCATGTCGACGCTCGAGGCCGACACCGGCAGCGGCGTGATGTCGATCTGGTTCGCGCTGCTCGGACTCGGTCTCGCGCCGGTCATGGTCGGCGCCACCGAGGTCATCGTCGGCAACGCCCCGATGGAACTCTCCGGTGTGGCGGGCGGCCTCCAGCAGGCGGCCATGCAGATCGGCGGCAGCCTCGGCACGGCCGTGCTGGGCGCCGTGATGGCCTCCAAGGTCGACAGCGACCTGCCGGGCAACTGGACCGGCGCCGGGCTGCCGCAGCTGACCCCGGGTCAGCTGGACAAGGCCTCGGAGGCGGTCCAGGTCGGCGTCGCCCCGGTGCCGAAGGGTGTGCCGGACCAGATCGCCGCGAAGATCACCGAGGTCGCCCACCACACGTTCATCTCCGGCATGAGCCTCGCCTCCCTGGTCGCCGCGGGCGTGGCGGCGGTCGCCGTCCTCGTCGCGCTGCTCACCAAGCGGGGCGCGAACGCGGAGGCGGGCGCGGGCGTGGGCCACATCTGAGGGTCTCTTCCCGGACTCCGCCCGGGCGTGTTCCGGGCGGAGTTCCCCTATCAGGGTGACTCGGCTAAAGATCGCTCGCACCGGGCGCGCGCCGCAGGTCACAGTGGGTCAAGTCCTCCGCAGGACATGGGGGACGGCCAGACCGCGGCGCGCGCTGCCGGAGGGGGCAGCGCGCGCAGGTCTGCCGGGCCGGAATCGGGGTACTCGCACCGCGAAGCCGAACTGTCCATGAACCCCAGGGAGTTGATGATGACAGGCTTCGGGCACGGAACGCGCGGGTACCCCCGGTCACGTGGCCGGACGTGGCAACGGACCGGGCCGGACCGCGCGACACTCGGCATCATCGGCGCGATCTGTGCCGTGGCCGGCTTCTTCGCACTGGGCATCGTCCTGGGCCCGGTGGCGATGGTCTGCGGCTGGCAGTCCATGGGCCGCAAGTGGTCCAACGACCGCGACATCCCAGCGCTGGTGGCGTTGGTCCTCGGCGCGATAGACACGGTGCTCGCCGTCGTCGCCCTGGCGGGCGCGGCCACATGGGGCCACGGGCTCCTCTAGCCGACGGTTGCGTGGTGAGGCCCGGGGCCGTACGACGGTTGCGTCGTGGGGCCCGGGGCCGTCCGCCGGGCGCGGACGCGGGAGCTGATCGCGCAGTACCCCGCGCCCCTTCCGGTCGCTGCGGCACCTTGCCGGCGCCGGTGAGCCCCACCCCGGTCGGCCACGGCACCGGGCAGCGCGTCAACTCCGCTGCTGCTCCCGCTCGTCGGCCAGCCGAGCCACCTCCGCCCGCAGCAGGCGAACTTCCTCGGCCAGATCAGCGATGGCCCGCGTCTGCCGCCGCTCCTCCACATCGTCCTTCTCGAACCGCGCGATGAACCACGCCGCGATGTTCGCGGTCACCACACCGAGCAACGCGATCCCGGACAGCATCAGCCCGACGGCGATCATCCGCCCCAGGCCGGTCGTCGGCGCGTGATCCCCGTATCCCACGGTCGTCATCGTCGTGAACGACCACCACACCGCGTCACCCAGCGTCCGGATGTTCCCGTTCGGCGAGTCCCGCTCCACGGACAGCACCGCCAGCGACCCGAACATCAGCAGCCCGATCACCGCCCCGGCGACATACGTCGTGAGCCGGATCTGCGAGGCCATCCGCGCCCGCCGCCCCACCAGCAGCAGCGTCGACACCATCCGCAGCAACCGCAGCGGCTGCAGCAGCGGCAGCACCACCGCGCACAGGTCCACCCAGTGCGTCCGGACGAACTCCCGGCGGCGCGGGGCGAGGGCGAGCCGCATCAGGTAGTCCACGGCGAACGCGGCCCAGACCACCCACTCGACCACCGTGCACGCGTACGTCAGCGAACGACCCGCGGAGTGGTCCACGATCGGCACGGCGTAGGCGACGGTGAACGCCACCGCCAGCGCCAGCAGCGGCCGTTGGGTATGCCGTTCCCAACGCGCCTGGCCCCACTGATCGTTCATGCCCGCATCGTAAACGCGCCCCAAAGGGGCGCGGGGGACTGCGTGACCAGCCACGCAGTCCCCCGCACCCGGCGACGAACGAGCAGAGCGCAGCGGCTACGCGTCGCCGCCCGCCGCCCCCGGATGCGCCGCCGAGACGTCCAGCAGCTGGTACCGGTCGATGGCCTGCTTCAGCACCGAGCGGTCCACCTTGCCCTCGCGGGCCAGCTCGGTCAGCACCGTGACGACGATCGACTGGGCGTCGATGTGGAAGAAGCGCCGCGCCGCACCCCGGGTGTCGGCGAAGCCGAAGCCGTCCGCGCCGAGCGACTGGTAGGTGCCCGGCACCCACCGCGCGATCTGGTCCGGCACCGATCGCATCCAGTCGGACACGGCCACGAACGGACCCTCCGAGCCGCTGAGCTTGCGCGTCACGTAGGGCACCCGCTGCTCCTCCTCCGGGTGCAGCAGATTGTGCTCCTCGCACTCCACCGCCTCGCGGCGCAGCTCGTTCCAGGAGGTGGCCGACCAGACGTCGGCGCGCACGTTCCACTCCGCGGCGAGGATCCGCTGTGCCTCCAGCGCCCAGGGGACCGCGACGCCGGACGCCATGATCTGCGCCGGGACCGAGCCGCCCGTGCCCTCACTGAGCTTGTGGACGCCCTTGAGGATGCCCTCCACGTCCACGTTCGCCGGCTCGGCCGGGTGCTGGATGGGCTCGTTGTAGACGGTCAGGTAGTAGAAGACGTCCTCGCCGTGCGGGTGCTCGGCGTCGCCGCCGTACATGCGGCGCAGGCCGTCCTGGACGATGTGCGCGATCTCGTAGGCGTACGCCGGGTCGTAGGCCACGCACGCCGGGTTGGTCGAGGCGAGCAGCTGCGAGTGGCCGTCCGCGTGCTGCAGGCCCTCACCGGTCAGCGTCGTACGGCCGGCGGTCGCGCCCAGCACGAAGCCGCGCGCCAGCTGGTCGGCCATCTGCCAGAACTGGTCGCCGGTGCGCTGGAAACCGAACATCGAGTAGAAGACGTAGACCGGGATCAGCGGCTCGCCGTGCGTGGCGTAGGCCGAGCCCGCCGCGATCAGGGAGGCCGTACAGCCCGCCTCGGAGATGCCGTCGTGCAGCATCTGGCCGGTCGGCGACTCCTTGTAGGCGAGCAGCAGCTCCCGGTCGACGGACTCGTACTGCTGGCCCAGCGGGTTGTAGATCTTCGCGCTCGGGAAGAAGGAGTCCATGCCGAACGTGCGGTACTCGTCCGGCGCGATCAGCACGAACCGCTTGCCGATCTCCTTGTCCCGCATGAGGTCCTTGAGGAGCCGGACAAAGGCCATGGTCGTGGCGATGGACTGCTGGCCCGTGCCCTTCTTCACGGTCGCGTACGTCTTGTCGTCCGGCAGCGGGAGCGGCTTGGAGCGCACGACGCGCGTCGGGACGTATCCGCCGCACTGCTTGCGCATGTCGTGCATGTACTGGATCTCGTCGGTGTCCCGGCCCGGGTGGTAGTAGGGCGGCGGGCCGGACTCCAGCTCCTTGTCGGAGATCGGCAGGTGCAGCCGGTCCCGGAAGCGCTTGAGGTCGTCGACCGTCAGCTTCTTCATCTGGTGCGTGGCGTTGCGGCCCTCGAAGTTGGGGCCCAGCGTCCAGCCCTTGACCGTCTTGGCCAGGATGACCGTCGGCTGGCCCTTGTGCTCCTTGGCCGCCTTGAACGCCGCGTAGATCTTGCGGTGGTCGTGACCGCCGCGGCCCAGGTGCAGGATCTGGTCGTCGGTCATGTTCTCGACCATCGCGCGCAGCCGGTGGTCGTCGCCGAAGAAGTGCTTGCGGATGTACGCGCCCGACTCCGTGGCGTACGTCTGGAACTGGCCGTCCGGGGTCGTGTTCATCTTGTTGACGAGGATGCCGTCCCGGTCCTGTGCGAGCAGCGGGTCCCAGGTGCGGTCCCAGATCAGCTTGATCACGTTCCAGCCGGCGCCCCGGAAGATCGACTCCAGCTCCTGGATGATCTTGCCGTTGCCGCGCACCGGGCCGTCGAGCCGCTGCAGGTTGCAGTTGACGACGAAGGTCAGGTTGTCCAGGCCCTCCCGGGCCGCGATGGACAGCTGGCCGAGCGACTCCGGCTCGTCCATCTCGCCGTCGCCGAGGAACGCCCACACGTGCGACCTGGAGGTGCCGGCGATGCCGCGCGCCTCCATGTAGCGGTTCATCCGCGCCTGGAAGATCGCGGCCAGCGGGCCGAGGCCCATGGAGACCGTCGGGAACTCCCAGAAGCCCGGCATCGAGCGCGGGTGCGGGTAGCTGGACAGGCCGTCCGGGTACTTCGACTTCTCCTGGCGGAAGCCGTCGAGCTGGTCGGCGCTGAGCCGGTCGAGCAGGTACGCGCGGGCGTAGATGCCGGGGGAGGCGTGGCCCTGGAAGAAGACCTGGTCGCCGCCGTCGCCCTCGTCCTTGCCGCGGAAGAAGTGGTTGAAGCCGACGTCGTACAGCGAGGCCGAGGAGGCGAAGGTGGCGATGTGGCCGCCGACGCCGATGCCGGGGCGCTGGGCGCGCGAGACCATCACGGCCGCGTTCCAGCGGGTCGCGTTGAGGATCCTGCGCTCGATCTCCTCGTTGCCCGGGAAGAACGGCTCGCTCTTGGTGGGGATCGTGTTGACGTAGTCCGTGCTGCGCATCTCGGGCACGGCCACGCGCCGCTCGCGGGCCCGCTCGATCAGCCGGAGCATGAGGTAGCGGGCCCTCTCCCGGCCGCGCTCGTCCACGGCGGCGTCGAGGGAGTCGAGCCACTCCTGGGTTTCTTCGGGATCGAAGTCAGGAACCTGACTCGGAAGGCCGCCAATGATGATCGGATTGCGATCGGATCCGGAAGCCACGCTGTTCCTTACCTGTCAGAGGGCCAGTTTTTGCACCTGCCTACACCGCTCCCCATCGTGTACCTCGGGACGGCGTACGTCATCTCCTTCGGGTCCGCACCGTGTCCGCACCGGTCAAAACGCAACGATACGCCCGGGGGTGTCACGTGCTTGGCAAAGGTGTTCGAGGGGCGTATCACCGGATGATTCCGAGATGATTCCGAACGGCGCAAACCGGGCACATCGGTGTGATGTGGGTCGCGCGGAAACGGGGTACGGTGCCAGGAGTTGCGGCGACACGGCCGGGATCGTCACCGTTTCGGCGGTCCGGAGGGCCGGGTACTTGCGCGATCCGCCCCGCCCGTGTGGACTACGGCCAATGCTTCGCGCACGCGCGTGGCTGAGATACTCAACAAGACATGATCAGGAGGCAACCCGTGAGCGCGACCGCGGACCACGCGGAGGAGCGGACGAACCCTGCCGCCAGGCTGGGGTTCCAGCCCGGGCAGGTGGTCCAGGAGATCGGCTACGACGACGACGTCGATCAGGAGCTCCGCGAGGCCATCGAGGAAATCGTCGAGGGCGACCTGATGGACGAGGACTACGACGACGTGGCCGACGCCGTTGTGCTGTGGTTCCGTGACGACGACGGCGACCTGACGGATGCGCTGGTGGACGCCACCACGTACATCGAAGAGGGCGGCGCGATCCTGCTCCTGACGCCGAAGACCGGCCGTTCGGGGTACGTGGAGCCGAGCGACATCCAGGACGCCGCCACGACGGCCGGCCTGACGGCGTCGAAGAGCGTCAGCGTCGGCAAGGACTGGAGTGGCTCGCGGCTTGCCACGCCGAAGGCGGCCAAGTCCAAGAAGTAGATCTCCGCTGCACCACGGACGGGCCGGTTTCGCCCCGGCCCGTCCGGAAGCCCTGGTGATCGCTGCGTAGGGTGGACCCGAGCGTGTGCTGTGCGCTCACCCGAACGGCCCACCGAAGGGATGCACGACGATGGCGATCCAGGTCGGCGACAAGGCGCCCGACTTCGAGCTCAAGGACAACCACGGCCGGACCGTGAAGCTCTCGGACTTCCGCGGCGAGAAGAACGTGGTGCTGCTCTTCTACCCCTTCGCCTTCACCGGCGTGTGCACCGGCGAGCTGTGCGAGCTGCGCGACAACCTGCCGAAGTTCGAAGGCCGCGACACCCAGCTGCTCGCCGTCTCCAACGACTCCATCCACACCCTGCGCGTCTTCGCCGAGCAGGAGGGCCTGGAGTACCCGCTGCTCAGCGACTTCTGGCCGCACGGCAACGTCTCGCGCGCGTACGGCGTCTTCGACGAGGACAAGGGATGCGCCGTCCGGGGCACCTTCATCGTCGACAAGGAGGGCGTCGTGCGCTGGACCGTGATCAACGGCCTGCCGGACGCGCGCGACCTGAACGACTACGTGAAGGCGCTCGACACCCTGTAGGCCGACCGTGGCCGACACCTGTGATTCTCCGGGTCCAGGGTCTGCGGGGGCCGGGAACCCGTCACTAGGATCGGCTCGTTGATCCCATATCCGAAGCACGACGGGGCTCCCCGCCCCTGGACACCACATGGAGGACCTGTGGGAGTCAGCCTCAGCAAGGGCGGCAACGTATCGCTGACGAAGGAGGCCCCGGGCCTGACCGCCGTCATCGTCGGCCTGGGGTGGGACGTGCGGACCACGACCGGCACGGACTTCGACCTCGACGCGAGCGCACTGCTGCTGAACAACACCGGCAAGGTCGCCAGCGACCAGCACTTCGTCTTCTTCAACAACCTCAAGAGCCCCGACGGCTCGGTCGAGCACACCGGTGACAACATCACCGGTGAGGGCGAGGGCGACGACGAGCAGATCAAGATCAACCTGGCCGGCGTCCCGGCCGACATCGAGAAGATCGTCTTCCCGGTGTCGATCTACGACGCCGAGAACCGCCAGCAGTCCTTCGGTCAGGTCCGCAACGCGTTCATCCGCGTCGTGAACCAGGCGGGCGAGCAGGAGATCGCCCGCTACGACCTCAGCGAGGACGCCTCCACCGAGACCGCCATGGTCTTCGGCGAGCTGTACCGGCACGGGGCGGAGTGGAAGTTCCGCGCCATCGGTCAGGGCTACGCCTCGGGCCTGCGCGGCATCGCGCAGGACTTCGGCGTCAACGTCTGATCCCGGCAGGGCCACGACACCTGCACCGTCCGGCGCCGCACCGTTTACGGTCGGCGCCGGACGCACAGGACAACCAGGGAAGCACCACTAGGGGAGGACCAGCATCATGGGCGTCACGCTCGCCAAGGGAGGCAACGTCTCCCTCTCCAAAGCCGCACCGAACCTCACCAACGTCATGATCGGGCTCGGCTGGGACGCGCGCTCCACCACCGGCGCCCCCTTCGACCTGGACGCCAGCGCGCTGCTGTGCGGCGCCGGCAACCGCGTCCTGGGCGACGAGTGGTTCGTCTTCTACAACCAGCTCAAGAGCCCCGACGGCTCGGTGGAGCACACCGGTGACAACCTCACCGGTGAGGGCGAGGGCGACGACGAGTCGATCCTGGTGGACCTCGCCAAGGTGCCCGCGCACTGCGAGAAGATCGTCTTCCCGGTCTCCATCCACATGGCGGACGAGCGAGGCCAGACTTTCGGCCAGGTCTCCAACGCCTTCATCCGGGTCGTGAACCAGGCCGACGGCCAGGAGCTGGCCCGCTACGACCTCAGCGAGGACGCCTCCACCGAGACGGCCATGATCTTCGGCGAGCTGTACCGCTACCAGGGAGAATGGAAGTTCCGCGCCGTCGGGCAGGGCTATGCCTCGGGCCTGCGCGGCATCGCCCTCGACTTCGGGGTGAACGTCTCCTAGCCGAGCACCCTCCCAGGCGGCCTGTGCTGTGGCTTTTCGGTGAGGGTTGCCCTGGACGGTACCGCCGGTAGGGTGCACCTCTAGACTCGGGGTCAACGTTTAGCAAAGCCGAGTACGGCGCGGGGGAGCACCTTCCTCAGACTTCGTCTGGGAGGGACCCCCAGACACGATTGGGTAGCCAGTGCTTCTGAAAACCTTCGGCTGGTCGTTCGCGGTCACCGCGCTCGGCCTGGTCGCCGCGGTCTTCTACGGGGGGTGGGAGGCCTTCGGCGTCGTGGCGATCCTGGCCATCCTCGAGATCTCGCTGTCGTTCGACAACGCGGTGGTCAACGCCGGCATCCTGAAGAAGATGAACGCCTTCTGGCAGAAGATCTTCCTCACGGTCGGCGTTCTCATCGCGGTGTTCGGCATGCGGCTGGTCTTCCCCGTCGTGATCGTCGCCCTCACCGCCAAGCTCAACCCCGTCGACGCGGTCCACCTGGCCTTCACCGACAAGGACCGTTACCAGCAACTGGTCACCGACGCCCACCCGGCGATCGCCGCGTTCGGCGGAATGTTCCTGCTGATGATCTTCCTGGACTTCATCTTCGAGGACCGGGACATCCAGTGGCTGCGCTGGATCGAGCGCCCGCTGGCCAAGCTCGGCAAGGTCGACATGCTGGCGGTCTGCATCGCCCTGATCGTCCTGCTGATCACCTCCTTCACCTTCGCCGTCCACGCCCACCAGCACGGCGGTGCCCACGTCGACAAGGCGCAGACGGTCCTGATCGCCGGCATCGCCGGCCTGATCACGTACATGATCGTCGGCGGCCTGTCCGGCTACTTCGAGGACCGGCTGGAGGACGAGGAGGAGCGCGAGCACGAGGAGGAGGAAGAGGCCGCCCGCACCGGCAAGAAGAAGCCGGCCGTGGTGCTGGCCGGCCAGGCCGCGTTCTTCATGTTCCTCTACCTGGAGGTCCTGGACGCGTCCTTCTCCTTCGACGGCGTGATCGGCGCCTTCGCCATCACCAACGACATCGTGATGATGGCCCTCGGCCTCGGCATCGGCGCGATGTACGTCCGGTCCCTCACGGTCTACCTGGTCCGCCAGGGCACCCTCGACGACTACGTCTACCTCGAGCACGGCGCCCACTACGCCATCGGCGCCCTGGCCGTGATCCTCATGGTCACCATCCAGTACGAGATCAACGAGGTCATCACCGGTCTCGTCGGCGTCGTCCTGATCGCCTGGTCCTTCTGGTCCTCCGTCCGCCGCAACCGCGCCCTCGCGGCCGAGGGCGCGGGCGCCGGCGAGAAGGCCGAGGTCTCCTCAGGGGTGTGAGCCGGATCCCCTACGGGTCAGATCCGGGCCGTGACGGGGTGTGACACCCCGCCCGGCGAGGAACGCTCTGAATCGGGGCGGCCGACGTGGTCGGCCGCCCCGACGGCGTTCGTTGAACGAGTACGTGAGCACCTGGGGGCGGGAATGGGTTTCTTCGACGGGCTGCGGGGCGCCAGCGCCGCCGACTTCGACGCGGGCAACGCCTCGACGAACTCCATCGAACTGACCAGGCGGCACCAGACGGTGTCCCTCACCAAGCAGGACGCGGCCACCGGCCATCTGCGCATCAACCTCGCCTGGCGGATGCGCACCTCCGACTTCGACGGCAACCAGCGCACCAGCCTCTTCCGGCACCCCTTCAAGGCCCTCAAGCCACCGGAGGTCCTCGGGCACGGCCAGAGCATGGTCAACGTCGACCTCGACCTGGGCTGCCTGTACGAACTGACCGACGGCACCAAGGGCGTCGTCCAGCCGCTGGGCAACTACCTCGGTGACGTCAACGCACCGCCGTACATCAAGCTCAGCGGCGACGACCGGTTCGGCTCGGCGTCCGGCGAGACGATGTACGTCAACCTCGACCACCGCGACGCCATCAAGCGCCTGCTGGTCTTCGTCTACATCTACGACCAGACCCCGGCCTTCGACCGCACCCACGCCATCGTCACCCTCTACCCCAGCAACGGCCCCCGCATCGAGATAGGCCTCGACGAACGCCATCCCCAGGCCCGCTCCTGCGCGGTCGTCATGATCGAGAACGTGAAGGGCGAGCTGGTCGTCCGCCGCGAGGTGAAGTTCGTGTACGGCTTCCAGGGGGAGCTGGACCGGTTGTACGGGTGGGGACTGCAGTGGGGGCGGGGCTACAAGACCAAGGCGGAACGCTGAGCCGGCAGGCGCCTCACCGCCCGATGAACTGCGGCCCCTGCGGAGGCAACCGGAAGTTCGGATCCACCGGCCCCGCCGGCACCGGCACCGCCGCAGGCTGGGGGTATCCGTACGCCGGCTGCGGATAGCCGTACGCAGGCTGTGCCGGCACCGAGGACGTCGGCGGCTCCGGAGACACCGGCTGCTCCGGCGGCAGCGGCTGGGCGGCACTCGGCTCCTCCGCCCCCTCGGACTCGTCCACCGAGATGCCGAAGTCCGTGGCGAGCCCCTTCAGCCCGTTCGAGTAGCCCTCGCCCAGCGCGCGGAACTTCCAGCCCTCCCCGCGCCGGTACAGCTCACCGCAGATCAGCGCCGTCTCCGCACCCGTCTCCGGCTTGATCTCGAACCGGGCCAGCGGCTCGGCGTCGGCGACCGCCGCGTCGTACAGCAGGATGCACAGCGCGGGCACCCGGTCGAAGGTGATCCCGTCCGCGGACGCGACCAGCAGGATCCGGCCGACGTCCGGCTCGACGCCGGGCAGGTCCGTCTGGATCGTGTCGGTCAGCCCCTCGGCGATGCGCTTCTTGCCCAGCCGCCACACCTTTCCCGAGGGGTGCCGGGGCTGGTTGTAGAAGACGAAGTCCTCGTCGGAGCGCACACGGCCGTCGGGGCCCAGCAGCAGCGCCGAGGCGTCCACGTCGGGGACCCCCTGCCCGGGCGTCCAGCGCAGCACGGCGCGCACCGTGTCGGCTTCCAGCGGGACGTTCGACCCCTTCAGCATCGCGTGCGTCATGCGGTCATCCTGCCTTCTCGGTCCTGGCCACGACAATGCGGGGGTGGTGACCCAGCGCGCTGCCGACATGGGCGAGTTACCGGAAATTCATGCCCGCTGGGAACCTCTGACACAGATCCCTACGTACTATTACCGGCCACCCTTTACCGAACACTGAGCCTCGGGCTCATCGCCCTGGGGGAGTTCTATGCGTCATTTCGGGCACATCGCCCCCGAGGTGCGGCAGCGCCTCTTCCACCGGGAGCCGTGCGCGTTCACCGCCGACTCTCCGGCCCGGCTGCTCGCCGCCGCCCTCGGCGCCACCCTGTACAGCCCGGCCACCCGGCCGCGGCTCGCCGACGACATCGTCAAGCAGGCCGGGAACGGCGTGGTCTCGATGGTGCTGTGCCTGGAGGACTCGATCGACGACGCGGACGTCGTGGCCGGCGAGGAGAACCTCGTCCGGCAGTTCGCCGACCTGGCCGCCCGGCCCGGCGTCGAGCCGCCGCTGCTCTTCATCCGGGTGCGCACTCCCGGACAGATCCCCGACCTCGTACGGCGCCTCGGCCCGTCCGTGCGGCTGCTGTCCGGCTTCGTGGTGCCGAAGTTCACCGAGGAGCGCGGCATCCCCTTCCTGGAGGCCCTGACGGCCGCGGAGGCGCTCAGCGGGCGCCGGCTGTTCGCCATGCCCGTCCTGGAGTCTCCGGAACTGCTCTACCGGGAGTCCCGTGTGGACACCCTGGAGGGCATCGCCCGCGCGGTCGACAAGTACCGCGACCGGGTGCTGGCGCTGCGCCTCGGCGTGACCGACTTCTGCTCCTCCTACGGCCTGCGCCGCGCCCCCGACATGACCGCCTACGACGTGCAGATCGTCGCCTCGGTGATCGCCGACGTCGTGAACATGCTGGGCCGCGCCGACGGCACCGGATTCACCGTGACCGGGCCCGTGTGGGAGTACTTCCGGGTCTCCGAGCGCATGTTCAAGCCGCAGCTGAGGCAGAGCCCCTTCCTGGAGGTGCAGGCCGTCGAGCTGCGCGAGAGGCTGATCGAGCACGCCATGGACGGACTGCTGCGGGAGATCTCCCTCGACCAGGCCAACGGTCTGCTCGGCAAGACCTGCATCCACCCCTCCCACGTGCTGCCCGTTCACGCGCTGTCCGTGGTCAGTCACGAGGAGTACAGCGACGCCCAGGACATCCTGCGGCCGGAACGCGGCGGCGGGGGTGTACTTCGCTCGGCCTACACGAACAAGATGAACGAGGTGAAGCCGCACCGCGCCTGGGCCGAGCGGACCCTGCTGCGCGCCGAGGCCTTCGGCGTGGCCCACGAGGAGGTCGGCTTCGTGGAGCTGCTCGCCGCCGGGATAACCGGATGAGCCGGGATCTCGGGCTGGTCCTTCCCACATCGTCCAAGGAACGCATGAAGAACGCAGTGAACGACGGGGTCTGGTCCGGCAGCTGGGTCGCCGAGCGGCTCGGGGTCGAACTCGTGGGGGACGACGGCCTGCGGGCCCTGCTCGGGCTCGCCCTGCGGCGCAATCCCAAGCGGGCCCATCTGCTGGTGTCGAACGTGCTCGGCAAGCACGTTCCGCAGTCGCCGACGGTGGTGTACGGACACGGCTACCGCCTGGGCCGGCGCGTCCATGAGCTGCTCGGCGAGGCCGAGGCCGCCGGTGCCGTGGTCCTGGGGTATGCGGAGACCGCGACGGGACTGGGCCACGCCGTGGCCGACGGGCTCGGTACGGCGCCGTATCTGCACTCCACGCGCCGGCCGGTGGCCGGGGTCGCCCGTGCGGGCGGCTTCGAGGAGAGCCACTCGCACGCCACCTCCCATCTGCTGCTCCCCGAGGATCCCGGCCTGCTGACGGCAGATGGTCCGCTGATCCTGGTCGACGACGAGTTCTCCACCGGGAACACGGTCCTGAACACCATCCGTGAGCTGCACGAACGCTGTCCGCGCAAGCGTTACGTCGTGGTCGCCCTGGTCGACATGCGCTCGCCTGAGGACGCCGACCGGATGGATCGATTCGCCACCGAGATCGGCGCCCGGGTGGACCTGGTCGCCGCCGCCACCGGGACCGTACGGCTGCCGGAGGGTGTGCTGGACAAGGGGCAGCGGCTGGTCGCCGAGCACGACCAGCGGCACGGCTCGCCCGAGCCGTCGTACGGCCGTGTCACCCGGGTGGAACTCCACTGGCCCTCCGGCCTCCCCGACGGTGGCCGGCACGGCTTCACGCCCGCCCACCGGGCCCGCCTGGAGTCCGCGCTGCCCGCCATGGCCGCCCGGACGGCCGAGGCCCTGCCCGCCGACGCCCGGCGCGTCCTCGTGCTCGGCTTCGAGGAGCTGATGTACGCCCCCCTGCGCCTGGCCCGTGAGCTGGAGCAGGTCGTCTCGGCCGAGGTGCGGTTCTCCACCACCACCCGCTCGCCCGTCCTGGCGCTGGACGACCCGGGGTACGCGATCCGCACCCGGCTGGTCTTCCCCGCCCACGACGACCCGGCCGACGGGCCCGGCGAGAGGTACGCCTACAACGTCGCGGGCGGCGGCTTCGACGCCGTCGTCGCCGTGGTCGACTCCGTCGCCGACACCCCCGCCCTGCACGCGCCCGACGGCCTGCTGGCCCAGCTCGCCGCCCACACCCCGCACGTCCTGCTCGCGGTCGTCCCCTCGTACGCACCGCACGCCTTCGAAAGGCCGGCCATGCTGCCCGAGCCCCTCCGCGGCCCCGCATTCTCCTCGTACGCGCCCGAGGAGGTCGGCTGGCTGCTCCAGGACCTCTCCGACGTCACGCTGGAGGCGCCGACCGAGGAACGGGAGGAGGCCATCCAGAGCGGCGGCGCGCACTACGCCGAGTCGCTGCCGGTGGAGTACCAGCCGAGCGAGCAGTACCAGGAGCTGTTCCACGCGGCGCTCGACGCCTCGGCCGTGAGGATCGCGCAGGCGGTCGGCGTGGTGACCGAGGCCGTGATCGCCGAGCGGTCGCCGCGCCCGGTGCTGGTCTCGCTCGCCCGCGCGGGCACGCCGGTCGGCGTCCTCATGCGCCGCTGGGCCCAGTTCCGGTACGGCCTCGACCTGCCGCACTACGCGGTGTCGATCGTGCGCGGCCGGGGCATCGACGCCAACGCGCTGCGCTGGCTCGCCGCCCACCACGACCCGCGGGACGTCGTGTTCGTCGACGGCTGGACCGGCAAGGGCGCCATCACCCGCGAACTCGCCCAGGCCGTCGAGAAGTTCGAGGCCAAGGAGGGAATCAGCGGCTTCGACCCGGAGATCGCCGTACTCGCCGACCCGGGCTCCTGTGTGCGCACCTACGGCACCCGCGAGGACTTCCTCATACCCTCCGCGTGCCTCAACTCGACCGTCTCCGGGCTGATATCGCGGACCGTCCTGCGCGCGGACCTGGTCGGCCCGAACGACTTCCACGGCGCGAAGTTCTACCGCGAACTCGCCGGCGCCGACGTCTCCGTGGCCTTCCTCGACGGCGTCTCCGCCCGCTTCCCCGAGGTCGCCGACACCGTCGACACCGCGGTCAAGGAGCTGATGGCCGAGGACCGCGCCCCGTCCTGGGCCGGCTGGCGCGCCGTGGAGCGGATCAGCGAGGAGTACGGCATCCACGACGTGAACCTCGTCAAGCCCGGCGTCGGCGAGACCACCAGGGTGCTGCTGCGCCGGGTGCCGTGGAAGATCCTCGCGCGCTCGGGGGCCGGCGCCGACCTCGACCACGTCCGCCTGCTCGCCGAACAAAGGGGTGTCCCCGTCGAGGAGGTCGGTGAACTGCCGTACACCTGCGTCGGGCTGATCCACCCCAAGTACACGCGCGGTGCCACGGGCGCCGACGGCAAGGCGGTGAACGTCTGATGCCGGTGCTGGTGGCGAGCGATCTCGACCGTACGCTGATCTACTCCTCGGCGGCCCTCGCGCTGACCATGCCGGACGCGCGGGCGCCCCGGCTGCTGTGCGTGGAGGTGCACGAGGCCAAGCCGCTCTCCTACATGACGGAGACGGCGGCCCAGCTGCTCACCGACCTCGGCGACACGGCCGTCTTCGTGCCGACGACGACCCGGACGCGCAAGCAGTACCAGCGGATCAACCTGCCCGGGCCGCCCCCGAAGTACGCGATCTGCGCCAACGGCGGCCATCTGCTGGTCGACGGCGTGACGGACGCCGACTGGCATGGGAGTGTGCTCGCCCGCCTCGCGGACGAGTGCGCGCCGCTGGCCGAGGTCCACGACCATCTGATGCGCTCGGCGGACCCGGTCTGGGTGCGCAAGCACCGCATCGCCGAGGATTTGTTCACCTACCTCGTCGTCGAGCGCGAGCTGCTGCCCGAGGAGTGGGTGAAGGAGCTGGCGGTGTGGGCGGAGAACCGCGGCTGGACGGTCTCGCTCCAGGGCCGCAAGATCTACGCCGTCCCGAAGCCGCTCACCAAGAGCGCGGCCGTCCATGAGCTCGCCCGTCGCACCGGCGCGGACCTGACCCTGGCGGCGGGCGACTCCCTCCTGGACGCCGACCTCCTCCTCGCCGCCGACCGGGGCTGGCGCCCGGGGCACGGAGAACTGGCCGACGCGGGCTGGGCCGCGCCAAAGATCGCGGCGCTTCCGGAGCGGGGGGTGCTCGCGGGTGAGCGGATCCTGCGGGAGTTCTTGAAGGCGACGCGCAGGCCGACCCCCTGAGGGGCGCGGGGAACGACGTGACAGGCCGCGCGACGCCGCACCCGAGGGGACGGCGTCGCGCGGCACCCCGATGGGCGACTACCCGCAGCAGCCCCCGCCGCAGCAGCCGCCCCCGGCCTGCGGCGCAGGCGCGGAGGCGTTCTGTGCGACACCGCCCACGGCCACGGTCGACAGCAGCTTGACGGTGTCGCCGTGCCCCGCAGGGCACGGCGCGGGGGCAGCCGACTCGGCCATGGGACGGCTCAGTTCGAACGTGTCGCCGCAGGTACGGCAGCGGTACTCATAGCGAGGCATGCGCACAGGTTAACCGGCGCCCCCGGTGGACGGGCCGGCTCCGAGCTCACGCTGCTCGCTGTCCATCGCGTCGGGATGGCGGGCCCGCCAGTACGGATTGTCGTGCGGCAGGGTCGAGCCGACTCGGCCGTACATGCCGAAGGTCATCAGCAGCAGGCCCACGATGAAGCTGAAGAACACGTTCTGGATCTTGAACGCCAGGAAGTTGTCCGGGGTGTCCAGCAGGGCGAGGTTCAGGAAGCCGTTCAGCAGGAACAGCACCCCGAAGACCATGTTCAGCGTGGACGCCACGTTTCCGCCGATCACCATGCCGGCGAGCAGGATCGCCCCGACGACGATCGACAGCACGCTCAGCGTTCCGTTGGTGTTCAGCCCGGCGACCGTGTCACCGCCGGTGTCGAAGAAGCCGATGTGGTTGATCAGACCCAGGATGCCGAAGGCGACGAGGAACGCGCCGATCAGGCCCGCGCCGATCCGGTAGACCGTGTTCAGCCGGTGGTCGACGGGCAGGTGCTCGTCGAACCGGATCCGCCGTCGCTCCTTCGTGTGCACTGCGTGTGCGGCCATATCCGCCTCCCTCGGGCGCTAGCGGAGGCCATCCGTCCATCCAATATCCGCCGACCCGAGGGCGCCCTGCAACCGGCACACAGCCCGCACTCCTACGGTGGGACCCCGCTCAGTGCCCCCCGCGCTCTTCCCGGATCCGCGCCACCACCCGCGCCGCCGTCTGCCGGACGGCCTCCGTCTCGGTCAGGAAGTGCCAGTAGTCGGGGTGCCGGCCGCTCTCCAGCGAACCGATCGCCCGCTCCAGCCGCGCCACCGCGTCGTCCAGCGGCCGGGCGTGCCGGGGATCGGGGGTCGTACGGCCGGTCATGGCCAGCCGCTGGGCGTCGCGGATGGCGAACCGGGTCCGCTCGATCTCCGCCTGCGGATCCTTCTGCACCTCGTTCAGCCGCCGCAGCCGGTCACCCGCGGCGGACACGGACTCGTCGGTGGTGTTCAGCAGGGCCCGTACCGTCGACAAGAGCGATGTGGCGTCGGGCCAGCGCTGGGCGTCACGCGCCGCCTGGGCCTCGCGGAGCTTGAGCTCGGCCTGCCGTACGTTCTCCGCGGCCTGCTCGGGCACGTGCTGCAGGTCCTGCCAGCACGCGGCCGCGAACCGGCGCCGCAGCTCGCTCAGCACCGGGTCCACCTGCCCGGCCCGGGTGGTGAGCGCCTGGGCCCGGGTGCGCAGGCTGACCAGCCGGTGGTCGAGCTCGGCGGCCTTCTCCGGCAGCCGTTCGGCCTCCGCCCGGATCGCCCCGGCCTCCCGCTGCACGCGCTCGGCCCGCTCCACGGTCTGTGCCACGCCGTGCTGCCCGGCGCCCTGGTTCAGCTTGGTCAGCTCGGGGGAGAGGGCCGCGAGCCGCCCGGCGAGGTCGTCGGCCCGCAGTCCCTGCTCCCGTACGGCGTCCAGGGCGTTGCTCGCGCCGAGCAGTGCCTGCCGGGCCCGCTCCACGGCGGGCGCCAGCCGGGCCAGCTGGGTCTCGGCCTTGCCGAGCAGCGGCCCGAGCGAGCTGCCGAAACGGTCCAGCTCCTGCTTGACCCGGACCAGTTCGTCCTTGGCGGACATCAGCTCCGAGCGGGCCCGGGAGGCCGCGGCCGCCTCCAGGTCGTCCCGGTCCAGGTCATGGGCGTCGACGGCCTGGATGTAGCGCTGGCTGGCGTCGTCGATGCGCTGCCCGAGCGCCGCGAAGTCGGTGACGGCACGGCGGGCGGCGGGGGAGTCGTCCACGGCCGTGATGGTCTCGATGGAGATCCGCAGGTCGCGCTGGGCGGTGTCGAGTTCGTAGAACGCGGCCGCCGCGGCGTCCTTCGCGGCCTGCGCCTCGGCCCGCTGGCTCTCGGCCCGGCCGCCGAACCAGCGCCGCGTGCCGCCGCCGGCGAAGGCGGCGGGCAGGGCGAGCGCGGCCAGCAGCGGCAGGCCGAGCAGGGTGAGGGTGTCGCGCAGGGCCGTGGACCCGGACCGGGCCCGTACGGTCGACGGCGGGTACGACCGCGTCGCTGGCGTGCCCGGTGTCGCCGTCACATCCCTCTCCCGTGCTGTGTCCGCCGTGGGTGGTGTCATTCTCCCACCCGTTGTAGACGAAACACACGGGCCGTTCAGTTCGCGCTCGGCGCTCTTACTTTCCCGTGCGGACCGTGACCTCTCCGTCCGTGGAGTGGGCCGACACCCGGTGCGGGCTGCGGTCGTCGCGGGGCACGGACACCGACACCGCGCCGTCGTCGGAACCGGCCGAGACCCGGTAGGCGCCCCGGGGCACGGCGACCGTGACCGAGCCGTCGGTGCTGGAGGCGTCCACCAGGTCGGGCACGCCGGACAGCAGGACCTCGACGGAGCCTTCGGTGGAGCCGGCCCTCACCCGGCGCGAGGAGACGTCGGCGCGCACCGAACCGTCGGTCGAGGTCAGGTCGAGCGGCCCGCCGGAGTCGGTGACGCGGACCGAGCCGTCGGCGGTGTCGACGCTGAGCGGATCCCGGAACCCGTGCGCCCGCACGCCGCCGTCCCCGTTGCCGACCTTCACGCTGATCCCGCGCGGCACCTCGATCCGGTGCCGGGCCGAGCAGTGGGCGACGAAGCCCGAGCAGTGCACCCGCAGCACCAGGCGGTCGTGGCGGTCGTCCTGGAAGGACCACCGCAGCGTCGGATCGTGGCCGACGACGACGGATCCCTGGAACCACCGGGTCACCTCGATCGTGCCGGCCTTCACGGAGTCGGTGGCGACGACCTCCAGCGCGGAGTCGTCGGAGTCGATCGTGAGGGTGCGGCCGTGCAGGGCGAAGGACCGGTGGTCCGGGTGCGTGTCGTCCCCGGCGGAGGCGGCGCCGCAGGCACTGACGGTCGCGACGAGCACCCCGGCGACGGCGGCCGTGGCGGCGGCGCGGACTGGAACGGAACGGGTCATGCGGGAACTCCCCCTGGGGATTCGGTCTGCGAGGACCGTAAGGGGGCCGGGGCGGGCGGGGCGATGAGGACGGCTACCGGACCGGTGGTGGGGATAACCCCCGCACACCGTGCGATACGGGTTTGCCGTGCACGGGTAGCGGCAAGGTAGGCTGTCGACTCGTCCTGGGCGCGTAGCCCGGGGTGTCCGGGTGCGTAGCTCAGGGGTAGAGCGCCTGCCTTACAAGCAGGATGTCGGCGGTTCGAAACCGTCCGCGCCCACCGATGGAGCCCCCGGCCGTACGGCCGGGGGCTCTTGTCATTCCTCTCCTGACGGCTGCCGCTTGTGTGCGTGCTTGAGCCCGGTGCGGGCGTCCATGCGGTCCGCTGCCGTGACCTCGGCCCAGAAGCGGTGCGTGGTGATGAAGACCGCGAGTTCGTGCTCGCGGCGGCGCAGCTTCTCCACCTCGGCCTGTTCGTCCGCCGTCCAGCCCGGGGACGCGGGCCGCTCCACCTTCCGCCAGCCGGTGTCGTCGCTGAAGCCGTCCATCGGCTCGACCGACCAGGGCAGGCGCTTGAGCAGGGCCGACAGCTCGGCCCGGACCTGATGCAGCTCCTCCTGACCGGCGAGGAGGTCACTGGGGAATTCATAGGTCGTAGCCACACGCCAATGCTACGCCTGTTCGATTTTGGGGGGCGAGTTCGGTTGTGAGGTTCACGCGAACGGGTGGGCCGGGGCCGTGTGCGGTGCCCGCCGGTCGGACTCGCCCAGGTGGGCGGAGAGTTCGGCGTCCAGGGTCCTGACCTCGGCCGTGCAGGCGGCCAGGAGTTCGCGGCCCCGGTCGGTGAGCGTGAGCGCCTGGCGGCGGCGGTCCCGGGGGTCGCGCACCCGCTGCACCGCGCCGAGGGACTTCCAGTGGTCGGCGAGCGGCACCACCAGGCTGGGGGCCACGCCGAGTTGGCCCGCCAGGTCCTGCCGCGAGGCGAACGAGCCCCGGCCGAGGGCCGTGAGCGGGCCGACGTGCCTGGGCTCGAGCCGGTGGCGCTCGATGCGCTCGGCGAAGCGATCGCTGATCGTCGCGCCCGGCGTGCCGAGGTGATCGGCCTCCTCAACGCGCTCGCCTCGGGGGCGGCGGCAGCCGTCGGGGTGGCACAGCCGGGCGGCGCCGCGATCGGCGCCGCCCGCCGCAACACCGGCATGCTCATCACCGCGGGCGGCACTCGCCGTGGTGCATCCGGTGTCGGCCCAGTGGCTGCTCACCCACCGAGCCGACGGACGTCCTCAGTGGCCGGCGGCCCGCAGTTCGTCCACCAGGCGGGCCGCCACCGGCACCGGCACGCCGTGCCGGTCCGCCGCGCGCAGCAGCGCCCCGCCGATGGCGTCGAGTTCGAGCGGGCGGCCCGCCTCGGCGTCGCGCTGCATGGACGACTTGGCGCCGGGCGGGAAGGCGTCGTACCGGGCCAGTGCCTGGGCCGGGTCGGCGGGGGCGCCGCAGGCGCGGCTGACCGCGGCGGTCTCGGCGACCAGGGACTCCAGCTCCTCGCGGTGCCGGGTGCGCGCCTCGCCGAGCGGGAGGCCGTACCGCGTGGTGAGCAGGGCGAACGGAGCGAGGAACGCCATCTTCGCCCACAGGGCCGCCGTCTCGTCCTCGACCACCCGGGCCGTCACACCGGCGGAGACGAGGGTGGCCGCGAGGGCGTCGAGACGGGCGCGGGGCACGGCGTCCCCGGCCAGGTCGATCTCCGTGAACGGGCTGTCGTGTTCGATCACCCCCGGGGCGACTCGGGTGGACTCCACGCGGATCACGGCGGGCGCCACCCGGTCCGCGCGGTAGCGGGCGCGCAGGGCGGCGGGGTGCTCGACGCCGTTCAGCAGCGGTACGAGGAGGGCGTCGCTCAGCGCCTTCGGCGGCACTCGGGTGAGCGCGGCGTCCAGGGCGGTGTGCTTGACGGCGATCAGACAGGCGTCCACCGGTTCGCGCAGTGCGGTGTCCGCCTCGACGGGAGCGGTGAACTCGCCGAACTGCGCGCTGCGGACCGTGATTCCGGTACGGCGCAGGGTGTCGGCCGTACGGTCCTGGGCCAGGCAGACGACGCGGTGTCCGGAACGGGAGAGCAGGGCGGCGAGGAGGCCGCCGGTGCCGCCGGGGCCGAGGACGGCCACGGTGTGCTCGGTGGTCATGAGGAGGTTCCTCTCGTCGGTCGGCCCCGGGAGTCGGTGGCCGCCTTCGACGCGATCCTCGCACCGGGGTGGAGTGTGCGTGAGACTGGGGTCATGTGCCGGAGTATCAAGACGCTGCGTCCGCCCGTGCTGCCCAGCGAGGCCACGGAGGAGGACATCCACGCCGCCGCGCTGCAGTACGTGCGGAAGATCTCGGGATTCCGGGCCCCCGCCACGCACAACCGCGAGGTCTTCGACCGCGCGGTGGCCGCGGTGGCCGAGGCCACGGCGGAACTGCTCGCGGGACTGGAGGTGCGGGGGCAGTCGGCGCGAAGCGCCCCGTAGGGCGCGCCCGTAGACCCGTACGACGGGCGACTCGGGCCATGAATAAGGGCGTTGGGCCAAGCGGGACATGGTGAGCCGCGCCGTCCGCGTACCGACGGCGGATGACTGCCCGCGCCCCCAACTCCGCGCCTGATCGGTGCCGTACCGCCTGATGGGCCGTCAAGGGAGCGCGGAGCCGGTGTCATGGCCGAATGTTGAACTTGCAAGCATTGATTAGGCTGCCCTAACCTGGGTCCCTCGTTCGGTACCGCCGCACCCCCACGACCGGCCACTCCTGCGTCCCCGGCCGGCCCGACCGTCACCGAAGAGGAGAACCCCCCTCATGACCGCACGCCTCAACTCCGCTCAGCCCTATGCCCTCGGGCTCTTCCGCATCGTCGTGGGCCTGCTCTTCGCCGTGCACGGCGCCGCGTCCCTCTTCGGCGTCCTCGGCGGCGCCGCCGGCACCCAGGGCGGCACGATCCCGGCAGGCACCTGGCCCGGCTGGTACGCGGCCGTGATCCAGCTGGTCGCCGGCGGCCTGGTGCTGCTCGGCCTCGGCACCCGCGCAGCCGCGCTGCTCGCCTCGGGCTCGATGGCGTACGCCTACTTCGACGTGCACCAGCAGGCCGCGCTGTGGCCCATCCAGAACGGCGGCGAGCTGTCGGTCCTGTTCTGCTGGGCCTTCTTCCTGCTGGTCTTCACCGGGTCCGGCGCCTTCGGGCTCGACCGGCTCGTCGCCCGCCGCACCGCCGCGGACGGCCGGGCCGCCGCCGAGCGCACCCCGATCGCCGCCTGACCCCGGACGGCGCCCTTCCCCGCCACGAGGGGGAAGGGCGCCGCCCGGTCGCCGGCCGGCTACGACTTCCCGCCGAACGGCACGGTGACGCAGGCCACTCGGCTGCCCTTGGTGCCGGGCTCGCTGTGGATCACCACCGAGCCCGCCTGGCCCTTGCGGAAGGCCCAGGTGTGCTTGGCGGTGGCGCGGCCGATCCCGTTCGCGTTGGACTTGAAGTCCAGCCAGACCTCGTTGTCCTTGTTGACGTGAGCGGCATCCGTGCCGGACTGGTTCTGGTAGTGCTTGCCGGCGGCGGCGGGGTCGGCGCCGCAGGCCTTCTGGTGGACGTGGACCCCGTAGAGATGGTTGGGCTTGACGCCGGCCACCCGCAGCTCGACGGTCGTGGCACCGCTCGGCTGCGTGTTCTGCCGGACCTGGACCAGGGAGCCCGCCGGGACGAGGCTCTGGTCGTACACCACCGCGTTCGACTTGACGGTCGCGTTCGGAGGGGAGAACACGCCGTAGGTCTCCAGCGCGGAGCGATGGGCGGTGCCTGCGGTCCCGGACGCGAGCAGGGCTGCGGCGAGGGTGCCCGCGTATATGGCTGCTGCCACCATGATGTGCACCTTTTCTGCGCTTATGCGCCGTTTCGTTCGGATGTGTGCCTGACATTTCCGGACAGGTCTCTACCTATTGCTACGGACGTGGCAGGGCTCCGCCGCACAACGTGCGCTGATCGGGTGACAGAGCGTGTCGGACGCCCCTGGACTCGCGCGAGTCCTTGTTCGCCCCCCTGACCCCTTCTGTCGCACCCCCGGCGTACGCTGTCTGGCTGTCAACGGGGGAGCAACGGGAGTCGTGGTGTTCGAGAATGTGGGGGCTCTGGCCGCCGGACCGTGGATCTATGCCGCGGTCGTCATGTCCGTGCTGCTCGACGTGTTCGTGCCGGTGCTGCCGAGCGGCGTGCTCGTCATCACGGCGGGTACGGCAGCGGCGGCGGGCTCGGGTGCGGCGGCCGGCCGGGTCCCGCACAACGTGCCGGACCTTCTGGTCCTGATCCTCGCCGCGGCGACCGCCTCGGTCCTCGGCGATCTGGTGGCGTACCGCCTGGCCTGGCGGGGCGGTGCGCGGCTGGATCGGGCGATAGCGCGTTCCCGGCGGCTGACCACCGCGCAGGAACGTCTCGGCGATGCGCTGGCCCGGGGCGGCGGCGCGCTGGTCGTACTCGCCAGGTTCGCCCCGGCGGGCCGCTCGGTCGTCTCCTTCTGCGCCGGCGCGGCCCACCGCCGCGCCCGCGACTTCGTCCCCTGGTCCGCCCTGGCCGGCCTCTCCTGGGCCGCGTACAGCGTCGCCCTCGGCTACTACGGCGCCCAGTGGCTCGGCGCGACATGGCTGGCCACGGCCGTCTCGTTCGCGGCCCTTTTCGCCGCGGGCGCGGCGGCGGGCTACCTGATGCGGCGCCGCGCCGTGTAGGCGGCCGGCTGTTCGGGCCCACGGTCGCGCGATGCGGGTGCCGGGGGGCCCGGGGGGCCCGGGGGGGGGGGGGGGCGGGGGCCGCCCGCCCCCCCCGGGCGCCCCCCGGGGGGGGGGGGGGGGGGGCGGGGGGGGGGGCGCGGGGGGGGCCCCCCCCCCCGCCCGGCCATGACGGGCCCCCGGCGGTCGCCGTGGGTTCTCAAGCCGTCTCAAGTCCCATGGCGTGGAGCGGAACTCAGCAGCCCGCCAGGTAGTTCGTGAGCGCCGACTTCTCCGCGGAGTCGACGGAGAGGTTGTAGTAGTACTTCACCTGCACCCAGGCGCGGACGTAGGTGCAGACGTAGGCGGACCGGGACGGGATCCAGGTCGCCGGGTCCTGGTCGCCCTTGGCCTGGTTGACGTTGTCGGTGACGGCGAGGAGCTGGGGACGGGTGACGTCGTTGGCGAAGGCCTGCCGCTGCGCGGTGGTCCACTTGCTCGCGCCGGAGTCCCAGGCCTCGGCGAGCGGGACGAGGTGGTCGATGTCGACGTCGGAGGGGGAGGTCCAGGTCGCCCCGTCGTAGGGGGAGTACCAACTGCCGCTCTGGGCCACGCAGGCGGAGTCGGTGACGACGTTCGAGCCGTCCCGCTTGAGGATCCACTCACGGGTGTTGCAGGTGCCCGAGATGGTGATCCAGGTCGGGAACAGGCTGCGGCTGTAGCCGGTGCGGTTCTCCGTGGCCACGGTGAGCTGGGAGAGGTAGCTGCGGGCGGTGCTGGCGCTGACCGGCGTGGGCAGCGCGGCGGAGGCGCTCGGGGAGTCGAACAGGGCGACGGAGGCTATGAGTCCGGTAAGGGCGGCGAGTATGCTCAGCCGTCGACGCGCGTAGAGCCTGGGCATGCGTGAACTCCCTTGTGGGGTGAGGTCATTGGGCGCGAGCCAGGGAATGCTCGCGAGGCGGTGTTGCCGTGGGGTGAGCGTTCGGTAAGAAAGTAGTGACGCGTTCATGTCACAACAAGGTGCATGACAAGAGTCGGTGCTCAACCTTCACATCCCGTACGATGGGGAGCGCAGAAGGGGAGTAGCTCTTCGCCGGACCGTCGACATACTGCTCAGCCAGCCTGAGCCGGCGCCCGGAGGCGGATCCTTACGCAGGCCGCCAGCGAGACCTTCGGCAAGCAGTGCACGTCCGTGTCCCCACGACACGGACGCCGAGTGTGCTGCCGTGCCGAGGTGTCATCGCGTGACGTACCGCACTCTCGGTGGGGCAGCCCCGACCGATTGAGGAACCTTGATCAGCATCACCGTGACGGCGCTCGTCTTCGGCGTCATCTTCCTCGCCGAACTGCCGGACAAGACCGCGCTCGCCGGCCTGGTCCTCGGCACCCGGTACCGCGCGAGCTATGTCTTCGCGGGTGTCGCCGCCGCCTTCCTGCTGCACGTCGTGCTGGCCGTCGCGGCCGGCAGCGTGCTGACCCTGCTGCCCCAGCAGATCGTGCACGCCCTCACCGGCGTCCTCTTCCTCGGCGGCGCCGCGATGCTGCTGCTGAAGAAGGACGAGGGCGAGGAGGAGATCAAGAAGCCCGCCGACCAGTCCTTCTGGAGGGTCGCGGGCACGGGCTTCATGCTGATCCTCGTCGCCGAGTTCGGCGACCTCACCCAGATCATGACCGCCAACCTCGCCGCCCGCTACGACGACCCGATCTCCGTCGGCCTCGGCGCCGTGCTCGGCCTGTGGGCCGTCGCCGGACTCGGCATCGTCGGCGGAAAGGCCCTGATGAAGAAGGTGCCGCTGCGATTGATCACACAGATCGCGGCCCTACTGATGCTCGCCCTCGGCGCGTGGAGCCTGTACGAGGCGGTAGCGGGCTGAGCTTTGACGGGCACGGCGGGCTGAGCCGGGTTGGGTGGCTGGCCGAGCCCCGGGTTCGATCCGGGTGCGGTGGCCGGCCGAGCCCCGGTCATGGTGGCGCGCTGAGTCCCAGCCGCGGTGGCGGGTTGCGGCCCGGGTGCGGTGGCCGGCCGAGTTCCGGTCGGAGGGACCGAGTTCCGGTTGGGGTGGCGGGCTGATTCGCGGTCGGGGTGGCGGGCCTAGCGGCCCGGTCGCGGTGGCTGGCCGGGCCCCGGTCATGGTGGCGGTTTGTGGCCCGGTCGCGGCGGCTGACCGCGTCCTGGTCGGGGGCCGAGTCCAGGTCGGGTGGCTGGCTGAGTCATGGTCCGGGTCTCGGGCTCAGCCCCAGTCGCCGTGGCTGGCCGAGCCACCCGTCGTGGATCCCGGTCGAGCTGAACGGTCGGTGAACCCTATCCGGATGCGCTGGCGGGTTGCGGCCCGGTCGCTGTGACTGGCCGGGCCCCGGTCATGGTGGCGGGCTGAGTCCCAGTCGCGGTGGCGGTCTGCGTCCCGGTTGCGGCGGCTGGCCGCGTCCTGGTCGGGGGCCGAGTCCAGGTCGGGTGGCTGGCTGAGTCATGGTCCGGGTGTCGGGCTCAGCCCCGGTCGGGCTGGCTGGCCGGGCCCGCAGTCGGGGGACGGGCCGAGCCCCTGTCGCGGTGACGGATTGCGCCCGGTCGCCGCCGTGGCCGGCCGGGCCCGCCCGGGCTGGCTGGCCGAGCCTCAGTCGGGGGACCGACTGAGCCCTGTCGGGTGGCTGGCTGAACCCTGTCGGGGGGACGGGTTGAGCCCCAGTCCCGGTCGCGGTTCGCGCCCGGTCGTCGTGGTCGGCCGAGTCCTGGGCGCAGTGGCTGGCGGGGCCCCGTCGGGATCTCGGTCGAGCTGAACGGTCGGTGAACCCTTTCCGATGCGGTGGCGGGATGTGCCCCAGGTTTTGTACCGTGGGGGAACAAAGTGGCTCCCGCCCGTTTTCCCTGACCGGCGGGCGGGGCCGCCTTGTTCCTCCCCTCGGGGTCTTTCGTTCCTGGAGCTGCCGATGACGGCCACCGTCCTCACCGCCCGCGCCCTCCTGCTCGACATGGACGGCACCCTCGTCAACTCGGACGCCGTCGTCGAGCGCATCTGGCGCCGCTGGGCCGAGCGGCACGGGCTGGACGGCGACGAGGTGATGAAGGTCGTCCACGGCCGACAGGGGCACGCCTCCATGGCCGTACTGCTGCCCGACCGGCCCAGGGAGCAGAACCTCGCCGACAACGCGCGCATGCTCGCCGAGGAGACCGCCGACACCGACGGTGTGGTCGAGATCCCCGGCGCGAGCGCCTTCCTCGCCTCCCTGCGCGGTCTCCCGCACGCGCTGGTGACCTCCGCCGACGTCGCGCTGTCCACCGCGCGCATGAACGCCGCCGGGCTGCCGCTGCCGGAGGTCCGCGTCACCGCCGAGTCGGTGGGTGCGAGCAAGCCCGATCCCGAGGGGTTTTTGAAGGGCGCCGCCGAGCTGGGCGTGGATCCGGCGGACTGTGTCGTCTTCGAGGACTCCGGCGCCGGGATCGCGGCGGGGCGCTCCGCCGGGATGACGGTGGTCGGGGTCGGACCCCGCGCCGGTCTCCACGCTCCCGACGTGACCGTGCCCGACCTGACGCGGGTGCGCGTCGAGGCGACGGGTGACGGGACCATCCGGCTGCACATCGGCTGACGGCGCGTCCCGGCTGACGGCGCGTTCCGGCTGTCCTCCGAGGTGCCGCCCACTTCACCGGCCAAGGGCCGCCGCGCCCGCCCTCACGGCTCGGACGTCTCCGCCTCCAGGCTCTCCCGCGTCGCCGGCCCGTACACGCCCAGGGTGTCGCCCTGGATGCCGCGCGCCAGTTGGTAGGTGCGTACCGCGTCCTCCACGGGGCGGGTGAAGTTGCCGTTGACCTGGGCGCCGTAGAGGTTCAACTGCCGCAGCCGCTCCTGGAGTTCGGTCACCTCCGGGCCGTGGTCGCCGCGTTGCAGCACGGGGGCGACGACGGGGGTGGCCCGGGTGGTGGCGGAGAACGTGGGGGAGGCCGGGCGGGTCGTCGTGGTGGACGGGGCCGGCGTCGGTGACGTGGTCGGCGTCGCCGACGGGCTCGTCGGGTTCGTCGGGCGCGGCGGGCTCGCCGAAGCGGCGGGCGGCGGCACCGGAGAGCGCGGTACGGAGGGGGAGGCGGGCGGCGCCGTCGGTGGCGCCGGGCGCGCCGTGCTCACCTGCGGGACGCTCGCCCTGACCTCCTGGGCCGACCGGTCCCGGGACGGCGTGTGGTACGAGAGCAGCCCGCCCGCGACCCCGGCCGCCGCGAGCGCTCCCGCGGCGGACAGCAGGAGGGTACGGCGAGCGCTTCGCCCCTTCGGCCGCGGTGGGCCGTCGTCCGGCTGCCGCGCCGCCGCGGGAGCGATCGCGGCCGACTCGCGTGTCGAGGCACCGTCCAGCGCCTCTTCAGGGCGCCGCACCCCCGGGTCGGCCGTACTCGGCGGCTCCGCCGACGACCGCAGGGGCAGCGTCGTCTCGACGGCCTCGACCTTCACATACGGCCGTATCCGCAGCGGATCGAAGTCCTCCGCCGCTGCCGCCTCGGCCGTACGACTCTCGCGCAGGGCCTCGGCCGCGCGCTCGGTGCAGTCGCAGGACGGGCTCAGGTCCGGGCCTCTCGGCGCGCCGCACTCCGGACACCTGTGGCCCTCGGATTCACTCACGTGTTCGCCCCTCCCCTCACGAACTACAGACCCTATGCGCAACTTCTTCGCATCCGCCGCCGGAAACGCGGGACTCAACAGGCCATAAACGGTGACACCGACCACGATGGAAGAGGTGCATCCAGCCCCGGGAGGTCTTCATGACCCTGGAAACGCACGGCACGCAGAAGGAGATCAGGGCCGCCGAGCAGGTCTCGGGCAACGTGCTCGTCTCGATCGGCGCCCTGCTCCTCGGGCTGCTGCTCGCCGCGCTCGACCAGACGATCGTGTCGACCGCGCTGCCCACCATCGTCAGCGACCTCGGCGGCCTGGAGCACCTGTCCTGGGTGGTCACCGCGTATCTGCTGGCCGCGACCGCCGCAACACCGCTGTGGGGCAAGCTCGGCGACCAGTACGGGCGCAAGCGGCTGTTCCAGACCGCCATCGTGATCTTCCTCGTCGGCTCGGCGCTGTGCGGCATGGCGCGGAACATGGGCGAGCTGATCGGGTTCCGGGCGCTGCAGGGCCTGGGCGGCGGCGGGTTGATGGTGCTGTCGATGGCGATCGTCGGCGACATCGTGCGGCCCCGTGAACGCGGCCGTTACCAGGGGCTGTTCGGGGCCGTGTTCGGCGCGACCAGTGTGCTCGGACCGCTGCTCGGCGGGCTGTTCACCCAGCATCTGAGCTGGCGCTGGGTGTTCTACGTCAACCTGCCCGTCGGTGTCGTCGCGCTCGCCGTGATCGCCACCGCCCTGCGCATCCCGCGCCGCAGCGCGCACCACGTCATCGACTACCTCGGCACCCTCCTGATCGCCTCCGTCGCCACCTGTCTGGTCCTCGTCGCCTCCCTCGGCGGTACGACCTGGGCCTGGGGCTCGGCGCAGATCATCGGGCTCGCCGTGCTGGGCGTGCTGCTGGCCGTGGCGTTCGTGGCCGTCGAGCGCAGGGCCGCCGAACCGGTGCTGCCGCCGAAGCTGTTCGGCATCCGCACCTTCACCCTCGCCGCCGTCATCAGCTTCATCGTCGGCTTCGCCATGTTCGGCGCGATGACCTATCTGCCGACCTTCCTGCAGGTCGTGCACGGCATCTCGCCGACCCTGTCCGGCGTGCACATGCTGCCCATGGTGGTCGGCCTGCTGCTGTCCTCCACGGTCTCCGGACAGATCGTCAGCCGCACCGGCCGCTGGAAGGTCTTCCCGGTCACCGGCACCGCCGTCACCACCATCGGCCTGCTCCTCCTCCACCGGCTCGACGAGCACAGCCCGACCGCCGAGATGAGCGCCTGCTTCTTCGTGTTCGGCCTCGGACTGGGCCTGGTCATGCAGGTCCTCGTCCTCATCGTGCAGAACGCGGTCTCCTACGAGGACCTGGGCGTCGCCACCTCCGGCGCGACCTTCTTCCGCTCCATCGGCGCCTCCTTCGGCGTGGCGATCTTCGGCACGGTGTTCGCGAGCCGCCTCGGCGACAAGCTCGCCGCGGCCTTCCGGGGCGTCGGCCTGCCGCCCGGCGTCAGCGCCGACGCCCTCAAGTCCGACCCGCGCGGCATCGCCGCCCTGCCGCCCGCCCTGCGCCCGGCGGCCCTGCACGCGTACGCGTCCGCCATCACCGACGTCTTCCTCTACGCCGTCCCCGTCGCCCTCCTCGGCTTCCTGCTGGCCTGGTTCCTGAAGGAGGACCGGCTGCGCGGCTCGGTCACCGCGCCGGACGCCTCCGAGACCATCCCGCCCAACCCGGTCGAGCGGTCCTCCTACGACGAGTGCTCCCGCGCCCTGTCCCTGCTCGGCACCCGTGAGGGCCGCCGCGAGGTCTACCGGAAGATCACCGAACGGGCCGGGTACGACCTGCTGCCCGCCGCCAGCTGGGTGCTGCTGCGCATCCGCAAGTACGGCTTGGTCGAGCCGGGCGTGCTCGCCGAGCGCAGCCCCGTCCCGCTGGAGGCCGTCCTCGCCGCCGCCCGCCAGGTCGAGGAACGGCACCTCGCCGAACGCCGGGGCCTGGAGCTGTACCTGACCGACTCCGGCCGCGAGGTCGCCGAACACCTCGCCAAGGCCCGCGAGGAATCCCTCGCCGAGCTCCTCGGCGACTGGTGGGGGCCCGGCCGTTCCACCGACCTGACCCAGCTCGTCCGGCAGCTCACCGCCGAGCTGTGCGGAACCGACGGCGAGCGGCCGCACAACGCGACGAAGGCCGAGGTCAGTTGAGGGCCAGGTCCTTGCGGAACCAGTGCTCGGCATAGATGTCGTCGTTGTGCGGCTCGGTCTCCGTGAAGCCGAGGCGGGCGTACAGGGCGCGGGCCTCGACCAGGTCGCCGCGGGTGTCCAGGATCAGCCGCCGGGCGCCGAGGGCGCGGGCGGCCTCCTCTGCGGCGGCCACCAGCAAGGGGGCCCCGCCCTTGCCGCGCAGCCGCTCGTACACGAACACCCGGGTCAGTTCCGCCGTGTCCGGCTCCAGAAGCCGTACGCCCGCGCAGCCGGCCGGCTCGCCGTCGTACCGGCCGACGAACAACCGCCCGGTGGGAGGCGCGAGTTCGGATCCGGTCGTGGCCGCGATCTCCCGCTCCAGCTCGGCGGGGTCAGTACGCCGGCCCTCGTGCAGCAGATACCAGCGGTCGCTGACCTCCGTGTAGTACGCCCGCCAGAGCGCGGCGGCGACCGGGGAGTCGTACGGTTCCGGGCTGATCGTCCATGTCATGCCGGCCATTGTCGGCGGCCGCCGCCGCGCCGCCGAGCGGATTTCCGCAGACTGTCTGCCGTGAACCGCACCGACCGTCTCTACGCCCTCGTCGAGGAGTTGCGCGCCGCCGCTCCCCGTCCCCGCAGCGCCCGCGCGCTCGCCCGGCGCTTCGAGGTCAGTGTCCGCACGATCGAGCGGGACCTGGCCGCGTTGCAGCAGTCCGGGGTGCCCATCCACGCCCAGCCGGGCCGCAGCGGCGGTTACGTGCTCGACAAGGAGCGGACGCTGCCGCCGCTGACCATCACCCCGGCCGAGGCGACCGCCCTCGCCGTCGCTCTGCACGCGCTGGCCGGCACGCCGTTCGCGGCGGACGCGCGCAGCGCGCTGCACAAGGTGCTCGCCGTGATGCCGGAACGGGAGCGCGGGGCTGCGGCCGAGCTGACCGAGCGGGTACGGCTGCTCGTCCCGGCCGCCCGCGCGGAGCGGCCCGCCGGTCCAGCGGTGCCCGGCGCGCTGCGGGAGGCGCTGACCGCGGGCCGGGTGCTGCGGCTGGAGTACTCCGACGCCGCCGGCCGGGTCACCGCGCGGGACGTGGAACCGCTGGGCTTCCTCGGCGGGGCGGAGCACTGGTATCTGGCGGCCTGGTGCCGGCTGCGGGACGCACCGCGGGGCTTCCGGCTGGACCGCGTCCGCGCGGCGACGGCCCTGGACGAGCGGGCCCCGCGGCGCACGGTCGACCTCGCCGCGCTCGACACGCTCGGCTCCGACGTCGTACCGCTCGACGCGGCGACGGCGATGTGACGGCAATCACCGACAGGGGGGTGTCGCGGACGGGGCCGAGGCTGAGGCCATGACAACGACTTCTCACACCGGTCATCGCATGCCGACCCCCGCCACCGGCATCGCCCTCTTCGACCGCTGGACCGCGCTGTGGAACGGCGACTTCAGCGACCCGGAGGCGTTCCTCGCGCCCGGCTTCCGCATCCGTTTCGCGAACGACCCCGAGCGGGGCGCGACCACCGACGCGGTGCACGGCCCCGCCGGGATCGTCGGGCTGATCTCCGCCTTCCGCGAGGAGCAGCCCGGACTGCGCTTCACCGTCGACGGCACGCCGGTGGTGGACGGCGAGCCGGGCCGGGCCGCCTGCTGCTGGTACGTGACCCTGCCGGACGGCACCCAGAAGAGCGGGATCGATCTGCTGGAGGTGGTGGACGGACGTATCGCGACGGTCTGGTCGGTGACCGGAGCGCGCCGCTTCGCGGACTGACCACCGTTTGTGGCTCCCCCTCCGGGTCACCCGGAGGGGGAGCCGGCCAGCGGGGCCGGCCGATCGGAAGGGAATCATGTCCACAGGCATGATCGTGTTGACCGTGATCGTGGCGGTAGTGATCATCGCCGCGGCCACCGCCCCGATCCTGCGCGGCCGCGGACGGTACGGCGGGTCCGGCCTGAAGCGGCGTTTCGGACCCGAGTACGAGCGGACCGTCGCCCTGCACGACGGGGACACCAAGGCCGCCGAACGGGAGTTGGCCGAGCGCGTCCAACGCCACGGCCACCTTCGGGAACGGCCACTGGACCCGGCCGGGCGTGAGCAGTACGCGGCTCGGTGGACGGCCGTGCAGGAACACTTCGTCGAGTCGCCGCGGCAGGCGGTGGCCGAGGCCGACCAGTTGCTCGCGGACCTCGCGGCCGCGCGCGGCTACCCCAACGGCGGGCGCTACGAGGAGCAGCTCGCCGCGCTGTCCGTGCACCACGCCGCGCACGTCGACGGCTATCGGCGGGTGCACCGGGTGGCCCGTGCCGGGGCGCGCGACGGGCTGACCGAGGCCGGATCCGGGACCGAGGAGATGCGTACGGCGCTCGTCGGCGCCCGCGAACTCTTCGACGACCTGACCCACCCCTCCCGGGAGACCCGCCGCCACCGGGCGACCCATGCCGGCACCAGCCACTCGAAGGAGGGGTGAGCACCATGTCGGACAGGACGAGCGAGCCCGGCGACGAGCGTCCCACCGGCCGCTTCCGCCGGCCGCCGGACGAGGACTGGACCCCGGAGGACATGCCTTTGGGCCGGCACACCCCGAGGGACCCCCTGCCGGAGGAACGGCTCCCCGGCGAACCCCCGCCCACAGCGGGCACCTCCCGCCTCCCCGGCTCGGTCGGCCCCGGCCGCAACGGCCTGACAGCCGACGACCTCACCCCGGAGGACACACCTCCCGTAAGGGACGAGGGCGGTATGCCGGGTGACGGCCGGATGCCCAGGGGTACGGCGGGCGAGGGCCGGATGCCGGGCGCCAGCGGCATGGCCGGCGGGGGCCGGATGACCGGCGAGGGTCGGATGCCTGGCGAGAGCGGGATGTCGAGCGAGCCCGGGGTGGCGTACGAGGGTCGTATGCCGGACGAGGGCGGTATGCGGGGTGAAGGTCGCATGCCCGGAGAGAGCCGGATGCCGGTCGAGCCCCTGACGCGACCGGAGAGTCGGATGAGCGGCGAGAGCGGTGTGCCGCGGGGTGAGGGGCGGATGTCCCGTGGGACCGGGCTGTCCGGGGTTCCCGTCGAGCCCGTGACGCCACCGGAGAGTCGGACGTCCGGCGAGCGGGGTATGCCGCCGGGCGAGGGACGCATGCCCGGCGGGGTCGGACTGCCGAACGAGCGCGGGACGCCGGCCGAGGGGCGCATGCCGGACGAGGGCCGGATGCCCGGCGAGCGCGGGGCGCCGCACGAGGGCCGGGTGCCGAGCGAACCCGCGGCCCGACATGAGAGCCGTATGGCCGGAGAAGGTGGTACGGCGTACGAGAGCCCGATGCCCGAGGACGGGCTGGGGGTTCCGTCCCCCGGTGACGTGAGCGCGCGTGATGCGCACACCAGCGAGTCCACGGAACGGGACGCATGGCCGACGGCACCGGGCGGCACCGGGGCACGCGGGTCCACCGTCGGCGAGACGGCACCCGCTCCCTCCGGCACCGGCGCCCCCCTGCTGTCCCACGACGAGACCGACCTCTGGGAGCAGCGGATGCGGCAGCTGGCCGTCGGGTTCGTGGACGAGCCTCGGGGCGCGGTCGAGCAGGCCGATCACGTGCTGGAGGAGATCGCGGGGCGGTTCGAAGAGGCCGTGGAGCGGCGGCGCCGCACGCTGCGGCGGTCCTGGGAGGCCTCCGAGGACCGTGGACCGGGCTCGGACACCGACACCGAGCAGCTCAGGCTGGCTCTGCGCGACTACCAGGAGCTGGCCGGGCGCCTGCTACACATCTGACGGTCGCCCCGGAGCCCGCAGCCCACCCCTGGCGGCAGCCCTGCGCTGCCGCCACTCGCGTACGACCTCCTCGACGTCGTACGGCTTCTTGCCCAGCGGCGGCCCGGGCGGCGGCTTGAACATCATGTCCTTGATCTTGACGTTGACGTCCTCGATGATCTTCCGCGCGATCCGCTCGGAGGGCGCCGCGTAGGCCGCCGCGAGCGCGTCCTCGGCCTCCTTGCGCAGGGCGAGGGCGGGCGGCAGCACGGACAGGCCCTCGCGCGCCATCTTCCGCTTGATCCACCACAGTTCGTCGTAGCCGGAGTCGAGGTCGGCGGGCAACGGCTCACCCGTGCCCGGCAGCCGCTCGAACTCCCCCCGCCCCTGCGCGTCGCGGATCTGCTTGTCGACCCAGGACTCGAACGGCACGCCCGGTGGCTTTCGCTCGGTCATGAACCCATTGTGCCGGACGCGGCCCGGCCGGGCGTTTTATCATGCGGCCGCGGTACACGAACGCGGCCCCAATCCGGCCGCCGTACAAGGACGTCACCGACGTCGAGGGGGAAACGCTCGTGCTCGAACTCACCATGGCCACCGTCTCCGGTGCCGACGCGGGCGCCACGGCCGGCATGACGATGGCCGACGCGCCGAGCGAGCCGGGTGCCGTGCTCCGGGTCGGCCGGGACGCGTCCGCGTGCCGGCTGGCCACCCCGGAGGACTGGCTGTTCGTCTCCCGGGTGCACCTGGAGTTCCGGTGCGGCCCGGACGGCGGCTGGCAGTTGACCTGGCTGCGCGGTTCCCAGGCCGAGCCGTCGTCGGAAGTGCGGCTGGTGGTGGGGGAGTACGCGCAGCCCCTCGGCTACGGCGCGACCGTAGCGCTGCCGCGCGGCGGGTCCGGCGAGATCGTCGTCCAGGACCGCACCGCGCCGCGCAGCGTCAACGTCGGCTTCTACCACGAGGTCTGAAGCCCGTCCGAGCCGTGCCGGAGCGGCTCAGTCCAGTACCCGGGCCAGCGCGAAGCCGTCGTGGCCCTTGCTGCCGACGGTCTGAAGGGCCGTGCCGCTCAGCCTCGGATGCGTGGCGATCAGCTCGATCGCGGCGCGCGTGCCCACGACGTCGGGCTCGGTGCTGCTCTCGTCGACGACCCGGCCGCCGCGCACCACGTTGTCCAGGACGATCAGGCTGCCGGTGCGGGTGAGCCGCAGCGCCCACTCCACGTAGTGCGCGTTGTTGGCCTTGTCGGCGTCGATGAACACCAGGTCGAACGGGGCCGGATTCTCGTCGGCGAGCTTGGGCAGCGACTCCAGGGCCGGGCCCACCCGCACCTCCGCGATCCGGTCCAGGCCGGCCCGGGCGAGGTTCCGGGTGGCCACCTCGGCGTGCCTGGCGTTGTACTCCAGCGACACGAGCCTGCCGTCCTCGGGTAGGGCGCGGGCCAGCCAGATCGTGCTGTAACCGCCGAGCGTGCCGATCTCCAGGATGTGCCGCGCGCCCTGGACCTGGGCGAGCAGTTGGAGGAACTTGCCCTGCGCCGCCGTGACGGCGATGTGCGGCAGGCCGGCTGCGTCGTTCTCCCGCAGGGCCGCCTGCAACGCCTCGTCATCGGGGGCGAGCCGGCTGGTGAAGTAGTCGTCGACGTCGTCCCAGAGCTGGGAGTCGCTCATGCTCCTGCTGCCTTTCCCGAGTGCGGGCCCTTCCCACCGACATCGTCTCAGCCGACGGGCGCCGACGGCGCGATCACCGACGGATTCACCGGCGCCGGGAGCGCCGTACGACGATCAGGGCGACGGCGGCAGCGACCGCCAGGAGCCCGCCACCCAGGCTGAGCGGCCGGACCGGAACCCCGCCGACCTCGCGCATCCGCCACTCGCGGATCCCCCGCCGACCGGGGTGTCGACGACGGCCCGGCGCACCACGGCACCGCTTCCCGCATCTACGGCGCGTCCCAGGCTGCGGTGGTCGCGGCTCCCCAGGGGCGCGGGGAACCGCGCGATCAGCCGCCGCGCGCCCGCACCCCTACGTCCGGCGGGCTCGGACATCCGCCATACGGCGAACCCGCCCACGGCGGCCGCGGCCACCACAGTCACGGCGCGTTCCAGCCTGCGGTGGCCGCGGCTCCCCAGGGGCGCGGGGAACTGCGCGATCCGCCGCCGCGCGCCCGCGCCCCGCACACCACCCGCACCTCTACGGCGCCTGGCGAGTCTCAACCCGCACCCCCTACGGCGCCTGGCGAGCCTCCACCGACGGTGCCGAGCCGGGCAGCGGGCGTCCGGCCGACTCGGACATCCGCCATACGGCGAACCCGCCCACGACAGCCGCGGCCATCATGTAGTACGCGGGCATCATCATGTTCCCCGTCGCCCCGATCAGCGCGGTCACGACCAGCGGAGTCGTCCCGCCGAACAGGGACACCGACACGTTGAACCCGATGGACAGCGACCCGTACCGCACCCGCGTCGGGAAGAGAGCGGGCAGCGCGGCCGGCATGGCCGCCGTGAAGCACACCAGGAGCAGACCCAGCGCGCCCATGCCCAGCCCCACCGCGAGCAGGCTGCCCTCGCGGATCAGCAGCAGGGCGGGGATGGACAGGAACAGGAAGCCCGCGCAGCCCGCGGCGATCACCGGACGCCGGCCGACCCGGTCGGTCAGCGCGCCCGCGAACGGCTGGACGATCATCATCACGGCCATCACGCCGAGCACGACCAGCAGTCCGTGCGTCTCGTCGTACTTCAGCTCACTGGTGAGGTAGCTCGGCATGTACGACAGCAGCATGTAGTCGGTGACGTTGAAGACCAGCACCAGACCCATGCACAGCAGCAGCGCCTTCCACTGGCCCGCGACCATCTCGCGCAGCGGCACCTTCGGCCGGGCGGCCTCCGCCTTCTCCACCTCGGCGGCGAACGCCGGGGTCTCCTCCAGCCGCATCCGCAGATACAGACCGATGATGCCCATCGGGCCCGCGATCAGGAACGGGACGCGCCAGCCCCAGGACTGCAGATCCTGCGACGACAGCAGCGCCGTCATCAACGTCACCAGACCCGCGCCGCCGATGTAGCCCGCCAGCGTGCCGAACTCCAGCCAGCTGCCGAAGAAGCCGCGCTTCTTGTCGGGGGCGTACTCGGCGATGAAGGTCGACGCGCCGGCGTACTCACCACCGGTCGAGAAGCCCTGCACGAGCCGGGCGGCCAGAAGCAGCAGCGGCGCGCCCACGCCGATCGAGGCGTACGACGGGATCAGGCCGATGGCGAACGTGCCCGCCGCCATCATGATCATCGTGAGGGCGAGAACCTTCTGCCGGCCCACGCGGTCACCCAGTGGACCGAAGACCATGCCACCGAGCGGCCGGACCAGGAAGGCCGCCGCGAAGGCGCCGAAGGTCGACAGCAGCTGTGCGGTCGGGTTGCCGGACGGGAAGAAGACCTTGCCCAGCGTGACCGCGATGTAGCTGTAGACACCGAAGTCGAACCACTCCATCGCGTTGCCGAGCGCGGCCGCCTTCACGGCGCGCTTGACCAGCGCGGGGTCGGTGACGGTGACGTCACGGGCCTTGGTGGCCCGCCGGGGCTTCGGAAGGGACGGGGAGACTGCTGTGGCGGTCGCCAAAACGGGGCTCGCCTACCTTTCGACGGGGACAGGGGCGCGGTCCGTGCGGCGACGCTGCCGGGAAACGGGCCGAAAAGCGACCATAGGCGGACCTCGGTCCCTGACGTTCTGTATGCAGTCGGCTGCATCATGTAGTCAAACCGCGTGTACCCAGGTATGTCTGCCCGCTCCTGATCAGGCGGTCCGGTCCCGCGCTGTGATCCTTATCGCGCCCCGCACGCGCAACCGGACTATCGTCATCCGGACAACAGGAACACACCGTCAGGTGAAGCCCTCACAGGGTTCGCGAACCAACCCGGCGTGACCGGCGTCGGGACCGGACGGGGCGGGAGGCCGACGAGGCGTGGCGAACGTGCAGCACAGCGGGCGACCGCCGGACACCTTCGGCGGGGCCCCGGCCGGGGCGCGGCTGCGCGCGGCCCGGCTCGCCCTGTGGGCGGTGGCCGCGATCCTCGCGGTACGGCAGCTGGCCGTCGTCCTCACCACGCCGAGCGGCGAGCGGCTGACCGACCTGGAGACCTGGGTCGGCCCCCATGGCGTGCTGCACGTGAACGGTTCGATCTACGACTCGACCCGGTTCACCGGCACCCCCTTCGGGGGTCTGGTGCTCAAACCACTGACCCGTTCGGCGCAGGCCGCCCTCGGCTGGGGCTGGACCTTCGGCACCCTGCTGCTGGTCGTCGCCCTCGGTCTGGTGGCCGCCCGCGCGCTCCCTCGGCCGGTGGGCCGCCGCACCTCCCTGCTGGCCGCGCCGGTCGCGATCAGCCTGCTCATGCTGTCGCTGCCGGTCCGCAACGCCCTGTGGCTCGGCCAGACCAGCATCATGCCGGTCCTGCTCGTCCTGCTCGGCTGCTTCACCGTACGGAGCGAGCGGGAGAGCGGGCTGTGCATAGGCCTTGCCGCCGCTCTGCAGCCGACCATGCTGCTCTTCGCCCCGCTGCTGTGGTTCACCGGCCGCCGCCGGGCCACCGCCGCGACGGCCGGTACCTTCGCCGCCTGCACCGCCCTCGCCTGGGCGGCGCTCCCGCACGACTCGTACACGTACTGGGTGCACCACATGGCCGGGACGGGCCTCGGCGGCAAAGCCGACGCCCTCGGCAACCAGTCCCTGCACGGCGCCCTGCTCCGCCTGGGCCTGACCGGCCCGCTGGAGATCGCCCTCTTCCTGGTGCTCGGCGCCGCCGTCGGCGCGCTCGCCGTGCGCCGTGCCGTCCGGTACGCCCACGACGGCCAGCTGCTGCTCGCCGTGGCCGTCACCGGTTGCGCCGTCGTCGCCGTCTCTCCCACCGCCTGGCAGTACCAGCTGCTGTGGGTGCTGCTCGCGATGGTCGGCCGGGTCGGCCGCCGGACCTCCGACCGGTACGTCTGGCCGGTGGCGATGATCCTGGTGACCACCCTGCCGGCGAGGATGCTGCTGCCGAACCTGGCGGTGATGTTCCCGCTGCGCGACAACCTCGTCCTGCTCGCGGCGCTGGCCGCCGCCACGGCCGTGCCGTTCCTGTCCCGGACGGCCCCCCACTACCAGCGGCCGGTCCCGGCGCAGTACGCGCCGGCGATCCCGGCCCGCTTCCGCCGCGTCCCCCTGCTGCCCTTCCTGCGCCGTGTCCTCACCCGCCCGAACCTCCTGCTGGAACTGCTGCTCATCCGGGTCGTCTACGCCGCCTACGCGCAGGTCCGCCTGGCCGCGACCGGTGGCAGCACCACCCAGGGCCGGGCGACGGCCGAGCATCACGGCCGTCTCGTCCTCGACCTCGAACGGTTCCTGCACATCGACATCGAGCACGGGGTCAACCACGCGGTGGCGACGATCGGCTGGCTGCGGGACTTCTTCGGCTTCTACTACGAGTCCTTCCACTTCGCGGTCCCGCTGGCGGTCCTCGCCGTCCTCTACTGGCGCCGCCCCGTCGACTACCGCTGGGCCCGCGCCTCCCTCGGCTTCGCCACCTTCCTCGCCCTGATCGGCTTCTGGCTCTTCCCGCTGGCCCCGCCGCGCCTGATGCCGGCCCTCGGCATCGTCGACACCGTCCACGGCGTCCAGGACTTCTCCAGGCCGGACTACGGTGCCCTGACCGCGCTCACCAACCAGTACGCGGCGATGCCGTCGCTGCACTTCGGCTGGGCCCTGTGGTGCGGCGTGGTGATCGCGGTCATCGCCCCGAAGCGGTGGATGAAGGCCCTCGGCCTGCTGCACCCCCTCCTCACCGTCTCGGCCATCGTCACCACCGGCAACCACTGGGTGCTCGACGCGGTCGGCGGCGCGGTGGTGGTGACCGCGGGCTTCGGTCTGACCCACGTCCTGACCGGGCCGCGCCCGGTCTCCGTGACCGCCGGCGCCGGCCCTGGCCGGTCGCCCGCACGACCGGACCGGGAGCACCTGCACGTGTCCGGCACCTGATCGCCGCCTCAGGCGTCACATTCGAACATTTTCTCATCATCTGTACCCCGAACCCCTGTTCGCGTGAACTGGTCGCGGCGGATGGAGGTCCGCCTCGGACCACCACCATTCGAACGGGAGGACAACGGATGAAGCGCAAGCTGGGTGTGGCGCTCGGCGCTCTGGCCATGTGCGCCGCCGGCGCCATCATGACCGCGCCGACGGCGTCGGCGGCCCCCACGGGGGCGCAGGCTTCCTACTTCGTGCTGTACGAGCACGACGACTACAAGGGCCACCACGCGAACTTCTCGGGCACCGACCGGGAGCTGAACAACAAGTACTGGGCCGGCACCCACCAGGTCATGCAGAACGGTGCCAGCTCGATGCGGAACGACACCGGGTCCTTCGTCGGCATGTGGGACAACGGCAGCTCGTGCACCGGCAAGTCCTACACGGCGAAGCCGCACAGCGTCGACTCCGACTTCAGCAACAACGGGTTCGACAACAAGGCGAGCTGCGTGGTCTTCCTGTAACACCCACGGGGGCGCCGGTCCGGCCGGCGCCCCCTCTCTTCTGTGGAGCGGACGAATTCTGGGGTGGACGCATGACCAGGTGCCGGATGGCGGGGGCTACGGCCCTTCTGCTTCTCGTCACGGGCTGCGGGGGCGGGACGTCCCAGGGGGAGGCCCCCAGGACCGTGCTCGCCGCGGCTCCCGCACCGACCGAGGAGGTCAGGAATCTCGTTCTCCCGCTCGACGACTACCAGTTGTCGGTCAATGAGATCTACCTGATCGAAAGCGCACAGGACCGTCTGACCCGCGCCTGCATGAGAAAGCGCGGATACGACTGGGAAGTCATCGACCACCGCAATCACTATCCCGACCTGCGTAACCGCCGACGCTACGGCGTCATCGAGATGACGGTCGCGAAGGAAATGGGCTACAAGAGCAACGCCCGGCTGATGGGCTCCACCGATATCACCGCGCGGAAGACCGACCGCGAGAAACGGTTGGGGCCGGCCGAGAGACAAGCCGCGCTGAATCCCGCCGACGGCTGCTACAAGCGGGCCGGTGACCAATTGGCACACGGGAACGAGGTGGACGAAGACCTGGTGAACAAGCTGAATTCGCTCAGCCTCGACGAGGCGTTGAAGAGCCCCGCGGGCGCACGCGCGACGCGTTCCTGGGCGCGTTGCATGCGGGAGAGGGGACACGCGTACCGGGACTTCTACGCCGCCGCCGAGGACCCGCGCTGGACGCGGTCCGACACCCCCTCACGCGCCGAGAGGCAGACCGCGGAGGCCGACGTGACCTGCAAGCGGCGCGTCGGGCTCGTGAAGCTGCTCAGTGAGCAGGAACGCGCCATCCAGAGCCGGGACATCCGTGAACACAGGGACTACTTCGCACGGCTGAGGTCGGCCAAGGACCGGCACCTCGCCGCCGCCCGCGCCGTGCTCGGCCGGCGCTGACCGCGCGCGTACGCCCGGGGAACGTCACGGGTGGTCGCGGTTGAGGAACCACACGGTCCACAGCACCACCGCGCACAGCAGTGCGAGCTGGAACGCCGGCCACCAGCGGCTCCGTACGAAGCGCCGGACCCAGACCAGGGCCGGCTGCACGAAGCGCCCGCTGCGGATGCTCGCGGTGAGGAACTCCCGCTCCAGCGGTGTCAGATCGGGCGAGGGACCGTCCGCCCCCATGAACGCGTCCCGGGCGGCCAGCAGCCGGGCGCCCCGGTACAGGGCGCCCGGATCCCGCGCCAGCTGCTCCCACTCCTTGGCGGATTCCGTCAACCGCCGCTGCAGTCGCAGCCGTTCCCGATCGGTCTCCACCCAGCTACGCAGCCGCGGCCACGCGGTGATGAGCGCTTCGTGCGTGAGGTCCACTCCGGTGCCGTCGACGGTCACCAACCGCGCCCGGACCAGGGCTTCGAGCACCTCTTCCGCCGCCTTGGACCGGACCAGCTCGGCCCGCTCGGCCGGACGCCGGGTGTCCGGCGCTTCCTCCCCCGGAGTGATCAGCCGCAGCAGCAGCGCGCGGGCGAGTTCCGTCCGGGCCGCCGTGAACCCCGTGAACACCTCCTCGGCCGTGTGGGCCACCGCGCCCTGGACCCCGCCGATCGCCTCGTACGCCGCCAGCGTCAGGGTGCGGCCCCGGCGGCGTCGCCAGAGCTCCAGCAAGGCGTGGGACATGAGCGGCAGGGCCCCGGGCTCCTGCGCCACGTCGGAGAGAATCCGGGCGGTCAGGGCTCGTTCCACCATCAGCCGCCCGGCCGTGGCCGGTTTCACGATCGCCTCCCGGATCTGCTCCGGGGACATGGGCCCGACCAGGAGGGTCGCCGCGTTGAGCGCCTGGACGAGGTCGTGGTGCTCGGCGCACCGGCCGTAGAAATCGGCCCGAACCGCGATGACCACGCGCAGCCGGGACCCGGTCACCGTACGGGAGGTGAGCAGAGCGCCGATGAACTCCCCGCGCTGCACCGGATCCTGACAGAGCGTGAACACCTCCTCGAACTGGTCGACCACCAGCACGGTGTCCGCGTCGCCCGCCACCGGCTCCAGGAGCGCGCCATGGGTCCGCAGCGGGGCCTGTCCGGGTGTGCAGATCCGTATGGCGGCCGGCCTCCCGTCCCGCTCGCCGAGGTTCCGCAGTGCCCGGACGAGCCCGGCACGCAGCAGGGAGGACTTGCCGCTGCCCGAGGCCCCGACGACCGCGACGAAGCGGTGCTCGCGGACCAGGCCGACGAGGTCCTCGACGAGCTGGTCCCGGCCGAAGAACAGATCGCCGTCCTCCGTGTCGAACCGGGCGAGTCCACGATAGGGCGCCGGTTCCTCCGCGTCCTGTGCCGCGGGCCGGGCGGAGAGCTCCTCGGCGAGGGCGCGCCAGCGCGGTTCCCAGTCCTCGGGCCGGCCGCCGCAGGCCTCGACGTACGCCAGGGTGACCGGCAGTGACGGCAGCCGGTCGCCCGTCGCGGCGCTGGACAGGGTGGGGGCCGAGTAGCCGGCGCGGCGGGCCATCTCCCGGTACGGGGGGCTTCCGGACGCCCGCCGTAACTCGCGCAGTCCATGGGCGAACCGCTGCACCGGTCCCGCCTCCGGATCCAGCGGCTTCTCGGAACGACCCACGACGAATCCCCCTGCGCTCCCCGTTCCCGGATCAGCGGTTCACGGTACGCGATGCGGGATTGATAGGCGGGCCGGAAGGCGGCTGACCATCAATTTTCCGGCCACTTCACTTGTCCCGTGTCCGCACCGCCCGTACCGCCGACGAGACACGAGGAGCCGGCCATAGCCACCGCGACACGCGTTCCGCCTGCCCGCCCGGCCGCACCACCTGGGCCGCGCGCCGCCCGGCCCCGGACGACGGGGCGCCTCGGCGTCCTGACCCCGGGGGCGGTCAGCGTGCTGCTCGGGCTGTGGGGCATTCGCCGGCAGAACACGCTGTGGCAGGACGAGGCCGTCACGTACGACATGGCTCACCGCAGCCTGCCGGACCTGTGGGCGACGCTCGGCGGGGCCGACGCGGTGCACGGCTTCTACTACCTGCTGATGCGGGGCGTGTTCCGGCTCTGGGACGGTGGCCTCGTCGCTCTGCGGCTGCCGTCGGTGCTGGCCATGGCGGGCGCCACGGTGGGGGTCGCCGCACTGGGCCGGCGGCTGGCCGGGGCGCGGGCCGGACTCTTCGCGGGGACGGTGTTCGCGCTGCTGCCCGCCGTCCAGCGCTACGCGCAGGAGGGCCGCTCCTACGCCCTGGTGACCGCCCTCGTGGTGGCCGAGACATGGGTCCTGCTCAGGGCGTGCACCGAGCGGCGCGGCGCCTGGTGGGCCGGCTATGCCGCGCTGGCCGTCCTGTCCGGCCTGCTGCACGAGTTCGCGCTGCCGGCGCTCGCCGCCCACGGCGTCGCCCTGCTCGTGGCCCGGCAGCCGCGGCCGGTGCTGGCGGCGTGGGCGGGAGCGTGCTGCTGTGCGGTGGCGGCGGTCACGCCCCTGGTGCTGCTGAGCCTGCGTCAGTCGGGCCAGGTCGCGTGGATCACGGTGTCCATGCGCGGAGATGTACTGAGTTTCCTGCTGATCGCGGGCGTCGGGTGGGCCTGCGCGCTGGTGCACCGGCGTCCGGGGGCACCCCGGGCACTCGGCACCTGGGCGCTGCCCCTGCTTCTGCTGCCCCCGGCGTCGCTGCTGCTGGCCTCGGCGGCCAAGCCCCTCTACGTCGACCGTTACGTGCTGTACGCCCAGGCCGGTCTCGCCCTCCTCACGGGTGCCGCCCTCGACACGCTGTGGCGGTCCGTGCGCCCCCGCGCGGCCCTGGCGCTCGTGGCGGCCGCCGCCTTGCTGGTCGCCGTGGGACCGGTGGGAACGCATCTGCGCAGCCCGGCGAGCCGTACGGACGATGTCGTGGCCATCTCCGCCGCGGTGCGGGACAGGGTGGCGTCCGGCGACGGCGTGCTCTTCCTGCCGTCCAGCCGCAGGGTGTGGCTGCTCGGGCAGGAGCCCGCGCTGTACGGCGCGCACGACCTCGCGCTCGCCGCCGCGCCGCACCCCTCGCACACGCTCTACGGCACCGAGCTGCCGCCCACCGACATCCGCAACCGGATCGTGCGCGCCGCGCGGATCGTCGTGGTGCGCGAGCCGGCCCGGGAGCGCCACGAGAGCAGTGCGCGCGAGGCGGCGAAGGAAGCGGCGCTGCACGACCACTTCACGCGGTGCGCCGGCACGGCGATCGGCACCGCGCGGATCGAGGTGTACGAGCGCGGCGACCACTGCTGACCGCGCGAGGCACCACCCGGCTTCTCAGGACGGACTTCTCAGGAGGAGATCATCGCTCGGCAAGCCGACATCGAGTTCACCGCGCCGGCCGGGGCGTGGGCCGCCCCCCCCGGGCCGCTGTCCGGCTCGGAGGCGCGCGGGGACGGGCGGCTCCGGTGGCCGTCCCTGCCGTCGCCGCGTGGGCCCTGGGGCTGTGGGGGATGGACCGGCAGGACAGCATGTGGCGTGACGAGTCGGTCACGTATCAGGTGGCCCATCGCTCGCTCGGCGACCTGTGGGGCCTGCTCGGCCACATCGACGCCGTGCACGGCCTCTACTACCTCCTCATGCACGCCGTCTTCGGTGTGTGGGACGGCGGTCTCGTCGCCCTGCGGCTGCCCTCGGTGGCGGCGACCGCCCTGGCGGCGGCCGGGGTGGGGGCGATCGGCGCCCGGCTGTCCGGCCGTACGGCGGGCACGCTCGCCGGACTCGTCTTCGGGCTGTTGCCGGTGACGCAGCAGTACGCACAGGAGGGCCGCTCGTACGCGCTGGTCACCGCGGGTGTCACGTGGGCGACGTACTTCTTCGTGCGCGGCACCGAAGCCTCCCGCGGCCGTTGGTGGGTGGCATACGGTCTCCTGCTCGGTCTCTCCGGCTGGCTGCACGAGTTCGCCGTCCTGGCGCTCGTGGCCCATGCGCTGACGCTGTGGCTGCTGCGCGTGCCCCGGCGGGTGTGGCGGTGCTGGGGCACCGCGGCGGCCGGGGTGATGCTCGGCCTGCTGCCCCTGGCGGCGGTGAGCGCGGGCCAGGCGGAGCAGCAACTGGGCTGGCTGGGGCGTCCGAGCCTGAACGCGTGGCTGCAGTTCCTGGCGGTCTCGGCGGCGGGTGCGCTGCTCTGCCGGTCACTCGTGCGCGGGCCCGTGGCCGCCGGCCCCGGCGCCCTGGCCTGGCTCGCCCTCCCGCTGCTGATCGCCCCGGCCGGTCTGCTCATGACGATCTCGCTCGTCAAGCCGTGGTACGTCGAGCGGTACGTCCTGTATGGCATGACCGGGCTGGCCCTGCTCGCTGGGGAGGCGCTGGCCCGCGCCGTACGACGGCGACACCGTCTGGCCCCCGTGGCCCGGGTGCTGACGGCCTGTGCGGCCCTCGCCGCGGCCGTCGCGGTGCTGCTGCCGTGGTCGCTCCTGGTCCGCTCCCCGGGGAGCCGCAAGGACGACGTGGTCGCGGTCGCCCGGGCGGTCCGCGAGAGCGCGCACGACGGCGACGGCGTCCTGTTCATGCCCGCCCGGCGCCGCGAGTGGCTGCTGTCGTACCCGTCCGTCCTGGGCCACCTGAGGGACCTGGCGCTCGCCGAGTCCCCGACGGCCTCGCGCACCCTGCAGGGCACCGAACTGCCCGCCGCCGCGATACGGCGGCGCATCCTGTCGGCGGACCGCATCCTCGCGCTGGCCGATCCGCCCGGGCAGCCGCTCGACGCATTGCCGCAGGAGAAGGTGAAACGACAGACCCTGAGCTCGTCCTTCGAAATCTGCGAGCGAATTCGCGTACGTGGCGCGCAGGTGCTCGTGTATACGCGTCCCGGGCACTGCGCACGATGACTTTCGAGCAGGCTCGAATGTCCTTCATCTGACTGATCTCTGATCTGGTCCAAATCGCGGTGCCGTGTGAGGATCGAGCGGACGGCGACGGGGGCCTCTGCCGACCTCCGTATGCGCGTCTCCCGCTGATCACTGACCAGATCGGCGGGGCGCCGCTAGTCGATACTGGGGGATTGAGTGATTTCTGTCCGTCTGAACTCCGATGCTCTCGTGGCCGCCAGATTCGTTGTTTCTCCGCTGGCCCAGATCGGATTTCTGCTCGATTTCGGGCTCGTCGCCGACGGCGGGCACCGGCGGGAACGGGTGGTCCGCGATACCCTCGTGCGCCAGGACGGTGGCCTGCTCATGGCTTTGCGGCGGGTCAAGCGAAACTACGTACCGGGATTCCTGTCCGCGAGCGCGGTGAGCCACGGCACGCTCGAAGAGGAACTCCACGCGGTGGCCTCGACACCGCCCCGGGTGGTCGCACGCCAGATGCGGAGGTTCCTGGAGTCGGCGCGCACCGGGGAGCGGTCGGACTCGGCCGAGTTGCGGAAGATCGTGGACGCCCTGGCATCCGGAGAGCGGGCATTCGCCCAGCGCGTCGCCCGGGAACTCGGCCGGTTCTGGTCGGCCGGCGTGGCGGCCCGATGGAGCGCGCTGCGCCAGGTGGCGGAGGCGGACATCCGGCACCGCGCCGCCTCCGTGGTCGAGCGAGGGCTGGCGGACACGCTGAACTCCCTTCATCCAGCCCTCACATACGACTCCGGTGCCCTCCGCATCCAGGACACGCGCACGTTGCAGGTGCGCGAGAGCACGAGGATCACCCTGTGCCCTTCGCCGCTGGCGACGACCTGGCTCATCCGCAACGATCCATGGGGGGAGGACGGCACCCACCTCACCTATCCGGTGCCCGGCCCCAAGGGCGACCACCCCCCGGCGGAGGATCCCGTGCCGCAGGACTCACTGGGCCAGGTCATCGGACAGGCCCGCTTTCTCCTCCTGGCCGACCTGGGCAGACCCCGGATCACGACGGAACTCGCCGAGCGGCACCACCTGACCGCGTCGACGGTGTCGTACCACTTGGTCCGGCTCCACCGGGTGGGGTTACTGAACCGGACGCGCCAAGGCCACAGGGTGTACTACCAGCGCACTCCCGAGGGAGACCGCCTCGTCGCCCGGGGCGACTCCCCGCACTCGAACCAGACGGTCTTCCCGTCGGCGGCGCCCGGTGACACCCCCCACTTGTCGGCCACCGCGTCCAGCAGGGCGAGGCCGCGACCGCATTCCGCCTCCTCGGCCAAGCCGCTGTCGAGAAGGGGGAGTTGAGCGAAACCGTCGGTCACCTCGGCGCGTACCCCCGCCGTCTGCCGTGCGAGCAGGATCGTGCAGCGGCGGTCCGGTACGTGCCGTATGACATTGGTGGCGAGCTCGCTCACGCCCAGCTCCACGGCGAACGTCAGCTCCGTCAGCTCCCACTCGTGGAGCAGCGAGCGGACGATCCGGCGGACGTGGCGCACCGAGTGTTCGCCGACGGTGAGGTTCATGCGGTACAGGGGGGTGCGGGGAATGTTGAGGTTCACAGGACGAGGCTGACCTCGGATCACTACGCTCGGCTACAGGTTGAACACAACGGGTCCGAGAGGGGACTTGGCATGGTGAACATCAACACCCTCGACCCGAGCGCCTCACCGCTCGACTACTACGGCTTCGAGTTGCGTCGCTTCCGAGAGGCGGCGGGGCTCACGCAGAAGCAGCTCGGGGACATCATCAACTACACGGGGTCGATGGTCGGCCAGGTGGAGACGGCCCGGAAGCTGCCGACCCTCGACTTCAGCCAGCGGGCGGACGCGGCGCTGTGCACGGGCGGGTTACTGACCCGGCTCCATCCACTGGTGATGCGAAGCCAACTTCCGGCGTGGTTTCAGCAGGTGGCCGAGCTGGAGGTGCGGGCCGTTGAAATCTGCTCCTTCCAGACGCACATGATCCTCGGTTTGCTTCAGACTCCGGCTTACGCCCGTGCGGTGCTCGGAGCGGTGGACCGAAGTGACCTCGACGACCGGACTGCGGTCCGGCTGGCGCGGCAGAACATCTTCGAGAAGGAGGAGCCGCCGGTCTTCTGGGCGGTACTCAGCGAGGCCGCGCTGTACTTGGAGATCGGCGGCCGCGGCATCATGCGAGGCCAACTGGCCCATCTGTTGACCTTCGAGGACAATCCACGGATCAACATCCAGGTCCTGCCGTTCTCCTCCGGAGCGCACGCGGGGCTCACCGGCCCGTTCGACCTCTACCGGTTTGCTGGCGACCCGGCGATCCTCTATACCGAGAGCTTCCGCTGTGGGCACCCCACGGCAAACCCGGAAACGGTCAAAGAGTGCTCGCTCCGTTACGATCATCTCCAAGCCTCCGCACTCTCCCTCAAGGACTCGGCGGAGTTGATCCGGCGCGTGATGGAGGACCGCTATGGAGAGCAAGTGGCGTAAGTCCAGCTACAGCAGCGACCAGGGCGGCCAGTGCCTTGAGATCGCAGAACTGCCCAACGAGGCCGTAGCCATCCGCGACTCCAAAACCCCGGCGGGACCGATCCTCACCCTCGACCCCGCCGCGTTCTCCGCCTTCGTAAGCTGGGCCTCCGCTACAGCCGCTGAATGATCGTCCCGGTGGCCAGCCCGCCGCCCGCGCACATGGTGATCAGCGCGAACTCCTTGTCCACGCGCTCCAGTTCGTGCAGGGCGGTGGTGATCAGGCGGGCGCCCGTCGCCCCCACCGGGTGACCCAGCGCAATCGCACCGCCGTTGACGTTGACCTTGTCCAGGTCCTGTTCGAAGACCTGGGCCCAGCTCAACACCACAGACGCGAAGGCCTCGTTGATCTCCACGAGGTCGATGTCCTTCAGGGACATTCCCGCCTTGCCCAGCACCGCGCGCGTCGCGTCGATCGGGCCGTCCAGGTGGAAGTGCGGGTTGGCGCCGACCAGCGCCTGGGCGACGATCCGCGCCCGGGGCTTCAGCTTCAGCGCCCGAGCCATCCGCTTCGACGCCCACATGATGGCCGCCGCGCCGTCGGAGATCTGCGACGAGTTGCCCGCCGTGTGGACGGCCGTCGGCATCACCGGCTTCAGCTTCGCCAGCGCCTCCGTGGACGTGTCCCGCAGGCCCTCGTCCTTGTCCACGAGCCGCCACATGCCCTGACCGGCGTACTGCTCCTCCTCGGTGGTCGGCACCTGCACGGCGAACGTCTCGCGCTTGAAGCGTTCCTCCGCCCAGGCCAGGGCCGCCCGCTGCTGGGAGAGCAGGCCCAGCGCGTCCACGTTCTCCCGCGTCAACCCCCGGTGGCGGGCGATGCGTTCGGCCGCCTCGAACTGGTTGGGGAGGTCGACGTTCCACTCGTCCGGGAACGGCTTGCCGGGACCGTGCTTGGACCCCGACCCCAGCGGGACCCGGCTCATCGCCTCGACACCGCAGCTGATCCCGACGTCGATCACGCCCCCGGCGACCATGTTGGCCACCATGTGCGAGGCCTGCTGGGAGGAGCCGCACTGGCAGTCGACGGTCGTGGCGGCCGTCTCGTAGGGGAGGCCCATGGTCAGCCAGGCCGTGCGCGCGGGGTTCATGGACTGTTCGCCGGCGTGGGTGACCGTGCCGCCGACGATCTGCTCGACCGCGTCGGCGGGGATGCCGGTGCGGCCGAGGAGTTCACGGTAGGTCTCGCCCAGGAGATAGGCGGGGTGCAGATTGGCGAGCGCGCCGCCGCGCTTGCCGATCGGGGTGCGGACGGCTTCGACGATCACGGGTTCGGCGGCCATGGGTGCGGGTCCTCTCCGAGAGGGCTCTCCTCCAGAACTAGTACGCGTTCTAGTTCTGCCCAGCAGTCTGCTGACGCGATGTCCATCACCGCAAGAGTCTTGCAGGTGCCGAAGTCGCGATCTGCACGAATTCCGCACGGATTGGGGGTGTCGTACCTCTTGCGAGTTGTAGAACCCGTTACTACGTTCACCGCACTCGCTGATGGGCCGTCAGAACTTCACGACGGGAGCCGCCGATGCACTGCCCCGCGCTGCCCGACGGGTTCGACTTCACCGACCCCGACCTGCTGCACCACCGTGTGCCCCTCCCGGAGTTCGCCGAGCTGCGCCGCGCCGAGCCGGTCCGCTGGATCCCGCAGCCGCACGGCGTCGCGGGCTTCGCCGACGACGGCTACTGGGCCGTGACCCGGCACGCGGACGTCAAGTACGTCTCCACGCACCCGGAACTCTTCTCCTCCACCGTCAACACCGCGATCATCCGCTTCAACGAGCACATCGAGCGCGACGCGATCGACGCACAGCGGCTGATCCTGCTCAACATGGATCCTCCGGAACATACGCGGGTGCGGCAGATCGTGCAGCGCGGCTTCACGCCACGTTCCATCCGGGCCCTGGAGGACCGGCTGAGGGCGCGCGCCGAGGCGATCGTCACGAGTGCCCGTGCTCGCTCCGGACCCTTCGACTTCGTCACCGAGGTCGCCTGCGAACTGCCGCTGCAGGCCATCGCGGAGCTGATCGGCGTCCCGCAGGAGGACCGGTCCAAGATCTTCGACTGGTCCAACAGGATGATCGCCTACGACGATCCCGAGTACGCGATCACCGAGGAGGTCGGCGCGGAGTCGGCCGCCGAGATCATCGCCTACGCCATGAACATGGCCGCCGACCGCAAGAAGTGCCCGGCGCACGACATCGTGACGACGCTCGTCGCGGCGGAGGACGAGGGCAACCTGAACTCCGACGAGTTCGGCTTCTTCGTGCTGATGCTGGCGGTGGCCGGGAACGAGACCACCCGGAACGCCATCACCCACGGGATGCACGCCTTCCTCACCCACCCCGGGCAGTGGGAGCTGTTCAAGCGGGAGCGGCCCGGGACGACGGCCGAGGAGATCGTGCGCTGGGCGACCCCGGTCAACGCCTTCCAGCGCACGGCCACACAGGACACGGAACTGGGCGGGGTCCGGATCAGGAAGGGTGATCGCGTCGGGCTGTTCTACGCCTCCGCCAACCACGACCCCGAGGTCTTCTCCGACCCCGACGCCTTCGACATCACCCGCGACCCCAACCCCCACCTCGGCTTCGGCGGCGGCGGGCCCCACTACTGCCTCGGCAAGTCCCTGGCGATCCTGGAGATCGACCTGATCTTCAACGCGATCGCCGACGCGATGCCGGGCCTGCGCTCGGCCGACGAGCCCCGGCGGCTGCGCTCGGCCTGGATCAACGGCGTCAAGGAACTCCAGGTCACCACCGGCTGAGCCCGCGGGCCGGCCCACCCCGAGGGAGGCAGGAGCACCCCTACCCCAACGCCCCGTTCCTGCCTCCCCCGAGGTCGGCGGGGTTCACTCCCTGCCGGACGCCACCACCGCCAGCACGCCCGAGGTGAGGGCCGCGACCAGCAGCGGGATGCCCAGGCCGTGATGGAGGACCAGCCACGCGCCCAGGAAGGCGCCGGCCAGCATCGCGACCACAGAAGCCGTGCGGCGCGGCGAGCGCCGCCCGGGGGCGCCACCGAGGCGGGGCTCGGCGGCCAGGCCGGTCAGGGTCATGGTCAGCACGGTGGTGGTGCTGATGGCGGCGACACCGAGTTTGCGGACGGTCGCGTTGCGCAGGTCCATCGCGTACCCCGTGAGGGCGATCAGGGCGTAGACCGTGCCGGTGGCGTGCGGCCGGGCGAAGGCGACCGCCGCCGACAGGGCCAGCAGGGCCGCTTCGGCGGTCAGGGTGAGTCGGGTCCAGGTGCGGCGCGGCCCGTTGCCGACGCGGACCGCCAGCCGCCCGCCGGTTACCGCGCCCAGCAGGAAGAACCCCAGCGAGGTCGCCGTGTGCCGCACGGAGAAGCCGAGCGCACCGGCCGCCGCGAAGCCGAGGACGACCACGCTGCCGGTCATGTTGGCGGTGAAGACCCGGCCGAGCCCCAGATAGCTGACGGCGTCGATCAGCCCGCTCACCACGGTCAGGGCCAGCAGCACGAACACCAGCCGGAGCCCGCGCGCCTCCGGGTCGTACGGCTCCTGTGCCGACGCCTCTTCCGCTGCGCTCACCGCCCCAGTTGACCACGCGGGGGTGCGGGAAACGCCGAAGGCGGCGGCCCGGGGATCGGGGGCCGCCGCCTTCAGCGGCTTCGGGGCGCGCTGCGGGTGGCTCAGTACCAGCCGTTGGCCTGCCAGAAGGCCCAGGCCTTCACGGGGCTGCCGTAGCGCGAGTTCATGTAGCCCAGGCCCCACTTGATCTGGGTGGCCGGGTTGGTCTTCCAGTCGGAACCGGCGGAGGCCATCTTCGAGCCCGGCAGGGCCTGGACCAGGCCGTAGGCGCCGGAGGAGCTGTTGGTGGCCGACGGGTTCCAGCCGCTCTCGTGAGAGACGATCTTGCTGAACGCGTTGAACTGCGCGGCGTCCGGGATCATCTTGTGCGCGATCGCCTGAGCGGAGGAGGCCGAGGTCGGGGCGGCCTGGGCGGGCGCCGCGGACAGTGCCATGCCGGCGGTGGCGGCGGCCACGGCGGCAACGGTGAGGGCCTTCTTCGGGGAAGCGATGCGACGGATGAAGGAGACGGACACGAAGTACCTCTTGCGTCGGGGACAGGGGATCGCCCGCATGGGACGGGCCACGCGATGTGACCGCATGCGTCGGCGCCTCGGCCCGGGTGGGCTTGCGGCGCCTTGCGACGTCGTCCAGAGAAGCAGCCCGGAAAGCCGTCCGCAATGACCCCTTTTACTAGTTGTGGCCGGATCGACGGGAAACGCCGACTCTGTGGCGTGGGTCTCAATGCGTAGGTCAGCGAGGGTGCACTAAGGGGCGTAACGGATATTCGGTGCTACTGCCGCGGATCGTAGGTGACCTGCGTCATGTGGGGCGCTTCACCGTCTCGCTTGCGCTGTGTGAAGCGCCGGACCCGTCACGTGAGCGTTCCGGGCCGTCGAATGTGACCGCGGTCTCGAAGGCGGCCCGCCGGGTGGCCCGGCGCAGCGCGCGCAGCACGGCCGGGCCGAGCACGAGGGTCAGCACCACCGTGCACAGGGCCCGCCCGAGGTCCCAGCCGAGCGAGGTGGCCAGGCAGTAGGCCACGAAACGGGCCAGGTTGGCGGGGACGGAGGCATGGGCGTCGAAGGAGATGTCCGAGGCGGCGGCACCCATGAACGGCCAGCCGGCCAGGTCCATGACCGTGCCGTAGGCGAAGGCGGCGAGGAAGCCGTAGACCGAGAGGAGCAGCAACTCGAACCGGCCGCGCAGCCGGACCGGGCCCGGGAGCAGCCCGGCGCCCATCGTGAACCAGCCCATCGACAGCATCTGGAACGGCAGCCACGGTCCGACCCCGCCCGTGAGCAGCGCGGACGCGAACATCGTCACCGAGCCCAGGGTGAAGCCGAAGCCGGGGCCCAGCACCCGCCCACTGAGCACCATCAGGAAGAACATCGGCTCGATGCCCGCCGTACCCGCGCCGATCGGACGCAGCGCGGCCCCCGTCGCGGCCAGCACGCCCAGCATGGCCACGGCCTTCGGCCCGAGATCCGACTCCGAGATCGTCGCCGCCACGACCGAGACCAGGAGGACGAGAAGCCCCGCGAAGAGCCAGGGCGCGTCCTGGGCGTGGGCGCTGAGCTGCGAGCTGGGCGGAGCGAGGAAGGGCCACCCGAAGCCGGCCACACCGACCGCGCTGACCAGGGCCAGCGCGGCGAGCGAGCGGGGGCCGAGACGGATGGCGTGGAGGCGGGTGGGATGGAGGCGGGTGGGGCGCACGGTGCCCAGGTGACTCACCGGGCTCGTCGGAGTGATCGGGCTCATGCCAGGGCCTTCCGTACCTCGGCCACGGTGAGCCACTGCTGCGGGGCGAGGATCTTCGTCACCTGCGGGGCGAAGGACGGTGAGGAGACGACGATGTGCGCGGTCGGTCCGTCGGCTATGACCTCCCCCTCGGCGAGCAGGACCACCCGGTGCGCGATCTCGGCGGCCAGCTCCACGTCGTGCGTGGCCAGCACGATCGCGTGCCCCTCGGCGGCGAGGCCGCGCAGGACGGTCACCAGCCGGGCCTTGGCCGCGTAGTCCAGGCCGCGGGTCGGCTCGTCCAGTAGCAGCAGGGGCGGGCGGGCGGTCAGCACCACGGCCAGGGCGAGCGCCAGGCACTGCCCCTCGGACAGGTCGCGGGGGTGGGTGCCGTCCGCGATCCCCGGCAGCAGCTCGGACACCAGCGCCCGGCAGGTCCCCGGCTCGGCTCCCGCGTCCCGGTCGGCCGCCGCGCACTCGTCGGCGACCGTGTCGGTGTACAGGAGATCCCGCGGTTCCTGCGGGGCCAGGCCGACCCGGCGTACGAGGTCGGGCGGTGCGGTGCGGTGGGGCTCGACGCCGCCGACCCGGACGCTCCCGGCGCTGGGTGCCACCAGGCCGACGAGCGTGTTGAGCAGGGTGGACTTGCCGGCGCCGTTGCGGCCCATGAGGGCGATGGTCTCGCCGGGGGCGACGGCGAGATCGATGTGCCGCAGGGCGTCGATGCGCGCCCGGCGGACGGAGAGGGAGCGGACCTCGGCGATGTGCGGTTGCCCGGGCTCCGGGGCGGGGGCCGGGCGGTGACGGAACCAGAGGCGGCGCCCTGCGCTGGTGCCGGCCGGGCCGCCCGCGGCCAGGGGTGTGGCGCCCCGAAGGGGCGCGGGGAACCGCGCGACCAGCCCGGACGCACCCGCAGCCGCAGTGTCACGCGTACCCGCGGCGGCGGATGCGGCCAGGCGTTCGCGCAGGGGACCGGCTTGGCGGCGGGCGTCCCGGACCGTGAGGGGGAGGGGGGACCAGCCCGCGAGGCGGCCCAGGGCGACCACCGGGGGGTGGACCGGGGACACCGCCATCACCTCGGGCAGGGAGCCGACGATCGGGGCCTCGCCGGGACCGGGCAGGAGGACGGCTCGGTCGGCGTAGTGGATCACGCGCTCCAGACGGTGCTCGGCCATCAGGATCGTCGTGCCGAGGTCGTGCACCAGACGCTGGAGCACCGCCAGGACCTCCTCCGCCGCGGCCGGGTCCAGGGCCGAGGTCGGCTCGTCCAGGACCAGCACCCGGGGATGCGGGGTGAGGACCGAGCCGATCGCGACCCGCTGCCGCTGGCCACCGGAGAGCGTGGCGATCGGGCGGTCGCGCAGTCCGGCCAGCCCCAGCAGGTCGAGGGTCTCCTCCACCCGGCGCCGCATGACCTCCGGGGCGAGGCCCAACGACTCCATGCCGTAGGCGAGTTCGTCCTCCACGGTGTCGGTCACGAAGTGGGCGAGCGGGTCCTGTCCCACCGTGCCGACCACGTCGGCGAGCTCGCGCGGCTTGTGGGTACGGGTGTCCCGACCCGCCACCGTGACGCGGCCGCGCAGGGTGCCGCCGGTGAAGTGCGGCACGAGACCGCTCACCGCGCCGAGCACGGTCGACTTGCCGACCCCGGACGGGCCGACGAGCAGCACGAGTTCGCCCTCCGGCACCTTGAAGTCGACGCCCTGGACGGTGGGTTCGGCCGCACCGTCGTACGTCACGCTGACATCCTCGAAGCGGATCACGACGGCTCCTTGGGGTCCTGGCGGTCCTGAGGGTTCTTGGGGCCCTGGGGGACGACGAAGGCGGGGAGGAGGGCGAGGAGGATCGCCGCGGCCGGCCACAGGGGGAGGGCGGGGGCGACGAGGGGGACGACCCCGGGGTGCAGCGCCTCCGGGTCGCGGGCGGAGGCCAGGCTGAGCAGCGCGGCCACCGCGGCGCCGGAGTCGGTGACCAGCCAGGCCCGGGCGTCCCACGGGTCCGGGCGGTACCGGGTGCGCGGCGAACGCCGGCCGCCGAGGCGCAGTCCCGCGAGCGCGGCGACGACACCGGCGAGGAGGAGCGGGACGCCGTAGATGCCGCCCTCCGCGGTGAGCAGGCCGTACGTCCCCGCGCACACGCCGAGCAGGCCGCCGAGGGTGAGCGCGGCCGTCGTACGGCGGACGCGGGCGGGGACCTCGACCGTACGGCCGTAGCCTCGGGCCTCCATCGCGGCGGCGAGCGCCACCGAGCGCTCCAACGCGCCCTCCAGCACCGGCAGTCCGACCTGGAGCAGGCCCCGCAGGCCCCGGTCCGGGCGGCCGCGCAGCCGGCGGGCGGCGCGCAGGCGCTGGACGTCGGCGATGAGATGCGGGGCGAAGGTGAGCGCGACGACCACGGCGACGCCGGTCTCGTACAGGGCGCCGGGGAGGGACTTGAGCAGGCGGGCGGGGCTCGCGAGCGCGTTCGCGGCGCCGACGCAGATCAGGAGGGTGGCCAGCTTCAGCCCGTCGTACGCGGCGAAGACGAGCGCCTCCGCGGTCACCTTCCCGCCCAGGCGGATGCCCTGCGCCCAGTGGGGGAGGGGGACCTCGGGGAGCGTGAGGACGGTGTGGGTGCCGGGGATGGGGGAGCCCAGCGCCACCGCGAAGAGGAGGCGGACGAGGAGGACGGCGAGAGCGAGTTTGGCGAAGGCGGTGTAGGCGTGGGCGGTGGGGGTGCCGGTGTCGCCGCGGTGCGTTGCCACGACGTAGGCGGAGGCGGATATGAGGAGCGCGAGGAGGAGGGGGTTGGTGGTGCGGGTGGCGGCGGTACCGAGGGACAGCGACCACAGCCACCAGGCACCGGGGTGAACGGTGGCCCGCTTGAGGGAGCGATCAGCCCCCGCCGGCCCGCAGTCAGACGGAGTCATCGCGTCGCCGTCGGTACTGCCACACCGCCGCGCCTGCCAGCACGGCGACGGCTCCCGCGCCGATCGGCAACCCCAGGGAAGGCCCGCCGCCCGAGCCGCCGCTCTTCTCCTTGTGGGCGTCCGGCTTCCGGCCGGAGGCCACCTGCTCCCCGCACCCCTTCTGCGGATACCCGGAGATCGCGCACAGCAGGGCGTTGGTGTCGTAGCGCAGGGGCGGTGCGACGGCCGCCAGGGCGTCGGCGGTCGCCGCGTCGGCCGGGACCCGCGCGCACATGGTGCGGCGGGCCGGCGGTGTCTCGCCGGACGGCGCGTCCGAGGCGGTGCCGAAGTCGAGGACGAGTGCCACCCGCTTCGTACCGGACTTGGCGGGCGTGCCCGCGCAGATCGTGCCGAAGTCCGCCGCCCCGCGCGGCCGGCTGGCGTCCGCCGAGTCCTCGCTCACCGCGAAGCGGAAGCCCTGCACGGCGCCGTCGTCGGGACGGGCCGTCGACGGGCCCTGCGTGGCGTACGTCCAGTGGCCGCCTTCGCGCTCCCAGAACGACCAGTAGCGGTAGCCGGTGGCCTGCGCCTGGCCCGCCGCCCCGGCCAGCAGGGCGAGCGCGGCGCACAGCAGGCCCGCGGCGCGGCGGACGGCGGTCACGGCTGGCGCTTCTTCCGGCCGCTGAGCAGGAAGCCGACGCCGATGCCCGCGACGAGGCAGACGCCGACGAACCACCAGACGCCGAGATGTGAGCCGCCGTCGGACTTCTCCGGCTGCTCGGCCTTCTTGGTCCCGTGCGCGGCGGAGTCCATGGCCGGGGCCGGGCCGAGCTCGTTGAGGGACCGGACCAGGCTGGTCCCGCCGAAGTCGCCGGGCTGCGCGCCGACCGCGTGCGCGGCGAGGATCAGCTGGGCGTACGCCGCCGGACCGCTCTGCGCCGCCCAGTGCCCGGCGTTCTTCTCCAGCCAGCCGTACGCCTTCTTCGCCTGCTCGGTCCGGCCGTCCGCGGCGAGCGCGACGACCGTGTCCGCGGTGTTGCCGAAGTCCGGCTGGGCCTTGGCGCCGGGGAGGGCGGACTGCAGGTGCCCGGTCTTGCCGACGGCGGCCGCCAGATAGGCGCCGGCGTTGTCGGCGACCTGGGCCGGGCCGGGACGGTCGGCCTTGGCGCACGCGTCGTGCGCGGGCGCCTTGCCGGCCTGGACCACGAACCCCTTGTCGAGGGCGCCGAGCACCCCGGCCGCCGTGGCGTCCGCGTTGGCGGGCAACTTGCCCTTCTTGTCCGGCTGGTAGGCGAGGGCGCCGCCGCCGTCCCGGCCGCAGGGGAGGGACATGGCGGCGAGGAGGTCGTAGGGGGACTTGCCCGCCTTGCCGACGCTCGCCGGATCCGTACCGGCCGCCGCGAGCGCGCCGATGACGACGGAGGTGGAGTTGGTGTCGCTGGGCCCGCCCGGCGAGTAGCCCCAGCCGCCGTCCTTGTTCTGCACGGACTTCAGCCAGGTCACCGCCTTGCCGACGGCGTCGTCGTGGCCGCCGGCCGCCTTCAGGGCCTGGACCGCGGCGGCCGTGCTGTTGGTGTCCACCATGACCTTGGCGTCGCAGGCCTTGGCGGGGGCGGCGCGGAACGCGGCGAAGGCGCCGTTCGCGCACTGCTGACCGGCGAGCCAGTCCACGGCCTTCGCCGCGGGCCGGTAGCCGAGGGTCCGCTGGGCGATGAGCGTCAGCGACTGGCGCCACACGCCGTCGTAGGTCGGGTCGGACGTGCCGTACAGCCCGGACGGGAGCGCGGCCTTCGGGGAGGGAGACGGGGACTGGCCGGCGGCCGTGGCGGGCGCGGCGGCGGCCAGCACGCCTATGGCGGCGAGAGCCGCGGCACTGCGGCGGACGTTCATGGTCGGCGACTGCCTCTCCTGTGGGGAACCGGCAGCACGGGAGACACCCCGGGCGGCTCGGCTCCGTAAACCTCGACGGTGCCGTGCGCGACGGACCGCCGACGCACGCGAGCCGGTCAACGTCCCGCCCGGGGCGTTCCGGCTCACCGCCTCACGGCGGCTCACGGTTGCGGGTCAGCGCCGGAATTACACCGGCTTCCCCCCGTACGGGTGTGATGACGACCCGGCCACTTTACCGGCAGCCTTCAGCGGCCTGAGCAGTGGCTGTGGCCACGCGGTCGCGGTGACCAGGGTCACGGCTGGTACGGCCCACCGGTTCGCGTACCGCCGCACCCTCCCCTAGCCGACCCGCGGGGTGTCGCCGCCGAAGGGCAGGTGCAGTGTGCGGGAGGTGATCAGCCAGTCGCCGTCGATCCGGCGGAAGGCGTCCTCGTAGTGGCCCACCTGGACGGGCGGACCGGAGGGGATGGGGCCGCCGGGCCGGTGTCCGTCGACGCGGTACGTCGTGAAGTACGCGGTGCTGGTCGCCGTGTCCGGGCCGGTCACCGTGACCAGCACGTTGGACATCAGGCGACGGGAGAGCCGGTCGGCGGGCCGGGAGCCGAAGTACGCGCGCAGGGCCTCCCGGCCCTCGATCCGGCGTCCGTCCCCCGGCGGGGGCCACTCCCAGGTGCCGTCCTCGGTGAACAGCTCGGCCACCGAGGCCGGTTCACCGAGGTCGAGGTGGTGGACGAAGTCGACGATCAGGCGCTCACAGGCGCGCTCGGCGAGAAGCCGCTGCAAGGGGTCCATGGGGCTGTCATAACAGGGGCACCCGAGACGAGGCGAACCGATTAGACCGCCACGTAGGCCACCGGCTCGCTCCCCGCCACCGGCTCCGCCCGGCCCTGCTTCACCAGGCGGCGCACATGGGCCTCGGCCTCCGAGACGGCGATGTTCCGGGAGCCGTAGGGGATCTCGGCCCAGGGGCGGTTCCACTCCATGCGCTCGGCGAGCTGCCAGGGCGTGAGCGGCTCGGCGAGCAGCGCGAGCAGGCCGGCCAGGCGCTCCTCGTGGTGGTCGAGCAACTCCCGCACCCGGCCCGGCGCGTCGGTGAAGGCGTGCTGGTGCGCAGGGAGGACCTCGGCGGGGGCGAGACGGCCGATCCGCTCCAGGGAGTCGAGGTAGTCGCCGAGGGGGTCGGTGACGGTCGCGTCGTCCGGGTCCTCGTACAGGCCGATGTGCGGGGTGATCCGGGGCAGGAGGTGGTCACCGCTGAACAGCCGCCCGTGACCCGGAAGCCGGCGGTCGGGGTGCTCCTCCTCCAGGTGCAGGCAGACGTGGCCCGGTGTGTGGCCCGGCGTCCAGATCGCGCGCAGCCTGCGGCCGGGCAGGTCGAGGAGCTCTCCGGGGACGATCTCCCGGTCCGGGAGGGCGGGGGAGAGTCCGGGCAGGGTGCGGGGGGTGAGGAGCGGCGCCAGGTGTTCCTCGGGCGCGCCGGCGGCGGCGAGTTTGGCGCGCATGTAACCGAACCAGCGCTCCGGCCGGGCCTCCCGGGTGCGCCGTACGACCGCGGTGTCGGCGGCGTGCATCGCCACCCAGGCGCCGGACGCCTCGCGCACCCGCGCCGACAGGCCGTGGTGGTCCGGGTGGTGATGCGTGACGACGACGCCGTACACCTCCGCCACCGCCGTACCGCACGCGGCCAGCCCCGCCACGAGCGTGTCCCAGGACGCCGGATCGTCCCACCCGGTGTCGACCAGCACCGGACCGCGGTCGCTCTGCACGACGTAGACCAGGGTGTGACCGAGGGGATTGTCCGGAATGGGAACCGCCACCGACCGTACGCCCCCACCGTGCTCGAACGTCGCCGCCATCGCCCCTCCGCCCCTCCACCCGCCGGCCCGTGACATGGCCCACTATAACTAGAACTGGTTTCAAAGATCGCCCAAGTCGACTGATGCGGCAAGGAGTTGAGATGACCTGCACTGATGCGCCCGCCGCCTGTCATTGCTTGTCGACGTTGGTCGCTGTCGGACGGCCCAGAGACGGCCCAGCCCTAGGAGCGGTGGTTGCTGCACTCGGCTGCTGTACAGCACCTGTGCCGGCGCTTAGAAGAGAGGCGGCTACTTCCGCCTGCATGGGGCTTTGACCTGTTTGTTAGCCGGTGCAGGTCTGCATGCCACGGCCAACTTAGCCGCGTATTCACCGGAGGAAAGAATTCCGGTGATCTCCCCGACGCCTCGCTGAGTGCTGTGCAGAAACAGGACTGCAAAACGGAGCCCTGTCTGACATCGTCGGGTGAGACGACCCGACGGGGGTCTGGGGTGCGGGATCCGTGCTTCGATGCGCAGAGCCTTGGCCCACGGCAGCAACGATCGGCGCTCGCCACCGGGCGTGCTACTCGGGGTGGCCCTAGGCGCAGGGGGGCACACAGCCGTGACTCATAATGCGCGGGTGATGACGAGTTCAGTGCCGTATGCGGATGTCCCCGCTCGCCCCTGGGTGTCCGCCGATGCCAGGCGGTGGGCGGACGTCCGGGTGCCCGCGTGGGCGCGGCCGGTGGGACCGGCTGTGGTGCTGCTGGTGGCCGTGGTGATGGCGGCGGTGATGTTCTCGCCTGACCCGATGTGCACGGTGGCAGCGCCTTGTGGGGCGGACTGGCTTGATGCGGCCGGATCGATGCTCTTCCTGCCGCACCTGGTGTGGCTGTTTGTGCTACCGGAACTCGCGCTCGTGTCCGCCCCGTTGCTGCTGATCTGGATGAGCAATCCCGATATTTGGCTGGGTGGGCCGACCGAGAAGATCGCGGACGCCGTCGTTGTGGCGGCGCTGTGCTGGGGCTGGGCGGCCGTCGTGGCGCGGCTGCGGGCGCGCGGCCGCCAACGCTCGCTCGTGCTCGACGCGGCCGGCGGCATCACGGTGCCTGCCCCGGCGACGGACGACGTCCGCCCTTGGCGTCGGGGCCTGGTCCGCGGCATTGCTGGGGCGATCCTGTGCGCGGTGGCCGGTGTCCTGATCACGTCCGTCGTCGTGGACGACCGGACAGACGACCGTCTGGCCCGTACGGCCATGTCGGAGAACGCCCGAGTCGTGGCCTACAACACTGACGACTACACCGTCACCGTCCGCCTCTCCGATAAAGCACGACACAGGTTCGACGCGCAGGGCAGCTATCGGGTCGGCAGTAGCGTGCCAGTGCTGATGCACGGCGATTGGATGAGGCTCGCCACTGAGCCCTACGGCGACCGCACCGGCCGCCAGGCGCTGGCACTCGTCCTTGCCGGGCTCGGTGTCACCGTGCTCGGCTCGGGCCTGCTCTCCCGCCGCCGGGCGGTGGCGCTGCACCGCGCCCCGGTCCCGGTACTGCGGGTCCTGACCCGTCACGATCAGGGGCGTACGGAGATATTCGCCGCCGACGACACCGCCACCCTGCGCCCGGTGCTGAGCTACGAGCCCCACACCCGCACCCGCACGGCACTGCGCCAAGCCCTGCTCTACGGTGCACCTTGCGAGGGCGGTGAGTTGATTCTGGCGAGCGCAACGGAGTCCGGGCAGTGGCTCGTCGAGGGGACCGCGTCCCCGATATGGCGCGGTTCGCCCGACGGCACGGGCAAGCCCGGGGTATACCGTCCCGGCACAGCACGCACGGCCGCACACCGCCGGGCCGCTGAGGCCCGCGTCCAAGACGCCCTCGCCGCGATGACCCCTGCTACCGGACCGGTCCGGTGGCAGGCAGGTCCGGTGGCGCGCTCCGTCGGAGCGGCGTTGATCGTCGTGGCCATCATGCTGCTGGGGCCGCTCTTCAGGGGTTCCCTTACGTGGTGGCAGCTGCCCTTCTGGTCGGTAGGTGGTTTGTACTGGGTGAGCGTCTGCCTCCGGATGATGATCTGGCGGATCACCGCCGACTCCGATGGACTGCACGTTCGCGGCCTGTGGCGTACTGCCCACCTCCCGTGGGCGGATGTCATCGGCGCTGTCTACACCCCCGAAGGTGAGCTGATCGCCCGTTGCCGCACCGATGTCGACGACGTCCCCGTCGGCAGTGTCGGCTTCCCGCCGTTGGAGCGACGGCTGCGCCGCCCAGGCCGTGCTGAGCGTGCCGCCGCCGAGATCACCGCGATGGTCCGCGAGCCGGGCCTGCGGCCGAAAAACGACGCCAGAGGCACATGAGCGACCCCCGCTCCGACCCTGTCACGCTCAGCGGTCCGTCATATCGGCCGCTCGGGGGCTGACGCCAAGCAACCGAAGCTCGCGTGGCCTTGCGGTGGCTGCCGTACTTCGCTGCTGTGCAACGGCTCCGGAGTGAAAGCGTAGATCGCCCCTCATAGCCCTCTGACCCGCGGCGACGTGTGTCGGAGGGCGTCTGCGACCCGGAGTGTGTCGGAGGTGTGTCGGAAGCTGCGACCGGACCGGGCGTCTGTGGTGTGGGATCCGTGCTTCGATGCGCAGTGCCTCTGGTGCCGCGCCCGGCGGGACGGCTGTCGGAGCCCCGCTTTAGGAGAGAGGGTGGGCCGCACGGCAGGTGACCTGCGGCTTCACTGGTCGCGCTAGTGGGCACGGATGTACCCGCTAGCCACCCTTGTTGACCGCTGCTAACCCCTGCATCTGGCACGATTGTGGCACGTGGCGGCCGGGGACCTCTCGGGGCGGCTTCGGCCGGCCTCGGTCCAAGCTAGGTCATCAATCCGCGGACTACATCTCAGACCCAGGGAGGTTGAGGCCGGTGAGCTTGTATCGCCCGGAGACCTCGTCCGCCTGCTGCTGGACCTGGTTCCGCAGTTGAGCCAAGGCCTCGTTGAACGCGTCGTAGGCCTCCGGACCGAAGCGCCTGCCGTGAAGACCGCCAGCCTCGATGAAGTCCACGAATGCCTGACGCATAGCACGTAGCCAGATGCGCAGGTCACCTCCCGGCTTCTTCAGTTGGTCTAGGTACTCGGACAAGCGAGCGCGGCACTCGGCGGCGGACGCGAGGCAGGCAGCAGCCTCGGCTTGTGGGCGCGCGTACCCGATCGTCAACACACGTTTGTCGGCCAGGAAGTCCATCACCCCCTGCGCGATGTCCCTGTCCGACTTCGTGAACTCCCAGTTCACCCCAAAACCAAAGGCACTGAATGAAGTTGGTCGGATGCCCATCGGTTCCCCTCCCGTTGACGACTCATGTCTCTCAGCCATGGATGGTCGGTGTGGCACGAACACGATCGCAATCAGCCGACGCAGTCGGCGAGGCCTCCTGCCCGAGGACGGCCTGAGTAGGGGTGCTCGCGCGCTCAGCTTGGGAAGCTCGTGTCTTCTGGCCGGGGTTGCCCTGCTGACCTGCGATCAAGGGCCCTGGCGCCCTAGTGAACTGCCGCTGGATACCCCGGTGTTCCCCGTGGTTCCCCGGATAACCTGGCGCGCGTCTGGCACGACCTCTTCGTCCCGAGCTTGACCAAGCTCAGCTACGGAAAAGCCAGTTAACGGGATCAGCCCCCTGAGGGCTTGTCCCAACGGCATGATGGCGCGGTGGATGCAGGGGTATGGGTCGGGGCAATCTTCGGACTCGGTGGCACCGCGCTCGGCGGTGGGCTCTCCATCTGGGCCTCGATCTCGGCACAGAGGCATCAGGCTAAGGCAGCTCGCGAACTCGTGGTGTCGCAGCGGGTGGACGCTGCAGCAGACTCAGCGATCCAGATGTTCTTCCAGATCAAGCAACATGTGCGGGGGCGGCCGACTGAGAGTGAGGCCGAAGGGCACCAGCGCATCCAGCGATGGGAGAAGTCTCTCCAGAACCAGGTCAGCAAGCTGGAACCGATCCTGCTAAGGATTCGCGACCGCGAGTTCCGGCTCACCCAGGCCGCCGAGTTCCTGGCGTGGTCCGATGTCACTGAGCCGCAGCTCGGAGGATCGGTCACCATCCTGAACGCGCTTTGTGATCACGCCTTGGACTGTTTGGGAGCCTTCGTACGGGACGAGCCGCTGCCGCCGGAACAGGGCGGCATGGCCTGGGCTCGCCGAGTAGAGCACGAGTACGGAGTGGTCATGGAAGGCATGTACGAGTGACGGCAAGACCGATCTTGAAAACCGTCGTGGCAGCGATGTCACCGTGGGTTCAAACCCCACCGCCTCCGCGCGATGAGCAGTGAGAATGGCCCCCGACCTGGTTGGTTGGTCGGGGGCCGTTCTCGTGTCCGGCTACCGTGACTGCCCGGTGTTCCCCGTGGCTTCCCGCTCGATCGGGCACGCAAGGGGCACGACAGCCTCCTCGATGCGAACTATGGGCGGGGCGGTCGCTGAGGTCTGCCAGGCACGTCAGTCGGCTGCTTGGGCCTGGTGGCGGTCGTTCGGAGGCGCGGAGGTTGCTGTACTTCGCCGCTGTACGGCTCCCCTGGATGGTCTGCCTGGACGGGACAGCATGAGGGCCGGCGCTTGCGCGATCATGCGCACATGGAATCGTGGACGATCAAACACTTCTCCCAGGCCAACCCGGCGGGAACCGGGCAGGATGACGTGCCTGCGCTGCTCCGTAGAGTCGCAGACTCCATCGAAAGCCTTGGCTTGGTCAAGGTCCAGGATCTCGTCATGCATACGGAGATCACTGCGGGCGGCGATTGGCCGAGTCTTACGGTCTACTTCCACGACGCCGAAGACTGATCCGGGCTGTACGCGGACGCTTTGTACTTGGTCCGCTTCCTTACCAGGTCGATCACAGCCCCCGTGAAGACTGGAAAGCTCCCAGCCTGACGCCGCCCCGTCGACCGCTGGGGCTGCTCTCGTCCGGCCGCGTTCGCCGATGTTGGTGTCAGCCGTTGGTGTCACCAGGTGCACGCTTTCCAAGTCTGTTGGCGGCCCGCCAGGGGCCGTGCCGGGGCATTCACCTGCGTTCATGTCCGTCCGGGCGCTCATCACGAGCCGAGGGCTGGACCCGCCTGAACGGTCTTGGCCGTCGCTGAATGAGACGGAAACTGAGACGGTCTCTGTCGGCAGCGTGGCTGCATCAGAAAGGGGGATCGGTGTCGTAACCGTTCCACGGCTCGTCGGTCCACGGTGAGGGCTTGAGCTCCGAGTCGCAGAATGAGTACCGCTCGTGTCGGACCTCCAGCCCGGCGGTGTTCTCACCCCAGGTCGTCAGGGCCTCGATCGACCGCTCGCGATACTGCCAGAGCGCGCTTGCAGCGAGCACGTCCCGCAAGAGAGGCGCCAAGGCGAATCGGTGGTGGAGCAGGCGGGGGTCGTCCAGCAACGGGATGCAGGTGGAGACGGCTGCCTCGCGCACGTGGATGTCAGGGTCGTCGAGAAACGCGGACGTGGCACGGAAGAGCCGCGGTCGAATGCGGCAGATCTCGACGAACGGCGGGTAGTCCTCTGGAGGGAAGCCGAATCGGCGACTGATCGCTGCGGCTTCGTCGTCTGCCTCATTCGCCACGGAGTCAAGCCATCCCAGCATCTCGGCACGCAGCGGCCCGGGAAAGCTGCGAGGGTTCTTCTGGACGGACCGGAGTGAGCGCTCATCGCTGAGAATCCCCGCCACGTACAGGGCGGCCGGGGCCGTAGCGGTATACAGGGTGTTCTGGTGGTGAACCACGTGATGCAAGTCGTCCAGCGCCCGAGACCGTACGCCCTCATCCACGCCGGTGAGCCCGATCAGCATCTCGGGGACGTCGTCGGCCGGCCCATAAGCATGCTGCAAGGCACCCCAGTGCGTCGCGGCCAGTACTTCCGCGGGATCGATCGGCTCGGCAAACTCCTGGTCGAGGGTCACGCGGGGAGTATGACAGTGCTCGTAAGGGGCAGGCTCGGCCCCTGGACGACCGTTACTACCACCCATCCGGCGTGACAGCGGCTGGCGACCGTGATACCGCCAGCCGTGTGCCCTTCTGATCCGTAGCTCTATGTGGATCGGTTATCGACGGTCAGACCGGTCAACTTCCGGTCTCCTCCGGGCTCTGCTGTACACGGCCGGTTGCTGTGGTTGCTGTACTTCGCTGCTGTACAGCTAGCGCTCTTCGGCCCACGACCGGAACATAGTCAGGAGCTCGGTCAAGTTGCCGGGACCGCAGGCGCCGTCGAATTGATGGTCTACCACTCGCGCGAAGATCCAGTCATTGGGACCACGCGTGATGGTCTGCTTGGGGTACTCGCACTCTTCGAGCGAAGTGTCCTCAAGATCAATCGTGACGGTCCACCCAGGGTTGTCGAGCGTCGCGATCTTGACACCCCATTCGTGCTCCCAATCGCCGTCGCACTGCTCGGCGTACCACCCCTGCAGCCAGCTGAGAACGCTGTCCGAGTCGTTCATATCCGCTGATCCTATAGACGGCTGTGGCCTGAATCCGCGGCCTCATCTTTATCAGGTCGATCATCGCGAGCTCTAGGCACTGGATCTTGGCCGCTATGCGGCGTGAGAGTGATCGCTAGGGTTCGCCCTGATCCGCCTTCGTCCGCCGCTGTTGGTGTCAGCCGCTGGTGTCAGACATCAGTGGCCCACTTGACGGTCACCTTAGATAGGGAGTAGGGCGCCACTCAGTCGCCGTTGCCAGCACGACGAGCCTTGCCGAACGCTCCGCCCCAGACCAGAAGCACCGCACCAAGCACGGCGAGCCCCAGAGCTACGGTGGAAAGCACCATCGCTGCTCCGGAAGGGAAGCCGAGGAGTTTGGGTCCTCCGTCCAGGACGGGGCCGCCAGCCATCGCTATCCAACCCCAACCAGCCCTAGGCGACGGCGCATACGCCGCGGTTCCCCGGCCATTCAAAGTCAACACGCCCAGAACTACGAAAACGCAGCCGGAACCCAACATGATCCACGCGGACATGGCACCCCTCCATGGGGAGGCTACTACACGGGCGGAACGGCTTTGGTCTGTGGCCTGGCGGTGCCTAGAGCACCAGTTTGGAAGACTGCCGTCAGCAGGAGCCGGGTGACCCGTCTGCGGCTTTTTGGCGCTGTCTCGGCACGCCTATGACTGGCTGAGTCGACCGGACACCCGCGCCCACTTTTCAAGGCAAAAGCCGCATATCAGGATGCAGAGGCCCGTCAATCCTGCGATGTTGCGAAACATGTCATCGTGCCGATATGCGTCGAGAAGCTCGACCGACAACCCAAGCCCCATCAGGATGACGCCGAGCCCCCAGATTCGGGGTGACTCGACACGGCCCCTGAGCCGAGGGAGCAGCCAGCGGCGGAAGACTGCAGCTCCGCCTGGTACCAGAGTGATCGCCAAGACAGCTCCGAGAGCGGCCCAGCCATAAACGCCCATGACGAACGCCTCTCCCCGGAAGATCGTCGGCGCGGCTCCAAGCCGCACGAGCGGATCATGTCACGGCCCTTGGGGTGGGGGAAGGTTGCGTCCTGGGGAGTGGGTGCGATCTTCGGCGCAGGTCAGAAGCGAATGTAGATGCTGCAGCTCAGCGCGGGATGGTACGGCCCTTCAAGTGGCGGACGCAGAACAAACAGCGCAAGGTCGGCGTAGCGACTTTGGCCGGGAGCTGCTTTGGCGCGAGTGATCATGGCCCCTTACGCTGGCCCGCGGATCGGGCAGGCTTGTGGGCCTGCCCGTTAGTGCCCGATGTGGGGCCATGATCTTCGAGGCTCGCGCCAAAGTGGCTGGCTAAAGTCGTGGAGCCGACCGCCCCAGCCACGACGTGCTCTGACCTCATGCACTGCGTGCCTGTCTCTTGGGCGGGAGCGGGCGGCCGGCGGTGCCGAGCGGGGCGGAGACTTGAGCGCGGGCGCCGTCGGCCGCCCGCGCCCGCCCGGAGGAGCGAAGCGACGACGGGTGCTTGGAAATCGTCCGCTCTCCTCGCTCCAGCCGTCCGACATCCGAGCCTGGATCCGGGAGTTGGAGGACACAGGAAGCGCTACATCGTCCCGCCGTGTGATCTTCGGGAACGTATCGGCGGTACTCGCTGCCGCAGTTGATGACGGTCGCCTCGCGCGCAATCCCTGTGGGGTGCGCTCGGTCCGCCGCCCGAAGCCCGCCCCTGGTCGTGTTGCGCCGTGGTCCGCAGAGCGTGTGTTCTCCGTGCGGCGGGGGCTGCCTGACCGATTCCGGGCCATGGTCGACGTCGGGGCCGGATGCGGACTTCGGCAAGGGGAGATCTTCGGGTTGGCCGTCGACGAGGTGGAACCGCTGTCCGGCGTTCTGCACGTCACTCAGCAGGTCAAGGTCGTGGAACAAAAGCTGGTCTTCGCTCCGCCGAAGAACGGCAAGCTCCGTGACGTGCCGCTGCCGGACTCGGTCGCCCTCGCGCTCGCCGAGCACATGACGGCCTTCCCGCCGGCCGAAGTCACGCTGCCCTGGATGCGACCCGACGGAGAGCCGGTGACCAGGCTCTTGTACTTCACGGGTGCTGAGGGCGGAGCGGTCTGGCGCAACGCTTTCAACACGCACGCCTGGAAACCTGCGCTCGCCGCGGCGGGAGTGATCCCCAAGCCCGGGCCGGGGGAGCGGTACAAGGAAGCCCGCGAAGACGGCATGCACGCGCTACGGCACTTCTACGCCTCAGTGCTCCTCGACTCCGGAGAGAGCATCAAGGCCCTGAGCGCCTACCTTGGCCATGCCGACGCCGGGTTCACGCTCCGCACCTACACCCATCTCATGCCGAGCAGCGAGACGCGTACGCGGAAGGCCGTCGACGAGATGTACCGGGCGGCCCGTAAGCCCCCGACGGCCCCCTGACGGCCCACGCGTTCCGCACCCGCCCCTGATCATCGGGAAACCGCTGGTCAGGGGCATTCTCGTCCTGGCCGTGGACTACTTTAAGAACTGGTTTCAATGGATGCCCAAGTCGACTGATGCTGTGGATTGTTCAGCTGACCTGCGCTGATGTGCGCACCAACTGTCGCTGGTTGTCGACGTTGATCAGTCCGTAGTCGCCTCCCGTCCGGACGGGGTGTCTCCGGTCGGGTTTCTGAGCACTGCACGTCGCCCTCGGTCAAGTCTGTATCGGGATTGTCGGCGGCCGGCGTCAGACCGCAGGCCAAGCCGACGTTGCGCACGGCCAACGGGCCCTCTCCATCGCCAGGACCGTGTACTCCGGCGAGGTCGTGGTCAGCAGGGCCTGCCTCGGGCTCCACCGATGAGTTCTTGTGCGCGGTCGGGTCAGTACGGGCATGACTGCTGTGAACAGACCACCGGTCGCCTCCCGCCGGGAGTGGCTGACCGCCGTCGACACCCTGCGCGCCCGGGAGAAGGCGCACACCCGGGAGGGCGATGCGATCGCCGCCGCGCGGCGACGGCTGCCCATGACGGAGGTGGACCCGTCAACTCCGCTCGTCGGAGGCAATGGAGAGGTCTCCCTGATCGACGTCTTCGACGGCCGCACCCAACTGTTCGTCTCGTATCACATGTGGCACGGCGGCCGCCCCGCAGCCGACCAGTGTGAGGGTTGCACCTTCTTCACCGGGCAGGTCCGCGAACTGTCCTATCTGCACCAGCGGGACGTCACCTTCGCCGTCTTCTGCCAGGGCCCGTTCGACGAGTCCGAACGCTACCGCCGCTTCATGGGCTGGGACATGCCCTGGTACTCCGTACCCGCCGAGTCGCGCGAACCGCTCCTCGCCGGCCGCCACTTCGGAATGAAAGCGAGCTACCTCCGCGACGGAGAACGCGTCTACGAGACGTACTGGACCACCGGCCGCGGCGTCGAACCCATGGCGCCCTCCTACGGCATCCTCGACATGACCGTCCACGGACGGCAGGAAACCTGGGAGGACTCCCCGCCAGGCTGGCCGCAGCCGTACGAAACCCTCGGTCAGCAGTTCCGCAAGGACGGACGGCCGACCGCGCAATGGGCACGGATCACCGCAGGCCACGACGACGACCTCCACAGCGGACAGCCCATCACGGACGGCTCAGGCTGCTGCTCCTGAACGGGAACCCGACGGCGGTCCCGGCTGCACGGTCGAGGCCCCGTCCGGGCCAGTGAAGTCCCAGCTCAAAGCGTTTCCAACTCTGTACACAGGTGGCCCTTCGGGAGAGGAAGCAGCACATGAACTGCACGAGCGAGTACGCAGGCGCGGGTGGCATCACCGCGCTCGCTGCCGCCATCGAGTGCCTGGCAGCAATCAAGCAGTGTGACATCCGGGAGGTGGCGAAGTGACCGTGGTGGTGGACGCTGAGATCACGGCGCTGCTGAGTGTCTTGCAGGTGCAGCGAGACCACGTGTTGGGGGCAGTGGAAGGGCTCAGCGAGGAGGTGCTGCGGCGCCCAGTACTGCCCTCTGGGTGGAGTTGCCTGGGGATGGTGCAGCACCTCACGCTGTCGGTGGAGCGTTTGTACTTCCGTGCCGTTGTGGCTGGGGATCCGGTGGTCATCGACCTGGTGAGCAGCCAAGACAGCGCATGGCAGGTGGCTTCGGGGCTGTCGGCCGCCGATGTCCTTGACCACTATCGCCATGAGGCGTCCCTAGCGGATGCCGTCATCGCCGCCTCATCTGCAGATGCCGACTTGGTCTGGTGGCCCTTTCCGGAGGGTGAGTGGCGCCTGCACAATCTTCGGGATGTCCTGCTCCATGTGATCACTGAGACCGCGTGCCACGCCGGCCACCTTGATGCGGTTCGCGAACTCATCGACGGGCGTCAGTGGCTGGTGAACACCTAGACCAACAGCGGCGCAACAGGGTCAAGGCCGATGCGTCCGAGGTGGATCAACCCTTTTACGGCCCTCTGACGGCCCACGCGTTCCGCACCCGCCCCTGATCACCGGGAAACCGCTGGTCAGGGGCATTCTTGTCCTGTCCGTGGACTACTTTAACTAGAACTGATATCAGTTCTGAAACAGCGTCAGAAACGTGCGGTGCGGTGGGAGGTAGTCGGCCATGACCGAGCTCGTGGAACACGGACAGCTGTTCATAGGCGGGGCGTTGACCGAGTCCCTGGGCGAGGATGTCATCGAGGTGGTCTCCCCGCACACCGAGGAGGTCATCGGCCGGGTGCCGCACGCCTCCCGGCAGGACGTGGACCGGGCCGTGGCCGTCGCGCGCCGCGCCTTCGACGAGGGGCCGTGGCCGCGGGCGACACTGGAGGAGCGGATCGAGGTCGTCACCCGCATCAAGGACGGCATCGCGGCCCGGCACGAGGAGATCGCCCGGGTGATCTCCGCCCAGAACGGCTCCCCGTACTCCTGGAGCGTCCTCGCCCAGTCGCTCGGCGCGATGATGGTGTGGGACGCCGCGATCAGGGTCGCGCGGGACCACACGTACGAGGAGCGCCGGGACGGGATCCTCGGACCGATCCTCGTCCGCCGCGAACCGGTCGGTGTGGTCGCGGCCGTGGTCCCCTGGAACGTCCCGCAGTTCGTCGCCGCCGCCAAGCTCGCGCCCGCGCTGCTGGCCGGCTGCACGGTCGTACTGAAGCCGTCCCCGGAGTCCCCGCTCGACGCCTACCTCCTGGGGGAGATCGCGCGGGAGGCCGGCCTGCCCGAGGGCGTGCTCTCCATCCTCCCCGCCGACCGCGAGGTCAGCGAGTACCTGGTCGGCCACCCCGGCGTCGACAAGATCTCCTTCACCGGCTCGGTCGCGGCCGGCAAGCGCGTGATGGAGGTCGCCGCCCGCAACCTCAGCCGGGTCACGCTGGAGCTGGGCGGGAAGTCGGCGGCGCTGGTGCTGCCGGACGCGGATCTCCAGGCGGCCGTGTCGGGCATCGTCCCGGCGGCCTGGATGAACAACGGGCAGGCGTGCGTGGCCCAGACCCGCATCCTCGTCCCGCGCGCCCGCTACGACGAGTTCGCCGACGCCTTCGCGGCGGCGGCCGGCGCGCTGCGGGTCGGCGACCCGCTGGACCCGGCGACCCAGGTCGGCCCGCTGGTCGCCCGCCGCCAGCAGCAGCGCAACCTCGACTACATCCGGATCGGCCAGGAGGAAGGCGCCAAGATCCTCACCGGCGGCGGCCGGCCGGCGGGGCTGGAGAAGGGCTGGTACGTCGAGCCGACCCTCTTCGGAGACGTGGACAACTCCATGCGGATCGCCCGCGAGGAGATCTTCGGCCCGGTCATCTGCCTGCTCCCGTACGGCGACGAGACCGAGGCCGTGAAGATCGCCAACGACTCGGACTACGGCCTGTCCGGCAGCGTGTGGACGGCCGACGTCGAGCACGGCATCGACGTGGCGAGGCAGGTCCGCACCGGCACCTACTCGGTCAACACCTTCAGCCTGGACATGCTGGGCCCGTTCGGCGGCTACAAGAACTCCGGGCTGGGGCGGGAGTTCGGCCCCGAGGGGTACGGCGCCTATCTGGAGCACAAGATGATCCACCTGCCGGCGGGGGCGTAGGCCATGGGCGACCGCTGGCACGTCGAGGTCGACCGGTCGCTGTGCATCGGCTCGGCCCAGTGCCTCCACCACGCCCCGCACTCCTTCCGTCTCGACTCCGCCCGCCAGTCCCACCCGGTGGACCCGGACACCGACGCCGCCGGGCCCGTCCTGGAGGCGGCCGAGGGCTGCCCGGTGGAGGCGATCGCGATCACGCTGCTGGGCAGTGGGGAGGCGGTGTTCCCGCCGGAGGAGTAGGCGTGTCCGTGCCCCGGGTTACCCTCCTGCGGTCGTGAACGGAACGAGCAGGGGCGGGGAAGCGTGGACAGGTCCGAGGCGGTCGAGCTGATCAGGCGGGCGCGCGAGGAGTGGCAGGCCGAGGAGTGGCTGCGGGCCGCCGACCTCTACGAGCGCGTGCTCGCGCACTATCCGGACGAGAACCCGAGCGCGGTGTGGTGGTACGACGCCGCGCTCGCCCACAAGTTCCTGCGCAACTGGGCCAAGGCGTACGAGCTGGGCCGCGAGGCCGCCGCCCGCGCACCGCGCGGTGAGGGCGACCCGGCGTACTGGAACCTCGGCATCGCGGCCACCATCCAGCGCGACTGGGCGACGGCCCGGGAGGCGTGGACCGGCTTCGGCATCCGGCTCCCGGACGGCGAGGGCGAGATCGACGGCCGGTTCGGGCAGGCGTGCGTCCGTCTCGACACGGGCGGGGAGAGGGAGGTCGTCTGGATCGAGCGGCTGTGCCCGACGCGCGGCCGGGTCATGAACGTACCGGGGACCGCCGGCCGCCGCTTCGGCGAGATCGTCGTCCACGACGGCGAGCCGAAGGGCCGCCGGGTGGTGGACGGCCGCGAGTACCCCGTCTTCGACGAACTCCTCCTCTTCGAGGCCTCCGACCTGCCGACGCTCACCGTGACGGTGAACGCCGCCGAGGCCGCCGACGTCGAAGCCCTGATCGACGTCTTCGTGGCCCGGGACTACGGGGCCGAGCCGCACAGCAGCTTCGAGCTGCTGTGCGCCTGCTGCAGCGAGGGCACGCTGGAACGCGAACGCGACACCCACGGGGGCGTCCAGCGGGTCTCCCTGGCGGCGCCGCAGGAGGAGGCCCGGCGGCTGCTGGACCTGTGGGCCGCTCAGGCTCCTTCGGCGCGCGGCTGGAGCGCTCTGGCCCCGGCCGGCTGAGGGTCAGGCGCGCCCGCCCGGCTCCGTCAGGTCGATCAGGCGGCACACCGTCTCGATGTCGATCTTCACCTGGGCGATGGAGGCGCGGCCGGAGAGCCAGGTGATCAGGGCGGAGTGCCAGGTGTGCTCGATGACGCGGACCGCCGAGAGCTGCTCGGGGGTGGGGTTCTCCAGGCCCATCGCGTCCAGGATGATCAGGGTCGTCTGGCGCGAGACCTGGTCGACCTCCGGCGAGACACTGCGGTCGGCGAAGGTCAGGGCGCGGACCATCGCGTCGGCCAGGTGCGGCTCGCGCTGCAGGGCGCGGAAGGCCCGCATGAGGGTCTCGGCGACCCGCTCGGCGGCCGTGTCACCGGCCGGCGGCTTCTTCCGCAGGGTGCCGTGCATGTGCTCCAGCTGGTCCTGCATCGTCGCCACCAGCAGGTGGACCTTGGAGGGGAAGTAGCGGTACAGGGTGCCGAGGGCTACCTGGGAGGACTCGGCGACCTCGCGCATCTGCACGGCGTCGAAACCGCCCCGGCTGGCCAGCTGGGCGCTCGCGTGCAGGATCCGGCGACGGCGGGCCTCCTGGCGCTCGGTGAGCGGCGGCGAGGGGGGCCTCGAAACACTGGCTTCCGCAGGCATGGGTCCCGTTCCGTGACAGTCGGTGAAGGCGTCTGTGGGGCACGTGATCAGACAGCATGGCAGGGCGACGCGCCGTGGCGCGAATCACCTGATCCACTGCTCACAGCGCCCTTACCTGCCGGTAGATTCAGAGCCTCTTGAACGATCAAGTCTGAAACTTGTTCTAGATTAGCGTCCCGACGTAGTCTCGCGGGACAGCGCAGGCAGAAGGGGGCACGGAGTGACCGCTGAGGCCCGTGTGGCGGGCGTCGATCAAGGCCCTGCCACCGACGGCGAGCGACCGCTCGACATCGCGCTCCTCACCTATAAAGGGAACCCGTTCTGCGGCGGCCAGGGCGTCTACGTACGGCATCTCTCGCGGGAGCTGGCCCGGCTCGGGCACCGGGTCGAGGTCATCGGCTCGCAGCCGTACCCCGTGCTCGACGAGGGGTGTCCCGGACTCACGCTGACCGAGCTGCCCAGCCTCGACCTCTACCGCCAGCCCGACCCCTTCCGCACCCCGGGGCGGGACGAGTACCGGGACTGGATCGACGCCCTGGAAGTCGCGACGATGTGGACCGGCGGCTTTCCGGAGCCGCTGACCTTCTCCCTGCGCGCGCGCCGCCATCTGCGCGCCCGGCGCGGCGAGTTCGACGTCGTCCACGACAACCAGACCCTCGGCTACGGGCTGCTCGGCGACATCGGCGCGCCCCTGGTGACCACCATCCACCACCCCATCACCGTCGACCGGCAGCTGGAGCTGGACGCGGCCGAGGGCTGGCAGCGCCGCTACTCGGTGCGCCGCTGGTACGCCTTCACCCGGATGCAGAAGCGCGTCTCGCGCCGGCTGCCCTCGGTCCTCACCGTCTCGGGGACCTCCCGGCAGGAGATCGTGGACCACCTCGGCGTCCGCGACGACCGCGTGCACGTGGTCCACATCGGCGCCGACACCGATCTGTTCGCGCCGAATCCGGCCGTGCCCGAGGTGCCGGGCCGGATCGTCACCACCTCCAGCGCCGATGTGCCGCTCAAGGGGCTGGTGTTCCTGGTGGAGGCGCTGGCCAAGGTGCGCACCGAGCACCCGGCCGCCCATCTCGTCGTCGTCGGCAAGCGCCCCGAGGAGGGGCCGGTCGCGGCGGCGATCGAGCGGTACGGCCTCGAAGGCGCCGTCGAGTTCGTCAAGGGCATCTCCGACGCCGAACTGGTCGACCTGATCCGCTCGGCCGAGGTCGCCTGCGTGCCCTCGCTGTACGAGGGCTTCTCGCTGCCCGCCGCCGAGGCCATGGCCACCGGCACCCCGCTGGTCGCCACGACCGGCGGCGCGATCCCCGAGGTCGCCGGCCGCGACGGCGAGACCTGCCTGGCCGTGCCGCCCGGCGACGCGGGGGCGCTGGCCGCGGGGCTCGGCCGGCTGCTGGGGGACCGCGAGCTCCGGGTGCGGCTCGGCCGCGCCGGCCGTGAGCGGGTGCTGCGGAAGTTCACCTGGGCCCGCGCCGCGGAGGGCACGGTGGCCCACTACCGCGAGGCCATCGCCCGCTCCGCGGACGCCCACCGCACCGCGGCGGGCGTCAGCCGCTCCGCGCCCCGGACTTCCGGCCGCTCCGCGACCGCACCGAGCGTCGCCTCCGCGACCCCGACGAGCGTCGCCTCCGCGGCCTCGGCAAGTGTTGTCTCTTCCGAAAGCAGGGCCACGTGCTGACCGTCGACTTCTCCCGGTTCCCGCTCGCCCCGGGCGACCGAGTCCTGGACCTCGGCTGCGGGGCCGGCCGGCACGCCTTCGAGTGCTACCGGCGCGGCGCCCGGGTCGTGGCCCTGGACCAGAACGGCGAGGAGATCCGCGAGGTCGCCAAGTGGTTCGCGGCGATGAAGGAGGCCGGGGAGGCACCCGAGGGCGCCACCGCCACGGCCATGGAGGGCGACGCGCTCGCCCTTCCCTTCCCGGACGAGTCCTTCGACGTGGTCATCATCTCCGAGGTGATGGAGCACATCCCCGACGACAAGGGCGTGCTCGCCGAGATGGTCCGCGTGCTCAAGCCGGGCGGCCGTCTCGCTGTCACTGTGCCGCGCTACGGGCCGGAGAAGGTCTGCTGGGCGCTGTCCGACGCCTACCACGAGGTCGAGGGCGGCCACATCCGCATCTACAAGGCCGACGAACTCCTGGCGAAGATCCGCGAGGCGGGCCTGAAGCCGTACGGCAGCCATCACGCGCACGCGCTGCACTCGCCGTACTGGTGGCTGAAGTGCGCGTTCGGCGTCGACAACGACAAGGCGCTGCCGGTGCGGGCGTACCACAAGCTGCTGGTCTGGGACATCATGAAGAAGCCGCTCGCCACGCGGGTCGCCGAGCAGGCGCTGAACCCGCTGATCGGCAAGAGCTTCGTGGTCTACGCGACCAAGCCGCACCTGCCGCGCCTCGCCGAAGAGGCGGCCGCCGAGTGACCACCCCCCGGACAGAACACCTCGTCCTGCCCGGGGTCCTCACCGCCGGGCAGGCCGCCGCGACCGTGCGCGGCATCCTCGCCGTGCAGCGGGAGGACGGCGCGATCCCGTGGTTCCGCGGGCATCACCTGGACCCGTGGGACCACACCGAGGCCGCGATGGCGCTGGACGCGGCCGGCGAACACGAGGCCGCCGAGCGGGCCTACGAGTGGCTGGCCCGGCACCAGAACGAGGACGGCTCCTGGCACGCGGCCTACGCCGACGGCGCCCACGACGACGTCACCGACCGGGCCCGCGAGTCGAACTTCGTCGCCTACATAGCCGTGGGCGTGTGGCACCACTACCTCTCCACCGGCGACGACACGTTCCTGGACCGCATGTGGCCCTGCGTCTACGCGGCCATGGAGTGGGTGCTCGCCCTGCAGCAGCCCGGCGGCCAGATCGGCTGGCGCCGCGAGGACGACGGCACGCCCACCGCGGACGCCCTGCTGACCGGCAGTTCCTCGATCCACCACGCGCTGCGCTGCGCGCTCGCCATCGCCGAGCAGCGGGAAGAGCCGCAGCCGGACTGGGAGTTGGCGGTCGGGGGACTGCGGCACGCGATCCGCCGGCACCCCGAGCGCTTCCTCGACAAGGACCGCTACTCGATGGACTGGTACTACCCGGTCCTCGGCGGCGCGCTGACCGGCGAGGAGGCCAAGGACCGGATAGCGAAGTCCTGGGACCGTTTCGTCGTACCCGGCGTCGGCGTGCGCTGCGTGGACCCCAACCCGTGGGTCACCGGCGGCGAGTCCAGCGAACTCGCCCTGGCCCTGTGGGCGGTGGGGGAGTCGGACCGCGCCCTGGAGATCCTCCAGTCCATCCAGCACCTGCGCGATCCGGTGAGCGGCCTGTACTGGACGGGCTACGTCTTCGAGGACGACGCGATCTGGCCCCGCGAGCTGACCACCTGGACGGCCGGCTCCCTGCTCCTCGCCGTCGCGGCGCTGGGCGGCCACGAGGCGACGTGCGCCGTCTTCGGCGGGGAGCATCTGCCGACGGGGCTCGATCCGGACTGCTGTTAGGCGATACGCGGCGTGCCGCGCCCTGACGGGGCGTTTCAGTGCCGGTGTATGCGATTGGCGATGGCGTGGCCGACGAACAGGTACACCACCGCCGCGAGGCCGTAGCCGGCCACGACCCTCGCCCACGCCTCGTCGAACGTGAACAGGTCGTGGGACCAGCCGGCCAGCCACGCGGCGGCGTGGTGGATGAACTGGACCAGGCTGTTGGCGCGGTTGGCGTCCAGCAGGTACATGAGGATCCACAGGCCGAGGATCAGCGCCATGACATCGGCGACGACCGCGATGACCGTCCCGGCCTGATTCGCACTGTTGCGATATCGAGGGGACATACCTTCCGGATTGCCGGGCGGCGAGCGGTGAAACCCGGACGGCGGCGGCCGAGTGGCGTACTCGGCAGTCCTGGGTGAGGCTGCCGGAGGAAGCAGTCCGCTCGGGGAGGACACGTCCGGAGGACCCCGTGCCCGTACCCATACGGCGCCTCGTCGTGGCGCTCACGCTGAGTTGCGCCCTGCTGGCCGGTTCCACCGCCTGCGGCAGCGAGAAGAGCAGTGCGGAGGACACCGCGGCGGTCCAGGCCGTCCCGGCCGCCGACACCCCCAGCCCGACGACGTCCGCGCAACGGCAGAAGTTCGCCAAGACCCGGTTCGTGGCGAACGCCGGCCTCGCGGCGGGCGCGACCTACCAGTGGATCGTGAAGCCCTGGAAGGCGGGCAAGTTCAAGAAGGGCGCCAAGGGCCGCAAGTCGGCCCTGGTGAAGGCCGGTCTGGCCGGTGCCTTCACCTACAACCGCCTCAAGGCCGCCGAGAAGAACGCCCAGGGCGACCCGAAGCTGGCCAAGGCCCTCGCCCCGATCAGCGCCGGCATCGCGGCCCTGAAGAGCCTGCCGGCCAAGCTCCGCAGCGGTGACACGAAAGCGGCCGGCTCCTTCGACGACGTGATCAACAAGGTCAAGGACGCGGGCAGCAGCGCCGGCGCCCCGGTGAAGAACAAGGTGCCGTCGGCCTCCGAGCTCGCCAAGGGCAGCTAGCGCAGCCGGGAGTTCAGCTCCGCCAGCACCCTGAGGGAGTGCGGGTCCGGTGACAGGACCAGCAGGTCCGTCACCGGGCCCGCACGCCACAACTCAAGCCGCTCGGCGATGCGTTCGCGGGGGCCGACCAGGGAGATCTCGTCGGCGAAGGCGTCCGGCACGGCCAGCACCGCCTCCTGGCGCCGCCCGGCGAGGAACAGCTCCTGGATCCGCCGGGCCTCCTTCTCGTACCCCATGCGCGCCATCAGGTCGGCGTGGAAGTTGCGGGCGGCGTGGCCCATCCCGCCGATGTAGAAGCCGAGCATGGCCTTCACGGGCAGCAGCCCCTCGGCCACGTCGTCGCACACCTTCACCCGGGCCATCGGAGCCACCACGAACCCCTCCGGCAGCGCCCGCACCACGTCCCCGTACACCTCGGGCCGGCTCGGCGCCCAGTACAGCGGCAGCCAGCCGTCGGCGATGCGGACGGTCTGGGCCACGTTCTTCGGGCCCTCGGCGCCGAGCAGGACGGGCAGGCCGGCCCGCAGGGGGTGGGTGATCGGCTTCAGCGGCTTGCCGAGCCCGGTGCCGTCCGGCCCCCGGTAGGGCAGCGGGTGGAAGCGTCCGCCGGAGGCCACCGGCGCCTCGCGCCGCAGCACCTGCCGTACGACGTCCACGTACTCCCGGGTCGCGGTCAGCGGCGACGTCGGGAACGGGCGGCCGTACCAGCCCTCCACCACCTGCGGACCGGACAGCCCGAGCCCGAGCATCATCCGCCCGCCGGAGAGGTGGTCCAGGGTGAGCGCGTGCATCGCGGTGGTGGTCGGCGAGCGGGCGGCCATCTGGGCAACGGCCGTACCCAGCCTGATCGTTGACGTCTGTGCGGCGATCCAGGTCAGCGGGGTGAAGGCGTCCGAGCCCCAGGACTCCGCCGTCCACACCGAGTGATAGCCGAGCCGCTCCGCCTCCTGGGCGAGCGGCACATGACCGGCGTCCGGGCCGCGTCCCCAGTAGCCGAGTGCGAGACCGAGCCGCATGCGCCTGCCTCCTGACGATTCGTCAGTTTGCTGCCGGGAGGCGACTGTACGACAACGGCCCCCCGCCCGGAAGGGCGAGGGGCCGTGCGCGCCGGTTGCGCGGGGCTCAGCCGCGCTGGATGCCGGAGGTGTCCTGCAGGACGCCGCGGCGGCCGTCCTGGGTCTGCGCGACCAGCGCGGCACCGCGCTGCTCGACGGCCAAGTACCAGGTGCCGGGCGCCAGTTCGGCGATCGGCGCCGGCGAGCCGTCCTCCGCGAACAGCGGACGGGTCACCGGCACGGCGAACCAGAACGGCGAGAAGTCACCGACGGGCGGCTGCGTGGCCGCCGGAGCGCCCTGCTGCTGCCCGAACGGCTGGCCCGGCTGCGGCTGGGCGCCGTACGGCTGCTGCGGCTGGGCGCCCGGGTAGCCGTAACCACCGGGCGGCTGGGCGCCGTAGGGCTGCGGGGCGACCGGCTTGGGGGCCGGCATCAGGGCGGCCTGGAGCGGCGGCGAGAGCGGGGTGGCGATCGCGGCGCCGGCGAGGACCAGAGCGGCGATGAGACCGAGGATGAGACCGGCACCGACGCTCACACCGTCCGGTGTGTCGATCAGCGACCACAGCAGCGTCCACGCCGCCAGGACCGGGAACGCGGCGCCGACCTGGCCGAGGTCGAGCCCGAGCACCTTGCGGGGCTGCGGCAGGCAGCGGTTGACGACGATGAGGACGGCACCGATGACCGCGCCCATGTAGATACCCAGGCCCATGCCCAGGTCGTCCCACGCGTTCCGGCTGGCCGAGGAGCCGAACGCGGAGTAGCTCTGGAAGGTGAGGAACGACGCGATGAACAGCACCACCGCTGCTCCGATCGCCACGCCATCGCCTCTAGTGAGGGAGCGGATATTCACTTCAGGTCCTTCGTGAGTCGTCTCGTCGTCGGTAGACACTACCGTCCGCAAGATCCGGCTGTCCGGCCGGTTCCGCCCGCCGGTCACGAACCGCGCAGGAAACTCACGATTCCCTCAGAGATCCCTTGCGCCGCCTTCTGCCGCCAGGCGCCGCTGGTCAGCAGTGCCGCGTCCTTGCTATCGCGCATGTTGCCGCACTCGATGAACACCTTGGGAACCGTTGACAGATTGAGACCGCCCAGGTCCGTGCGTGTGACGAGACCGGTACCGTTTCCGAGGTAGTTGGACGGCGGCTCGCCGGTGTCGCGCAGGTAGTTCCCGGCGACGCGCACACCGAGGTCGTGCGAGGGTCCGACGATGCGGCGGGTGTCCGCGGCGCCGGAGTGCACCGAGCCCGGCAGGATGACATGGAAGCCGCGGTTGCCCTGGGCCGATCCGTCGGCGTGGATGGAGATGGCGGCGTCGGCGTGCGCGTTGTTGCCGATCCTCGCCCGCTGGTCCACGCACGGCCCCCAGGCCGGGCTGTCGCCGTCATGGGTCAGCTTCACCGTGGCGCCCTGCTTCTCCAGCAGCGAGCGCAGCCGGTGGGCGACGTCGAGGGTGAAACGGGCCTCTGTGTAACCGTCGTTGGTGGACGTCCCGGTGGTGTCGCATTCCTTGCGGTTCGTGCCGATGTCCACCTTGCGGTTGATCTCGGCCGTGTGCTGGAAGTTGCCCGGATTGTGCCCGGGGTCGATGACGACGACCTTGCCCTTGAGCGGGCCGGACGCGGAACCTCCCGAGGGCCGCTTGCCGTCGTCCGTCGCGGCGGCGGAGGGGGAAGCCGAGCGGGCGGACGGGGAGGGCGCGGCGGACATACCGGACGCCGGAGCGGCGGAGGCGGTACGCACGCCGCCGTGACCGCTGCCGCCGCCCACCGCCTCGTACACCACCCAGCCGAGCAGCGCACCGGGCACGAGCGCGGCGAGCGCCACGGTCAGCGGGCCGCGCCGGGGCCGGCGCGGCTGCGGGGGATCGAACTCCGGGCCTAGGTACGACACGTCTGCGACTCTAACCGGGGACTCAGATACCCGTCCCCGTTCGCCGCAGGACACGCAGGGAACCGGTCACCGAGACCTCCGTGAACGCCCCGGACTCAAGTGCCCGCAGGTAGACGCGGTACGGAGCCTGCCCGGTGAACTCGTCCTCGGGCTCCGGGAAGACGTCGTGGATGACCAGAAGTCCGCCCTCGGCCACATGGGGCGCCCAGCCCTCGTAGTCGGCGCCCGCGTGCTCGTCGGTGTGCCCGCCGTCGACGAAGACGAGACCGAGCGGGGAGTTCCAGATGGCGGCGATCTGCGGCGAGCGCCCCACGAGGGCGACCACGTGCTCCTCCAGACCCGCCTTGAACAGCGTCCGCCGGAAGGCCGGCAGGGTGTCCATCAGCCCGACCTCGGGGTCGACGGTCTCGGGGTCGTGGTAGTCCCACCCGGGCTGCTGCTCCTCACTGCCCCGGTGGTGGTCCACGGTCAGCGCCGTGACCCCGGCCGCACGGGCCGCGTCGGCGAGCAGCACGGTGGACCGCCCGCAGTACGTCCCGACCTCCAGCAACGGCAGCCCCAGCCGCCCCGCCTCCACGGCGGCCGCGTACAACGCCAGCCCCTCATCCGTGGGCATGAACCCCTTGGCCGCCTCGAAAGCGGCCAGGATCTCGGGCTTGGGGGCGGCGGTCATAGGGGGCCTCTCGGTCGTACGGCTGTTCAGGGGCCCATGCTGCCGCACCCCCGGCCGCTTCTTCGACTGGGGGTGCGGCAGACGCCCCGGGCGCTAGGCGCTCACAACCTCTCCGGGCAGCGAGAGATCCAGCTCGACGGTCCGCTCCTCACCGGAATGCGTGGCGGCAGAGGCGAGCGGCCCATGGCCGGAGGCCTTCGCGGCGAGCACGTACGCCCCCTGAGCCGGCACGGCGAGCACATAGCCGCCGTCCTCGTCGGAGACGGTCGCCCCCGCCTGCCGTCCCCGCCGGTCGATCAGCGTGACCTTGGCGCGAGCGACCGGAGCACCGTCGGCACCCAGGACCCGCCCCCGGAAGCCCCGCAGCACTTCCTCGGCCCGCTCCAGCACGGCGTCCTCCTCGCTGCTGGCCCGCAGCTGCGTGTGCTGCTGCGGCCGGGAGGCCTTCGGCAGGAACAGGGCCAACAGCAGACCCGCCGCCACCGCGGCCGTGGCGATCAGGAAGGACACCCGGAAGCCGTGCATGGTCGGGATCGCGACGCCGCCCACGTTCTGCGCCGTGTTGGCGAGCACCATGCCGATGACGGCACTCGACACCGAGGTGCCGATGGACCGCATCAGGGTGTTGAGGCCGTTCGCCGCGCCGGTCTCCGAGGCCGGGACCGCGCCGACGATCAGCGCGGGCAGCGAGGAGTAGGCGAGACCGATGCCCGCGCCGAGGACCACGGAGGTGACGATCGTCTGCCAGGCCGCGTCCATCAGGCCGAGGCCGCCGCCGTAGCCGAGCGCGATGATCAGCAGGCCGATGATGAGGGTGGTCTTCGGGCCGTACTTCGCGGACAGCCGGGCGTACACCGGAGCGGTGAACATCATCGTCAGGCCCAGCGGGGCCACGCACAGGCCCGCGACGACCATGGACTGGCCGAGGCCGTATCCGGTGGCCTTGGGCAGCTGGAGCAGCTGGGGCAGGACCAGGGAGACGACGTAGAACGCGACGCCGACCATGATCGACGCGAGGTTGGTGAAGAGGACGGCCGGGCGCGCGGTGGTGCGCAGGTCGACCAGGGGCGCCTTGACCCGCAGCTCGAACAGGCCCCACAGGATGAGGACGACGACCGCCGCGGCGAACAGACCGAGCGTCGTACCCGACGACCAGCCCCAGTCGCTGCCCTTGGTGATGGGCAGCAGGAGCAGCACCAGGCCGGTGGACAGGCCGAGCGCGCCCAGCAGGTCGAAGGAGCCCTCCGCCCGCATCGGGGACTCGGGCACGACCAGCAGGGTCAGGACGATGGACAGCGCGCCGAGGCCGGCGGCGCCGTAGAACAGGGCGTGCCAGTTCGTGTGCTGCGCGACCAGGGCGGCGGCGGGCAGCGCGAGGCCGCCGCCGACGCCGATCGAGGAGCTCATCAGGGCCATGGCCGAGCCGAGCCGCTCGCGCGGCAGCATGTCCCGCATCAGGCCGATGCCGAGCGGGATCGCGCCCATGGCGAAGCCCTGCAGCGTACGGCCGACGATCATGGTGAGCAGCTGGCTGGTGAGCGCGCTGACCAGGGCGCCGACCACCATCACGGCGAGGCTGAGGATCAGCATCCGCCGCTTGCCGAAGAGGTCGCCGAGCCGGCCCATGATCGGGGTGGCCACGGCGCCGGACAGGAGGGTCGAGGTGAGGACCCAGGTGGCGTTGGAGGGAGCGGTGTCCAGCAGCTGCGGCAGGTCCTTGATGACCGGCACCAGCAGGGTCTGCATCACCGCGACGACGATGCCCGCGAAGGCGAGCACCGGGACCACGGCACCGCCCGCCCTCCGGGCCGGCTGGTCGGTCGTCGTGTGAGTCATGGAGTCGAGGCCTCCCCGTAGCGATCAGTGCTGGGTAAACCTCGTATGCACAGGCAACTATTCCGTTGCTTCGGGCCTCTAATGAATCCTTGACCAGCTCATGGGTTTCTGATTTCGCGTCAGGGCGATGCCGCGAGGGGTGTAGGACGCACGGCCGAGGCACCCGTGGTCCGAAATGCTGATGCAAGGACCGTAACCGGGTTGAGAGCATGACACCCATGCTGGAAGCCGCCGACACCACGCCCGTGATAGCCCGCCGTACGACCGCGCCGACCTGGCTGGTGGTGGCGCTCGCCTGTGCCGGGCAGTTCCTGGTAGTCCTCGACGTGTCGGTGGTGAACGTGGCCCTGCCGTCGATGCGGTCCGGTCTCGGCCTGACCGCGTCCGGCCTGCAGTGGGTGGTGAACGCGTACGCCATCGCCTTCGCCGGCTTCATGCTGCTCGGCGGGCGGGCCGGCGACCTGTACGGGCGCAAGCGGATGTTCCTCGTCGGCCTCGGCCTGTTCACGCTGGCCTCGCTGGGCGGCGGCCTCGCCCAGGAGGGCTGGCAGCTGCTGCTGGCACGGGCCGTGCAGGGACTGGGCGCGGCGGTGCTGGCCCCCTCGACGCTGACCCTGCTGACGTCCGCCGTGCTGGAGGGGGCGGCGCGGGCGCGCGCGATCGCCACCTGGACCGCGGTCGGCGCCGGCGGCGGGGCCGCGGGCGGACTGGTCGGCGGGGTGCTCGTGGACGTGCTCTCCTGGCGCTGGGTGCTGCTGATCAACGTGCCGGTGGGCGCGCTGGTGCTGGCCGGCTCGGTGCTCTGGCTCACCGAGAGCCGGGCCGGCGACGGGCAGCGCCTGGACCTGCCGGGCGCGCTGCTGGTCACGGCGGGCCTCGCGACCCTCGCCTACGGCATCTCGCAGACCGAGGCCGAGGGCTGGACCGCCGCCGCCACGCTGCTGCCGCTGCTCGCCGGGTTGGCGCTCATCGCCCTCTTCCTGCTGGTCGAGGCGCGTACGGCGGCCCCGCTGATGCCGCTCGGCCTGCTCCGGCTGCGCTCGGTCGCCGCGGCGAACGCGGCGATGTTCTTCTCCGGCTCGGCCATGTTCTGCATGTGGTACTTCATGACCCTCTACGCCCAGAACGTCCTCGGCTACACACCGTTGGAGGCCGGAGTCGCCCTGGTGCCCAGCTCGCTGTCCGTGGTCGTCGGCTCCAAGCTGGCGCCGCGCCTGATGCGGCTCGCGGGCCCGCGGACCGTGGCGGTGCTGGGCACCCTGGTAGCCGCGGCCGGCTTCGGCTGGCAGTCGACGATGAGCGCGCACGAGGCGTACCTCACCGCGATCATGGTCCCGGGGATCCTGATGATGCTCGGCGCGGGTCTCGCGGCGACCCCGCTCGCCTCCCTTGCCACGTCCGGGGCGGCTCCGGGCGAGGCCGGTGTCGTGTCGGGGCTGATCAACACCTCGCGCACGATGGGCGGTTCGCTCGGGCTGGCCGTGATGTCGACCGTCGCCGCGGCCGGCACGGACGGCGGGCACGGCCCCGAGGCGCTGACCGACGGCTATGCGCTGGCCTTCCGGGCCAGTACGGCGGTGCTGGTGGGCGGGGCGGTGCTGATGCTGCTGTGGCTGCCGCGGAGGATCTCCTCGACGTGAGGCAACGGTCCGGGCCGTCCCTGGACTCCTTGGACTCCTTTCGGAGCGGGTCCACGCCCGGCGAAGGCCCCGATCACAGCCAGCCCTGCTGCCGGGCCTCCCGCACCGCCTCCGCCCGGTTGCGGGTGCCCGTCTTGCCGATCGCGGAGGAGAGGTAGTTGCGGACGGTGGACTCGGACAGGTGCAGCTTGGCGGCGATGTCGGCGACGGTCGCCCCGTTGACCGAGGCCTTCAGCACATCGCACTCGCGGGCCGTCAGCGGACTGGGCCCGGCGCTGAGCGCGGCGGCGGCGAGCGCGGGATCGACGACGGTCTCCCCGGTGAGCACGCGCCGGATGGCCGCGGCCAGTTCCTCGACGGGCCCGTCCTTGACGAGGAACCCGGCCGCCCCTGCCTCCATGGCCCGGCGCAGATAGCCGGGCCGGCCGAAGGTGGTGAGGATCAGCACCCGGCAGTCGGGCGCCTGCTCGCGCAGCTCGGCCGCCGCGTCCAGCCCGCTGATGCCCGGCAGTTCGATGTCCAGCAGGGCCACGTCCGGCCGGTGGGTGAGCACGGCGTCCACGATGGCGTCGCCCGAGCCCAGCTGGGACACCACCTCGATGTCCTCCTCCATGCCGAGCAGCAGCGCGAGCGCCCCCCGCATCATGCCCTGGTCCTCCGCGAGCAGCACCCGAATGGACTTGGTGGTCCGGTGCTCCCGGGGCATCTCGTTCATGGGCTCAGGTTACGGCCGGAAACTCCGGCCCACCGCGGCTCCCGGCACGCTAGCCTCGCTTGCGTGCCCGAGTTCTCGACCGCGCGCTTCTACGACGAGCTGGCCGACGACTACCACCTGATCTACCCGGACTGGGAGACGAGCCTCCGCAGGCAGGGTGCCGCGCTGGACGCCCTGGTCGGCCGGGCGGGTGCGGCCGTGCTGGACTGTTCCTGCGGCATCGGGACACAGGCCATCGGGCTGGCCCTGCGGGGTCACCGGATGGTCGGGACCGACCTGAGCGTGCGGGCCGCCGCCCGTGCGCGGCGGGAGGCCGCCCGGCGCGGGGTGGCTCTGCCCACCGCCGGTGCAGACATGCGGCGACTGCCTTTCCCCGGGGGCCGGTTCGACGCCGTGGTCTGTGCCGACAACTCGCTGCCCCATCTCCTGACGGAACCGGACGTGCGTGCCGCGCTGGGGGAGATGCGGCGGGTGCTGCGGCCCGGCGGGCGGCTGCTCGTCAGTACCCGGCCCTATGACGAGCTGCTGCGCGAGCGTCCGGTCTCGACGCCCCCGCAGGTGCACGAGTCCGCCGACGGCACCGGGCGGACCGTCAGCTTCCAGCTCTGGCAGTGGCACGCGGACGGCGAGCACTACGACCTGGAGCACTTCCAGCTGCGTCCGGGCGAGGGGCAGTGGGAGGTCCGGGTGCGCCGGGCCACCTACTGGGCGCTCGGGCGGGAGCGGCTCGCCGGGTTCGCCGCCGGTGCGGGATTCACGGACATCGCCTGGCTGATGCCCGAAGAGACGGGTTTCTTCCAGCCGTTGCTCGTGGCGCGGGCAGCCGCCCTCGATTAAAGACTTGGCATCGGCCGGTGCGGCGGGGGTTGACGGTCTTCGGCGGTACTCGAACAATCGCCCCTGCATTTCCAGGAATCCGAGCAATTTCCACCGTCGAATAGGTTCGGTATTTCGATCGAACAGCGTCCGATATACCGAACGAGAGAATCCGAGGTGCACCGTGCCCGTGAGATCCCCCCACATCCGCCTCCGGTGGCCGAGAAGCGCCGCCCTGTCCGTGCTCGCCGTCTGCGCCACCCTCGCCGCGCTGCTCGTCGGCGTCGGCGCGCCCCAGGCCGCCGCCGCGAGTTCACTGCCCTGTGACGTCTACGCCGCCGCGGGCACCCCCTGCGTCGCCGCGCACAGCCTGGTCCGGGCGCTGTACTCCACCTACAACGGCTCGCTCTACCAGGTGCAGCGGGCCTCGGACGGCGCCACGAAGGACATCGGGCTGCTGACCGCCGGCGGATACGCCGACGCGGCCGCCCAGGACTCCTTCTGTTCCGGCACGACCTGCATCATCACCAAGATCTACGACCAGTCCTCCCGCCACAACGACCTCACGATCGAGGGCGCGGGCGGGGCCGGGAAGGCCGATGTGGGGGCGCCCGCCGACGCCCTGCCGGTGACCGTCGGCGGCCACCAGGCCTACGGCCTGGAGATCTCCGCCGGCATGGGCTACCGGGACAACTCCACCTCCGGTGTGGCCACCAACGGCGCCGCCGAGGGGATGTACATGGTGACCTCCGGCACCCACGTCAACGGCGCCTGCTGCTTCGACTACGGCAACGCCGAGACCAACAACAAGGACACCGGCAACGGCCACATGGACGCCATCAACTTCGGCACCGAGTGCTGGTTCTCCCCCTGTTACGGGCAGGGCCCCTGGGTGCAGGCAGACCTGGAGAACGGGCTGTTCCAGTCCGACGCCGGTTACAGCAAGAACTCCGCCAACACCGGAACCGGCCCCCTGCCGTTCGTGACCGCGCTGCTCAAGAACAACGGCCAGAACCATTTCGCGCTCAAATGGGGGAATGCGCAATCCGGTGGGCTCACGACCACCTATTCCGGAGGTGAGCCGACCACGAGCGGCTACTCGCCGATGCACCAGGAAGGCGCGATCGTCCTCGGCACCGGCGGCGACAACAGCAACGGCTCCATCGGCTCGTTCTTCGAGGGCGTCATGACCTCCGGCATCCCGACGGACGCCGCCGACGACGCCGTCCAGACGAACATCGTCTCCGTCGGCTACGGCGGCGCGACCGGAAGCGCCGGCACGCTGAGCTCCGGCTCGGAGATCTCGCTGCGCGCCACCACCTCCTGCTGCACCGCCGACTACGTCCGCCACCAGAACAACGCCGGCGTCATCTCCGCCATCACCTCCGGCAGCTCCGGCCTGGACAAGAACGACGCCACCTGGATCGTCCGCAGGGGACTCGCCGACAGCTCCTGCGTCTCCTTCGAGTCACGCAACTACCCCGGCGACTACCTGCGCCACTTCAACTTCAGGCTCTACCGCCAGCCCATGGACGGCACCGCCCTGTTCCGGGCCGACGCCACCTTCTGTCCGCAGGCCGGCAAGAGCGGCACCGGCACCTCGTTCGCCTCGTACAACTACCCGACGCGCTACCTGCGCCACTACAACCACACCCTGTACATAGCGAGCGACGGCGGGTCCAACGACTTCGACAGCAGCACGTCCTGGACCGACGACGTCACCTGGGCGGTCAGCGCGCCCTGGGCGCCGTAGCCGCCGCCTCGGCGAACCGGGCCGACTCCACCGGGAGTTCGGCGGTCACCGTGAAACCGCCGCGCGGCGACGGGCCGGCCGTGAGCGAGCCGCCCGCCGCCGCGAGGCGCTCGGTGAGCCCCTTCAGCCCGGTGCCGCCGATGCCCTGCTGGGGCCGGCTGACGGCCCTGCCGCTGCCGTTGTCGGTGACGGTGAGCCGGACCCGCTCGGCGCCGCTGTCGACGGTGATCTCGCAGCGGCCCGCGTCGCTGTGCCGGACCACGTTCGTCACCGCCTCGCGCACCACCCAGCTCAGCAGCGCCTCCGTCTGCGGTTCCAGCGGGGCCCCCGACTGCCGCACCACCGGCTCCACACTCGCCGCCGACAGCGCCGAGCGGGCCCGGGTCAGCTCGGTGGCCAGGCTCCCCTCCCGGTAGCCGGTCACCGCCTCGCGGATCTCGGTGAGCGCCTGCCGGCCCACCGACTCGATGTCCGTGATCTGGCCCAGCGCCGCGTCCATGTCGCGCGGGGCCAGCCGCCGGGCCGCCTCCGACTTCACCACGATCACCGACAGGGTGTGCCCGAGCAGATCGTGCAGGTCCCGCGAGAACCGCAGCCGCTCCTTCTCCACCGCGCGCCGCGCCAGCTCCTCGCGGGCGGCGCGCAGTTCCCGCACCGCCTCGGACAGGCTGAGGATCGCGGCGGTCACCATGCTGGAGAGGAAGGTGCCGTAGGCGATGTTCACCGCCTCCGAGGCGTCGCGGACAGCGGAGATCGCACCCGCGTACGCGGCCAGCAGCACGCCCGTACGGCCGAGCCACGGACCGCGCAGCGCCGCACCCGTCGCCAGCCCCAGCAGCGGGAAGAACAGCAGCCAGTTGCCGCCGTAGCCGAGCGCAAGGCCCGTGGTCACGAGGCCCATGACGAGCAGCGCCACCCGGGTGGAGACCGCCTCGCGCCTCTGCCGGTCGAAGGAGCGGAAGGTGACGTAGATGTAGAGGGTGTTGAAGGTCAACAGACCCAGGCCGCCGATCCACGGGTTCGGGGTCCTGCCCTGCAGGAGATTGGAGAAGGACCCCATCCCCATCAGCAGCCAGGGCAGCAGGGCGAAGCCGGTGGGCGGCGGGCCCGGATGGTCGACGTCCGGCTCCTTGCCCTCCTTCCGGGCGGCCCGCTGCGCGGCCTTGAATCGTTCGTGCTCGGCCCGCCACCGGTGCCGCTCGACCCGAAGGGCCTGTAGCTGGCACCGAACTCCCCATACCCACGTCATGTCCGATGTTTCCCCCGGTCAGATGGTCCCCGCGCGACGGCGGTACGACAGCACAGCGTACGAACCGAACAGGACGAGCCAAGCCGTCAGCACGATGATGGCACCGACCCCCGGCGCGTGCCCCTCGGATACGGCGGTGCCCAGCTGGGCGAACCGATGGGTGGGGGTGTACGCCGACAACGCCTGCAGCCAGCCGGGGAACAGGCTGACCGGGAACCACAGGCCGCCGATCACCGCGAGCCCCAGATTGCAGACCATGTTGACCACCCCGGTGCTCGGCCCGGTCAGCCGGTAGCCGTTGCCGAGGCCGAGCAGGGTGAACGGGATCGAGCCGAGCCACAGCAGCAGCGCGATCGCCACCCAGTGGCCGGCCGCCAGCCGTACGCCGTTGACCAGTCCGCCCGCCGCGAGGACCGCGACGATCGAGGGCAGCACGGTCACCACGCCGGTCAGGGTGCGGCCGATCACCACCTCGCGTGGGGTCATGGGGGTCACGCGCAGTTGGCGCAGCCAGCCGGTCGCACGGTCCTCGGCGACGGCGCCTCCGGTGTTCAAGCCCGAGCCGACGGCGCCGTAGGCCGCCATGCCGACCATGGCCGTGGTCTTCCAACCCCCGTCGCTGTCGCCGAGGTTGGTGAACAGGAGATACATCATCACCGGCATGGCTATGCCGCCGATGACGAAGCCGGTGTCCCGTAGGGTGCGGCGGATCTCGAGCCTCACGTAGGCGAGCATCAGACTGTTTCCGTTCGGGTGCGGGGCGTCATCGGTTGCTCGCGCAGTTCCGCGCGTGCGTTCGGGGCGCGTCCACCGGCCGTCAGTGCCAAGAACGCGTCGTCCAGTGAAGCCGGAGCCACCTCCAGGCCCCGGATCGCCCCCAGCCCGGCCAGCGCCGTCACCGTCGCGTCGGAGTCCTCGGTGCGCAGCCGGACCCGGTCGCCCCGCACCTCCACCGAGCGGACCCCGGGCAGCAGGCCGAAGGACTCCGCGTCCCGGCCCGCCAGGTCCACGGCGACCAGGTTGCCGCCCGCCGCGCGCCGTAGTTCCTCGCTCGTGCCGTCGGCGACGATCCGGCCCCGGTCGATGACCACGATCCGGTCGGCGTGCGCGTCCGCCTCCTGAAGGTAGTGGGTGGAGAACAGGACGGTGTGGCCACGGCGGGCGTAGGTCCGCATGGAGTCCCAGAAGGCGTGCCGGGCCTCCACGTCCAGTGCCGCCGTCGGCTCGTCCAGGACCAGCAGTGCCGGGTCGCCGGCCAGCGCGAGCGCGAACCGCACCCGCTGGACCTGCCCGCCGGACAGCCGGTCCACCCGGCGCCCGGACAGGTCGGCGATGCCGGCCAGCTCCAGCGCCCGCGCCACCGGCATCGGCGCGGGATAGCGGGAGGCCAGGAAGGTGACCAGCTCGCCCACGGTGACCCGGGGCACCGGCCGGGCGTCCTGGAGCATCGCGCCCACCCGCCCCGCGCGCACCGAGCGCTCGGGCGCCGTGCCGAACAGTTCCACCGCGCCGGCGTCGGGCTCGTACAGCCCGAGCAGCAGCCCGATCGTGGTCGACTTGCCGGCGCCGTTGCGGCCCAGCAGGGCCACCGTCTGTCCGGTACCGATCTCCAGGTCCACGCCGTCCACGGCGCGCACCGCGCCGTACGTCTTGACCGCCCCCGTGAAGGACACGGCGGTGTTCTCCGTCTGTGTCATGCCTACGACGCTAGAAGTCCGGCCCCGCTCCCGGCAGATGCGCATGTACGGACTCGCGCAGTACAAATGTCACTGTCCGGGAGCCGCCCGCAAGCGAGCTGACGCAGCGTCAGGAGCCTTCACAAGTGTGGAGCGCTGGGCTATACAGAGGGCGCCGGACTGGAACGCGTTCTAGGTCGGCCCGTAGCGACCTCGGTGCGGCCGACGGTGCGGACGTCCGCACCGGGGTCTTGAACCGCCAGTGTCAGGAGCCCTATGCCCATCGACGCAAGCCGAGCCCTCGCGGCCGAACCCCGGACCGGCGAGATCTCCTGGACCACCAAGGACGTCCAGCTCTACCACCTCGGCATCGGCGCGGGAGCCCACCCGGACAAGGACGCCCCCGCCACCGACCCCGACGAGCTGCGCTACACCCTGGAGTCCCGGCTGCACGTCCTGCCGAGCTTCGCCACCGTCGCGGGCTCCGGCGCACCCGGCGTGATCAGCGGGCTGTCCATGCCCGGCGTGGAGGTCGAGCTCGCCAAGGTCCTGCACGGCGGACAGACGCTGGAGATCCACCGCCCGATCCCGGCCGAGGGCACGGCGACCGCGACCCACCGGCTCGCCGCCGTCTACGACAAGGGCAAGGCCGCCATCCTGGTCCTGCGCACCGAGGTCGCCGACGCCGACGGCCCGCTGTGGACCAACGACGCCCAGATCTTCGTACGCGGGGAGGGTGGGTGGGGCGGCGACCGGGGCCCCTCCACCCGGCTCGAACCCCCCGCCGGCGAACCCGACCGGACCGTCGAGCGCCCGATCCGCGCCGACCAGGCCCTCCTCTACCGCCTCTCCGGCGACTGGAACCCGCTGCACGCCGACCCCGAGTTCGCCAAGCGCGCCGGGTTCGACAGGCCGATCCTGCACGGGCTGTGCACCTACGGCATCACCCTCAAGGCCGTCGTGGACACGCTGCTCGGCGGGGATGTGAGCCGGGTGCGGTCGTACACCACCCGGTTCGCGGGCGTCGTGTACCCGGGGGAGACCCTGCGCATCCGCATGTGGCGGCAGGAGGGCAGCGTCCGGGTGGAGGTGAGCTGCGTCGAGCGGGGCGACGCGCCGGTCCTCGCGGACACCGTCGTAGAGCACTCCTGAAACCAGTCATCGAGGGGAGCCGCACCATGCGCGCAGCCGTACTGCACGAGATCGGCCAGGAAAAGCTGGAGGTCCTCGACGACGTCGAGGCGGTGGGCTTCGGCCCCGGCAAGGTCAGGGTCCGGGTGCGGGCGACCGGGCTGTGCCACTCGGACCTGTCCGCGATGAACGGGGTGCTGCCGCAGCCGGCCCCCTTCGTGCCGGGCCACGAGGGTGCCGGCGAGATCCTCGAAGTCGGGGAGGGCGTACGGCACTTGAAGGCCGGCGATCGGGTCGTCATCTGCTGGCTGCCCGCCTGCGGCGCCTGCCCGGCCTGCAGGCGCGGGCAGACCGAGCTGTGCCTGGCCGGGTTCATGAACGCGGGCACCCCCAACTTCAGGCGCTCCGGGGGTGACGTCTTCGGCTTCGCCGGCACCGGCACCTTCGCCGAGGAGGTCGTGGTCGACGCCGGGTGTGCCGTTCCCATCCCGGACGACGTGCCCTTCGACATCGCCGCGCTCATCGGCTGCGGCGTCACCACCGGTCTCGGTGCCGCCCTCAACACCGCCGACGTGGAGGCCGGTTCGTCGGTCGCCGTCATCGGGTGCGGAGGCGTCGGCATCTCGGCGGTGCAGGGGGCGCGGCTGAAGGGCGCCGCCGAGATCGTGGCCGTGGACCCGGTCGCCTCCCGGCGCGAGTCCGCTCTGAGGTTCGGCGCCACCAAGGCGGTCTCGCCTGAGGAGCTGGCCGACGCCAAGCAGCAGGTCACCGGCGGCGAGGGCTTCGACTACGTCTTCGAGGTCGTCGGCAGGTCGGCCACCGCCCGCACCGCCTACGAGAACACCCGGCGCGGCGGCACCCTCGTCGTGGTCGGCGCCGGCGCCATGGACGACTTCCTGCGGCTGAACATGTTCGAGCTGTTCTTCGACGAGAAGCGCATCCTGCCGTCCATGTACGGCGGCGGCGACGTGCTGCGCTCCTACGAGCGCACGATCGCCCTGTGGCGGGCCGGCCGCGTCGACCTCGCGGGCCTGATCACCCACCGGGTCCCCCTGGCCGGGATCAACGAGGCGCTGGATCAGATGCGTACCGGGACCGCCCTGCGTACGTGCATCGAGATCTGAGGACGGGGAGCGGCATGGCACTGCCATCCGAGAGGCCGTTGGAGGGGCTGTCCGCCGTCGTCACCGGCGCCGGACGCGGGCTCGGCCGGGCCGAGGCCCTGGAACTCGCCCGGCTCGGCGCGGCCGTCGTCGTCAACGACTACGGGCGGCCGGGCCGGGACGGGTCGGGGGAGGCCTCGGCGGGACCCGCCGAACAGGTCGCCGCCGAGATACGCGCGCACGGCGGCCGGGCGGTCGCCCACACCGGGGACGTCGCCGACTTCCGACAGGCCCGTGAGCTGACGCAGTTGGCGATCGACGAGTTCGGCGGGCTCGACATCCTCGTCAACAACGCGGGCATCCTGCGCGACCGCATGGTCTTCTCCATGACCGAGGACGAGTGGGACGCGGTGATCCGCGTCCACCTCAAGGGCCACTTCAACACCACCCACTTCGCCGCCGCGCACTGGCGGGAGCGGTCCAAGGCGGCCGGGGGAGAGGAGGCGTACGGGCGGATCGTGAACACCTCCTCGGAGGCGTTCCTCGCCGGCTCCGCCGGACAGCCCAACTACGCGGCCGCGAAGGGCGGAATCGTCGGCCTGACCACCTCCACCGCCCTCGCCCTCGCCAAGTACGGCGTCACGGCCAACGCGATCTGCCCGCGCGCCCGGACCCGCATGACCGAGGACGTCTTCGCCGGGTTCGAGCGGCCGGACGAGGGACTGGACCCGCTGGCCCCCGAGCATGTCGCCCCGCTCGTCGGCTACCTGGCCTCGCCGGCCGCCGCCGGGATCAACGGCCAGCTGCTCGTCGTGCACGGCGGCATGGTCGCGATCGTCGAACGGCCGCGGGTGCGCGCGAAGTTCGACAGCAAGCAGGAGACGTTCACGTACGACGAACTCGACGCGCTCCTCACCCCGCACTACGCGGACCGGCCGCCGGGGGAGACCTTCGCGGCGGCCGAGGTGCTGGGACTCAAACGGGGCTGAGGAGAGCGCCGAGGAGACTTCCGGACGAGCAGAGGGGGCGCCCGTCGGACGCCCCCTCTGCTCGTCACCACCGTCAGGCAGCCGCCTCCGCGGTCTGTTCGGCCGGCTTGCGGTGCCGGCCGTGCGGAGCCGACTCGCTCTCCTGGGCCGCGACCGGGCCCCGGTGCCGGCCGTGGCCGGCAGCCTCGTGAGAGTCGGCGGACAGCTGGTCCTTCGTGCTCGTGTCGCTCATCGGACGTATTCACCCCGTCAACATGATCTTTCGTACAGCCGGGCGAGTGTAACCGGCACACCACGGGCCGAATCCAGGCGCACACGCCAACCGGCACTAGTTCGTTACAAGACGTCCCAGAGGCGCCTGCTGCAACGGCACCGGACGTGTCGCGGAGGGGTCCGGAATCCCTGGTTCCGCAGGCTCCGGAGATTCCGGGGGATTCGGCCCCCCGGGCTCCCCGATCCGTCCCACGCGCTCCCAGGCGCCCCGCCTCGGGGGATCCGCAGCGTGCCGCCTCGCAGGGACCTCAGCCTGCCTGCTCGCAGGTCCCGGAGGATCCGGTGCCGTCGGCTCCGGCGACGCCCCGAGCGCCCCGGCAGCCGTGCCGTCCCGGACCGGACCCTCCGGGCCCGCATCCCCCCGCGCCGCGGCAGTACTGCTCCCCGCGGCGGTCTCCCCCCGGGGCACCGTCAGCTCCGCCACGCCGCACGGAGTCTCCTCCGTCGCGTACGGCAGCCGCAGCACCCCGTCCCGTGTCCACAGCCCGGCCCCGGTCAGCCATCCCCTGGGCGGCGGGAGATGGCTCATCCGCCGCTCCGCCGGCCGCCAGACGCCCACCCAGCTGTTGCCGGACGGCCCGTCGACGCGCAGCGCCACCGCGCAGTTCTCCGGCATCAGCACCTGCCCGGGCTGGATCGCGAACGGCGTCAGCGCGCAGTCCGGCACCCTGAGGCTCTCGGGGAAGCGCACCGGCAGTGTGCTGCCGAGCACGCCCCAGCCCAATCGTTCCTGCCCCGGCGAGGGCGCGTCGGAGGAGATGAGCAGCAGCCCGCTGTCGGGCTCGGCGAGCAGCAGCAGGTCGTCGCTCCCGGCCGCGATCTGCAGCAGTGGCGAGACCTCCACGCGCTCCAGGTCCACCACGACCGTCTTGACCGGCCCGCCGTCGAACTCCCGGTCCAGCGCCAGCATGCGCCCGGCGCGGTCCAGCCAGATCCCGCCCGAACAACGGCCCGGCACCTCGGCGAGCCGCTCGGGCCCGAACGCCCCGCCCGCCACCAGCCACACCGCACTCGACCGCGGCCCGACGGCGAGGGCGTACGCCCCCAGGCCTCCCGGGGCGGGCGGCAGCAGGGTGAGCCGGGTGCCGGGCTCGGGGCACTCCACCGCGCCCAGCGGCAGCTCGCCGGTGCCGGGCCCGGTCGGGTACAGCAGCGAGAAGGCGTGCCGGTGCTCGACCAGCCGGTGGATCAGCACCCGGCCGTCGGACAGGGGCTGCACCTCGGTGCCGGGCTCCTCCGGCTGGTTGCCGGGCAACGGCACCGCGTAGGGCTCCGGGCCGTCCAGCGTCCAGCGCTCCGGGAACCAGCAGTCCCCGGCCGGGGCGAGCCGGGCCGCGTACGCGCCGTCCGCCGTCACGGCGAACGCCGTCCCCGGCGCACCATCGGCCCCGCCCGTGGGCGGGGGTTCGATCGCACAGGCCGTCATCGTTCGGTCACCTCCGGCGACGAAGCTAGTTTTCGTACGCACAGGCGGGGGACCGACCGACACCGACTTCACACATACGGGTGGTGCAGAAGCGATTCACCTGAGGAAATCGGGACCTTTGTGCTGACGGGGGTCAGAGCAGTCGGATGCGGTACGGCCGCGCAGACCGGCCAGGTAGCCTTGCCTACGTGCCCCGTCTGTCTGAAGTCATCACCGCGCTGGAGAACCTGTGGCCCGCCGAGCGGGCCGAGTCCTGGGACGCGGTCGGCACGGTCGTGGGCGAACCCGACCAGGAGGTCACCCGGGTCCTGTTCGCCGTCGACCCCGTGCAGGAGATCGTCGACGAGGCGGTGAAGCTCGGCGCCGACCTGCTGGTCACCCACCACCCGCTCTACCTGCGGGGGACGACCACGGTCGCGGCGAGTCACTTCAAGGGCCGGGTCGTGCACACGCTGATCAAGAACGACATCGCGCTGCACGTGGCCCACACCAACGCCGACACCGCGGATCCCGGTGTCTCGGACGCGCTCGCGGGTGCGCTGGACCTTCGCGTTGTACGACCGCTCGTGCCGGACCCCACCGATCCGGAGGGCCGCCGCGGACTCGGCCGCGTCTGCGAACTGGACCACCCGCTGACCGTCCGCGCGCTGGCCGAGCGCGCCGCCGCGCGGCTGCCCGCCACCGCGCAGGGCATCCGGGTGGCCGGCGACCCCGAGGCCGTCGTCCGCACGGTCGCCGTCAGCGGCGGCTCAGGCGACAGCCTCTTCGACGAGGTGCGCGCCGCCGGGGTGGACGCCTTCCTCACCGCCGACCTGCGCCACCACCCGGCCGCGGAATTCACGGCGGCCGTCGCCCACAGCCCCCTCGCGCTGCTCGACGCGGCGCACTGGGCCACGGAGTGGCCCTGGTGCGAGCTGGCCGCGAGCCAGCTCGACGAGATCTCCGACCGCCGCGGCTGGGGCCTTCGCGTCCACGTGTCCAAGACGGTCACCGACCCCTGGACCGCCCACGCGGCGTCCACCACCACGTCTAACTAACAGGAGCCCCCAACTGAACGCCGCGCCCGCCGACCAGATCCGACTCCTCGACGTCCAGGACCTCGACGTCCGCCTGCAGCAGCTCGCGCACCGGCGGAGGTCCCTGCCCGAGCACGCCGAGATCGACGCGCTGAACAAGGACCTCACCCAGCTGCGGGACCTGCTCGTCGCGGCGCAGACCGAGGAGAGCGACACCGCCCGCGAGCAGACCAAGGCCGAGCAGGACGTGGACCAGGTGCGCCAGCGCGCCGCCCGCGACCAGCAGCGCCTGGACTCCGGCGCGGTCACCTCGCCCAAGGACCTGTCCAACCTCCAGCACGAGATCGCCTCCCTCGCCAAGCGCCAGGGCGACCTGGAGGACGTGGTCCTGGAGGTCATGGAGCGCCGTGAGGCCGCGCAGGAGCGGGTGAACGAGCTCACCGAGCGGGTCGCTTCGGTGCAGTCGAAGATCGACGACGCGACCGCGCGCCGGGACGCCGCGTTCGAGGAGATCGACGGCGAGGTGGCGACGGTGACGAAGGAGCGCGAGGTCGTCGCGGGTTCCGTGCCCGCCGACCTGCTGAAGCTCTACGACAAGCTGCGCGAGCAGCAGGGCGGCATCGGCGCGGCCAAGCTGTACGCCCGCACCTGCCAGGGCTGCCGCCAGGAGCTGGCGATCACCGAGCTGAACGAGATCCGCTCGGCGGCGCCGGACACCGTGGTGCGCTGCGAGAACTGCCGCCGCATCCTGGTGCGTACCTCCGAGTCGGGCCTGTAAGAGTCGGTAAGGGGCTTCAGGAGTGCGGGAGTTCATCGTCGAGGCGGACGGCGGGTCGCGGGGCAACCCAGGGCCCGCGGGCTACGGCACGGTGGTGCGGGACGCGGTCACGGGCGAGCCGCTGACCGAGGCGGCGGAATACCTCGGCATCGCCACGAACAACGTGGCCGAGTACCGGGGCCTGGTGGCCGGCCTGCGCGCCGCCCACGCCCTCGACCCGGCCGCGATGGTGCACGTCCGCATGGACTCCAAGCTCGTCATCGAGCAGATGTCGGGCCGCTGGAAGATCAAGCACCCCGACATGAAGCCCCTGGCGACGGAGGCGAGGTCGGTCTTCCCGCCGGAGCAGGTCACCTACGAGTGGATCCCCCGCGAGCAGAACAAGCACGCGGACCGACTGGCGAACGAGGCGATGGACGCGGGATCGAGGGGCGAACAGTGGTCGCCCTCGGAGTCGACGGCAGCACTGGACGCTTCGTCCGCTGCCGCCGCAGCTGCGGGCAGCGAGCAGCACCTGTCCAGCACCCCCGGCTGGAGCAGCGCCCCCGACCTCGGCGCCCCCGCCACCTTCGTGCTGCTCCGGCACGGCGAAACCCCTCTGACCCCCCAGAAGCGCTTCTCCGGCAGCGGCGGCACCAACCCCTCCCTGTCCGCCGCCGGCCGCGAACAGGCCCACCGCACGGCCGAGGCACTCGCCCGGCGCGGCACCGTCGAGGCCGTCATCGCCTCCCCCCTCACCCGCACCCGCGAGACCGCGGCCATCGTCGCCACCCGCCTCGGTCTGGACGTGACGATCGAGGACGGCCTGCGCGAGACGGACTTCGGCGCATGGGAGGGCCTCACCTTCGGCGAGGTCCGCGACCGCTATCCCGACGATCTGAACGCCTGGCTCGCCGACCCCGAGGCCCACCCCACCGGCGGCGGTGAGAGCTTCGCCGAGACGGCCACCCGGATCGCCGCCACCCGCGACAAGCTGGTCGCCGCCCACGCCGGCCGCACGGTCCTGCTGGTCAGCCATGTGACGCCGATCAAGACCTTCGTCCGCCTCGCCCTCGGCGCCCCGCCCGAGTCCCTGTTCCGGATGGAACTGTCGGCGGCCTCCCTGTCGGCGGTGGCGTACTACGCGGACGGCAACGCGAGCGTACGGCTGTTCAACGACACGTCCCACCTGCGGCCCTGAGCCCCGCGGCGCCCCGCGCCAGCTCCTCGATCCGCGCCCAGTCCCCGGCGGCCACCGCGTCCGCCGGGACCATCCAACTGCCGCCCACGCAGCCGACGTTGGGCAGGGACAGATACTCGGGCGCGGTCTGCGGGCCGATCTCGCCCGTGGGACAGAAGCGGGCCTGCGGCAACGGCCCGGCCAGCGACCGCAGATACGCCGTACCGCCCGCCGCCTGCGCCGGGAAGAACTTCATCTCCCGCACCCCGCGCTCCAGCAGCGCCACGACCTCCGAGGTGGTCGACACCCCCGGCAGGAACGGCACCCCGGACCCGCGCATCGCCTCCAGCAGCGTGTCCGTCCACCCGGGGCTGACCAGGAACCGCGCGTCCGCCGCCACGCACGCCCCCACCTGCTCCGGTGTGATCACCGTGCCCGCGCCGACGACGGCCTCGGGCACCTCACCGGCGATCGCGCGGATCGCGTCCAGCGCCCCCGGCGTCCTGAGCGTCACCTCGATCGCCGGCAGCCCACCCGCCACCAGCGCCCGCGCCAGCGGTACGGCGTCGGCGGCGTCGGAGACGACCACCACGGGCACGACGGGGGCGAGATCCAGCACGGAGGCAGCCGAGGAGGAGGGCAACGGTGAGGTCATGCCCTCATCGTGCCCAGCAGCTGCACTGCTCGCAATGGGCGTTGCACATGCTGCAATGCCTCGTAAGGACGCCTAGTGGATCTCCTCCACCAGCACGTCCAGCGACCACGCCTTGCCCGCCCTGCCCGGCGCCTGCGCCTCCACGACGTACCCGAGCCCCCGCAGCGCCTCCACCAGCTCGGCGGGGTCCTTCGGCGCGGCACCGGCCGTCAGCAGGCTCCGCACCATCCGGCCCTTGGTCGCCTTGTTGAAGTGGCTGACCACCTTCCGGGTCGGCGCGTGCAGCACCCGTACGGTCGCCGTGCGGCCCGCGAGCTCGCCCTTCGGCCTCCAGGCCGCCGCGTAGGCGGAGGAGCGCAGATCCAGCACCAGCCCGTCACCGGCCGCCTCCGGCAGCACCTCGGCCATCGGCGCCCGCCAGTGCCCGGCCAGCGCGCCGAGCCCCGGCAGCTTCACCCCCATCGAGCAGCGGTAGGAGGGGATCGGGTCCGTCACCCGCACCGCGCCCCACAGCCCGGAGAACACCAGCAGCGAGTCCGCAGCGCGCCTGCGCGCCGCCGCCTCCAGCGTGGCCAGGCCGAGGGCGTCGTAGAGGACACCGGTGTAGATCTCCCCGGCGGGGCGCGCGCCTGCCGTAGGCAGGCCGGTGTTCTTCGCGATCTCGCCGCGCAGCCCCTCGCTCAGTCCGAGCACCTCGCGCGCCTTCTCCTCGTCACCGGTGCACAGCTCGACCAGCTCGGTGAGCACGGCCCGCCGTGCGGCGGTCAGGCCCGGCAGGGAGAGGGCGGAAAGCTCCAGCGGGGCGCCCTCGCCCGAGTTCGCCTTGCCTTCCGAGGGCGGCAGCAGGACCAGCAACACGTACTCCTTACGTAGACCTCCGCGACAGGGTACGGCGTGCCGCCCCGGCGCCCCCGACCTACGCTCGCTGTATGCCCCGCCGCAAGATCCGCGTGACCGGTGCCCCCGAGGCGCCGCTGCGGGCCGCCCTGGCCGCCCTGCGCGCCGAACTCGGCATCCCGGACGCCTTCCCGCCCCAGGTCCGGCAAGAGGCCGAGCGCGCCGCGAAGACGCCGCCCGCCCTGCCGTCGTACGACGCCACGGACATCCCCTTCTTCACCCTCGACCCCCCGGCCTCCACCGACCTCGACCAGGCCACCCACCTCTCGCGGCAGGGCACCGGCTACCGGGTCCGGTACGCCATCGCCGACGTCGCCGCCTTCGTCGTGCCCGGCGGAGCGCTGGACACGGAGGCGCACCGCCGGGTGAACACCCTGTACTTCCCCGACGGGAAGGTGCCGCTGCACCCCACCGTGCTCAGCGAGGGCGCGGCCAGCCTGCTGCCGGACCAGGTCCGCCCGGCCGTGCTGTGGACGATCGACCTGGACGCGGAGGGCCGGACCCTCGCCGTCGACGTGCGCCGCGCCCTGGTCCGAAGCCGCGCCAAGCTCGACTACGCGCGCGTGCAGAAGGAGATCGACGCCGGGACCGCCGAGGAACCGGTCGCGCTGCTCAAGGAGATCGGCGAGGCCCGGGAACGGCAGGAGACCGAGCGCGGCGGCATCTCCCTGAACGTGCCCGAGCAGGAGATCACCGAGCAGGACTACACCTACGTGCTCGGCTACCGGGCCCCGCTGCCCGCCGACGGCTGGAACGCCCAGCTCTCCCTGCTCACCGGGATGGCCGCCGCCGACCTGATGCTCGCGCAGGGCACCGGCATCCTGCGCACCCTCCCCGCCGCCCCCGACGGCGCCGTCGCCCGCCTCCGCCGCACCGCGACCGCGCTGCACATCGACTGGCCGCACCATGTGTCGTACGCCGCGCTGATCCGCACCCTGGACCCGCACAACACCCGCCACGCGGCCTTCCTCCAGGAGTGCACCACCCTGCTGCGCGGCTCCGGCTACACGGTGTTCCGTGACGGCGTCCTCCCCGCGATCGCCACCCACTCCGCCGTCGCCGCCCCCTACACCCACTGCACCGCCCCGCTGCGCCGCCTCGCCGACCGCTACGCCTCGGAGATCTGCCTCGCGGCGGTCGCCGGCCAGGCCCCGCCCGACTGGGTGCGCGACGCGCTCGACGCGCTGCCCCGGCGGATGGCCGACGGCGCCCGGATCGCCGGCACCGTCGAGCGCGAGTGCGTGGACATCGTGGAGGCGGCCCTGCTCAAGGACCGGGTCGGGGACGTCTTCGAGGGCTGCGTGGTGGAGGTCGACGAGCACCGGCCGACCGTCGGCACGGTCCAGGTGGACTCCCCGGCGGTGATCGGCCGCATCGAGGGCGAGCGGCTGCCGCTCGGCGAGCGCCTGCGGGTCCGGCTCAGCCGGGCCGAGCCGGGGACGACGAAGATCCTGTTCGTTCCGGCGTGAGCGCGCCGGCGAGCGCACGGACGAACGCCTCCGGGTCGTCGGCGTGCAGCCGGACCACGGACACCTCGCGCCGGCGCCAGAGGAGCGTCGAGTGGGCGAGCGGAGCGGTGAGTTCGAGGGTCACGGAGGTCTGCGAACCGACCGCCAGGTTCAGCTCGGCGGGCACGCGCTCGTGCGTGGAACGGGTCTCGCGGCGTACGGCACCGATGGCCGCGCGCGGTATCCACAGGTCCACGTGGGCGCCGTGGCGCACCCGCAGCGCCTTCGGGGTGAGTACGTGCGGGCGGACCACGCAGGCCGCGTGCAGACCGGCGACGAACAGCACCGTGTAGCCGTCCAGCACCAGCATGACCCGGTGCGCGACCGGCCAGCCGCGCAGCAGCACCGCCATGGTGAAGGCCTCGATCACGCACACCAGGGCCGGCCCCGCCATGGTCGCGCCCTGCCCGCGCGCGTACCCGAACGCCCGCCCGCCGCCCGTGCCGTGCCGGCGCCGGGCGAGCCACAGGCCGAGACTGACCAGGAGCCGTGCCTCGTGCCGCGCCAGCCGGTACGCGGTCCTCATGGCCCCTCCCCGGTCCGGCCGGCGAGGATCCGCAGCGCGCTGCGGATCGCCTCCGCCTGCGCCGGCGCGAAGTCGGCGTACAGGGCCCGCAGTACGGCGTGGTCGGCGTCCGCCGTCCCGGCCGGCAGCAGGTCCGCCGGGACGCAGTCGGCCAGGGCCCGCGCGGCCCGCGCCACGCGCGGGTCGTCCGGTTCCGCGTCCGCGAGCGCGTCCAGCAGCGCGTACACCTCCCGGGCCCGCGCGAGGGCGTCCGGGCCGTCCAAGGCGCCGCGCAGCGCGGACATCAGCCGCTCCCGCTCCTGTGGCCCCGCCCCGGTGTCGATCAGGGCGAGCACCTCGCGGTCCTTGGCGGCCATGGGAGAGCCTTCGCCGGGCAACTCGGCGAGCAGCGCGGCCAGTCGGGGCGAGACCGGGCCCTCGGCCGGCAGCTCCCCGGCGTCCAGCAGCGACCGCAGCCGCCGCCGACGCTCCCGGATCTGCGCCTCCTGCCGGGCCAGGTCCTGATCGAGTTCGGTGAGCACCTCGACCAGGTCCTTCCCGGCGTCGTCGGCGAGCACGTCCCGCACCTCGGTCAGGCCCAGCCCCAGCTCGGTCAGCCGTCTGATCCGGGCGAGGACGACGGCGTGCCGGAGCGTGTACCGGCGGTATCCGTTGGCGAGGCGCTCGGGTTCGGGCAGCAGGCCCAGGTGGTGGTAGTGCCGCACGGTGCGCGTCGTGACGCCGACGGCGGCGGCGAGTTCTCCGATCCGCATGGGACCAGTACAGACGTTGACGTCGCGGCAGGGTCAAGCGGCGACCTGCGGCAGGCCGAGCTGGCGTTCCAGGGCCCTCGGGAGTCCCTTGCCGCCCTGGTCCTCGGTGGCCCAGGCGACGTGACCGTCCGGCCGTACGAAGAGCCCCCTCAGGGCGGGCCGGTCCGGGCAGGCGGCCACCCGGCATGAAGTGAGGCCCGAAGGCGTTGCACCCTGGGCCGGAAGGGGTGATGGGGGATGGCGGAACAGGCGCTGTGGACGCGCGCCCGGCTGGGCAACGGCGGGCCTCCGCTGGACCTCCTGACGGCGAACTTCCGCCGCCACACCTACGCCCCGCACGCCCACGACGAGTACACGATCGGTGTCTGCGTCGGCGGCAGCGAGGTCATCGACTACCGGGGCGGCCACATACGAACCGGCCCCGGCACGATCGTCGTCCTCGACCCCGGCGAGATGCACACCGGCGGCCCCGGCAACGCCACCGACGGCTATGCCTACCGCGCCCTGTACGCCGAGCCGTCCCTGCTGGCCGACGGCACCCTCGGCGGCCTCCCGCACTTTCGCGAACCGCTCCTCGAGGACCCCGAACTGGCCACGGCCCTGCGCCTCGCCCACACCGGACTCAGCGCCTGCCCCGACCCGCTGGAGGCCGAATCCCGCCTCCCCTGGCTGCTGACGGCCCTGGCCCGCCGCCACTCCACCACCAGGTCCGCCTCCGACGAGATCCCCGGCGCGGGCGCGATCGCCCTGACGGTCCGCGACCGCCTCGCCGACGAACTCACCGCGCCCCCGCCGCTGGCGGGCCTCGCGGCCGAGCTGGGCCTGTCCCGGTACCAGCTCCTGCGGGCCTTCCGCACGGCGATGGGCATACCGCCGTACGCCTGGCTCGCCCAGTACCGGGTGCACAGGGCGCGCGGGTTGCTGGAGGCGGGCCTGCGCCCGGCGGAGGTGGCCGCTCTGGTGGGCTTCGCCGACCAGGCGCACCTGACCCGCTGGTTCCGCCGGGTGCTCGGGGTGACGCCGGCGGCGTACCGCAACAGCGTTCAAGACGCCCGGTGAGGGGCCGGCCGAGACTCGCCGTATGACTGCACGCGGCTGGTTCCTGTTCTCCCTGATGGGAGTGGTCTGGGGCATTCCCTATCTGCTGATCAAGGTGGCGGTGGCCGAGGTGTCCCCGCCGACGCTGGTGTTCACGCGCTGTGCGCTCGGTGCGGCCCTGCTGCTCCCGTTCGCCGTACGCCAGGGCGGCCTGCTCACGACCGTACGCACCCACTGGCGCCCCATGCTGGCCTTCGCGTGCCTGGAGATCATGATCCCCTGGTTCACCCTCACGGACGCCGAACGGCACCTGTCCAGCTCGACGTCGGGCCTGCTGATCGCGGGGGTGCCGATCGTCGGCGTGATCGCGATCCGTCTCCTGGGCGACAGCGAACACCTGGGAGCCCGCCGCCTGACGGGTCTCGCCCTGGGCCTGGCCGGCGTGACGGTCCTGACCCTGCCCCACCTGACCGGCGGTGACGCCCGCTCCCTCGCCGAAGTCCTGGTGACGGTCGTGGGCTACGCGACGGCTCCGTTGATAGCCGCGCGGCGCATGAAGGACGTCCCGTCGCTGCACCTGACGTCGGCCTGCCTGACCCTGGCGGCGGTGGTCTACGCCCCGCTGGCGGCGGTGGCGCGGCCGTCGTCGGTCCCCTCGCCCTCCGTGCTGGCGGCGCTGGCCGGCCTGGGCGTGCTCTGCACGGCGGTGGCGTTCGTGGCGTTCCTGGAGCTGATCAAGGAGGCGGGCCCGACGCGGGCGACCGTGATCACGTACGTCAACCCGGCGGTGGCGGTGGCGGCGGGCGCGATCTTCCTGAGCGAGCCGCTGACGCCCACGGTCCTGGTGGCCTTCGCCCTGATCCTGACGGGCTCGGTCCTGGCGACGGCGGCCGCGGGTCCGCGCCGCTCCAGGCGCCCGGTACCATGGTCGACACGGCAGACGAGCCGGGCGGACGGCCGCGTGGAGTCCCCCTAGGGGGCTTCCCGAGGAACGTCCGGGCTCCACAGGGCAGGGTGGTGGCTAACGGCCACCCGGGGTGACCCGCGGGACAGTGCCACAGAAAGCAAACCGCCCGGGGCTCCGGCCCCTGGTAAGGGTGAAACGGTGGTGTAAGAGACCACCAGTGCCCAGGGTGACCTGGGCAGCTAGGTAAACCCCACCCGGAGCAAGGTCAAAAGGAAGCACTCCGGTGCTTCTGCGCGGACGCTCGAGGGCTGCCCGCCCGAGTCCGCGGGTAGACCGCACGAGGCCGGTGGCAACACCGGCCCTAGATGGATGGCCGTCGCCCCGGCGCCCGCGAGGACACCGGGGAACAGAACCCGGCGTATAGCCTGACTCGTCTGCCGCTCTTTATTTCCGCAGGGCCATGTTTACCAGCTGAACAAACCCTCGGGGTCGAATCCGGGTCGAATCTGCGCTACAGGTATCGTCGTTTCTGTCTGCCGCCCAGGCCGCATATTCGGGCATTCCGGGTGTCAAATGCGGTCCAGCGTCGCTCTGTGGCAGACATCTCGGACTCTGATGCACTCGGAAGTACATGTACGAGCTGTCTCCTTGCTGACCCGCTCGGTCGGAATGTGCGCACGGATGGCCGCCCTGCGGTGCGGCGCGTCGAGACAGCCCTCGACCGCAGTGGAATCTGGAAGTGATCACCGGTGCTTTCAACCTGTTGAATGCCCCTGCCGGGCAATACCGCTGGTTTCTGGCGAAGGCGGCTATGTGAGGTGTGGCTGCCCTGGTCCAGCGAGGTGGGCGCCGTCGCCCCGTGTGCCGTGGTTGGACTCAGGATGGCTATGCGGTGAACTTGGGGCGGCTCTACCCAAATCGGACACCCTCTGTGTTGGCTTCGGGTAGCCCCGCTGCTGATCAGGCGAAAGGCGTCGAAGTGGGGCCACCGCAAGCCGCCCTCGAACATCTGAGTAGAGCCACGGCGGACCGCCCTAGGTGGGTACGCCAACGTCGCCGTCCTCGGCATCACCGGCTGCCCATCGCGCGCTGGCAGTTCACCGAGTACGACTTGCTCGTCGCCGGAGACACCGTGGCCATCTCGCTCGGCTACGTATGGCCACGGTACTTCGCGTTCGGCTGAGTCGTCACGTCGCACGGGACCTCGGCGCGGATTCCCCCTGGTGTCCCGTACCTATCGTCCCGGGGGGCTGAGGGCGGACCGGCGTCGGACGAGGTGAAAGCAGGGTGGCGTGTAGGTAAGCCGCTGGGTGTCGGCCGGGTCGGCGTTCGATGAGGCGCACCGATACGGCGGTGTGGGACAGGGCCTGTTCCACCCACACCTCGGCGCCGCTCGCTCGGCCGACCGGACTCTTCGCAGCGAGCATCACCGACTGGGGGGCCAGGTGCACAAGGGCCTCGTCGTATCCGTCGGCTGGGATGGCCGCGACTACGCACCAGGAGACCCTTACCAGGTCGTCGTTGCGCGGTGCGCTACCGGAGCGGTCCGCCATCAAGGCGCGAGTGAGCCGGTACGCGAACCGGTCGGCGAGACGAACCCGGCGACGATCGGCAGTGACCGCAGTCCGTCGACGAGCCCGTCGAGCACGATGCCGTCGAAGAGCCCTTCAAGGAAGCCGTCCCAGGCAAGGGAGATAGTCAGGAGTACGACTCGTGCGATGCCCAGACCGCTGAAACGCATGCTCACACGCGAACGTCTGCCGGGACATTGCCTCTGCTCCGGCGATTTCCACGCTTCTTTGATGCCCGCTGCCTTCCACGTACCGGCTCAGCTCGCCGGGCCGCACGCACCCTGAAGACCAGAAAAAGATCAATCAATCTTCACTGCCGCCTTATGGCTGCGCTACTGTTCGGGTGGCCTCGTCTTCCCCCCGTAGACGAGGCCACCACTCTGCCATGCGCGCCAACCCCGGCCCTTCTCCGTCAGAGCCGCTGCTGGCCGCTGCTTCCTTTTCCAAGGCCGACGAGGTCCCCGGCCTGTCCACCCACATCCGCGGGAGCGGCAGCGACCTCGTCTTGACCGACCGGCGGCGCGAGCACGTCAGCCGCGTGGCCGAGGAGCAGAACCCGGAAGGTCCGGGGGGGCCTGACGGTAGCTACCAGCCCGGCCACTCTGGAGCACGCCGGGTACACCGTCACGACAGAGTCCGACCTCTCCCTGATCGGGTTCGTCGCCTTCCTCGACCCGCCCAAGTCCACCACCGCGTCCGCTATCACGGCCTTGTCCGACAACGGCGTCACCGTCAAGGTCGTCACCGGCGACAGCGACATCGTCACCCGCAACAAGCCGGCTGGCTCTATCCCCGTTGATCAATCCGGCTCCGTCTCAACACGCTTCCGATGGTTCCGGTCCGTGTCCTGCGTACGTCCTCGGTATGAATGTGTACTGCGGGCGTGTCGGTCGCACCCCTGCGCTGACGGCCTGCCTGGGATATCAGCGCTGGTGGGAGAAGATCTCTCGGATTTCGCGGGCCGCGTAGTGCACGAGGATGTAGCCGGCGAGCGGGTCGGCCCACCACCAGCCGAACGCCGTGTTGAGTGCCAGACCCGCCATAACGGCGGCGAGGAGTCCGTCGATGAGGGTTACCCGGCTTCGGGCCCTGACCCCGGATCTTGGACACCAGAGACACTTGGATCTTGATGGTCTGGGTGGTCAGGAGTCCCGTACAGATGGCAATGAAGCACTATCCCGCCGAGTTCAAGGCGGACGCGGTCGCGTTGTATCGCTCGCGTCCGGGGGCGACGATCAAGTCGGTCGCTGAGGACCTCGGGGTCAACACCGAGACGTTGCGCAACTGGATCCGCGCCGCTGACGGACGGCGTCCCGGCGCCCACTCGGTAGCGCGGGCCGCCGCTCCGGTCCAGGCCCAGAACTCGGTGGAGGCCGAACTCGTCGCCGCGCGCAAGAGGATCCGTGAGCTGGAGGAGGAGCGCGACTCTCCGCAAGGCGGCCCGGTATTTCGCCGGGGAGACGCGCTGGTGAACCGCTGCCAGTTCGTTGACCACCACCAGCGCCGTTACGGCGTGAAGCGGCTGTGCGCCATCGTCGGGATCGCCCGCTCCACCTTCTACTACTGGCGCAAGACCGCGCCCGACCGGGCCGCCCGCCAGGTCGCCGACGCCAAGCTCGCGGACCGGATACGCACCGCCCACGCTGCCTCGGACGGCACCTACGGCGTCCCGAGGATCACCGCCGAGCTCCGCGACGGCGGCGAGCTCGTGAACCACAAGCGCATCGCCCGCGTCATGCGCGGCATCGGGCTCGCCGGCCTGCGGCTGCGCAGGAAGCACCGCACCACCATCCCCGACCCCACAGCGGAGAAGGCCGCCGACCTCATCGGCCGGGACTTCACCGCGAAGGTGCCGAACACCAAATACGTCGGCGACATCACGTACTTGCCGGTGACCGGGGCGAAGCCGCTGTATCTGGCGACGGTCATCGACCTGTGCTCACGTCGACTGGCCGGGTGGGCGATCGCCGATCACATGCGGGCCGAGCTCGTCATCGACGCCCTGGCGGCGGCCGAGCGGACCCGCGGCAGCCTCAACGGCGCCATTTTTCATAGCGATCACGGATCGCAATATACGAGTGCCGCGTTCGCCGCCGCCTGCACCGCCGCAGGGGTGACCAGGAGCATGAGCGCCGTCGGGAGCTCGGCGGACAACGCCGCCGCCGAGAGCTGGAACGCGTCCATGAAGCGGGAGACGCTCAAGGGCGCGAAGGCGTGGTCCACCGCACGACAGGCGCGGCTCGCGGCCTTCCGCTGGGCCAGCCGCTACAACACCCGAAGGCGTCACTCCCGCCTCGGACAACGCTCCCCACTCGCCTACGAAAACCTCTTCACCGAACCGTCAACTACACTTCCCCAAGCCGCATAAGCCCGTGTCCAACATCCGGGGTCAACGCCCAGGGCTCCGACCTTGCCGTACGGCCTAGCCGGAGCCCTCGCCTGCTGGACCGAACGCGCTCACCATCTGCGGTTGGCCAACACCGGCACCACGGCGCGGGCGGCCTCGACCTCGCGCAGGTCCAGGTCGCACAGCAGCAGGCAGGGATGCCCGTCGAGCTGACCGAGCAGCTCGCCCAGTGGGCCGGCCACCGCGCTCCCTCCGACGCCGGTAGGAGCGGTACCCGCGACCAGGCCGATCGTCGCCGGTTCGCCCTGGTCGCAGGCCGCGACGAATGAGGTGGAATCCAGAGCCCGTGCCCGGACGAGGAGATCCCACTGCTCGCGCTTGCCCGGGCCGGCCCCCCAGGAGGCCGCCACGACAATGACGCGCGCGCCCAAGTCGCCCAAGGCCTGGAAGAGGCCGGGAAACCGCAGGTCGTAGCAGACGGCGAGGCCGACGGTGACACCGTCGACCTCGATGGTCACCGGATCCCTCCCGGCGGCGACCGTGTCGGACTCGGTGAAGCCGAAGGCGTCGTATAGATGGATCTTGTGATACGCCGCTTCCACGCCGTTGCCGGTGGCGAGCAATGTGTTGTGCACGCGCCTGTCGGCCGCAGGCGTGAACATGCCTGCGACCACCGTGACATTGGTGTCCGCCGCGATCTTCCGCACGCTTTCGGCCCACGCTCCCTCGAGCGGCTCTGCCACCCGTCTGAGTTCGGTGCCGAAGCAGCACATCGTCGCCTCGGGGAACACCACGAGCCGGGCCCCGGCGGCGGCCGCCTTCCTTGCCTGATCCGCGACGAGCCGCAGGTTGTGCGCCGGATCGGGGGTGGAGACGATCTGGGCCAGAGCGATACGCATACGAGTCCTGTCGGTCGGAGTTGTCGTTCCTGGGTCCTGCGACGCAGGGCATGGCGGTCTCCTGGAGGCTCTCGCAGACCGGCGCAGGGACCGGGGCGATCGACTTGCCCCGGGTGCCCGCGCCCGTCGAGACGGCATACACGCTGCGTGGGGAGGCGGCTCGGTCCGCTACTGCAGGAGCGGCATGGCCATCGGCCGTACGGGCGCCCCCGAGGCACCCCGCAGCCGGATCGGGGCGGCGACGAAGCACAGCTCGGTCACCTTGTCCCGGGACAGCTCCTCAAGGTTCACCAGCTCGATCATCGGCACACCCGCCTCGGCGAGGAAGTGGCAGTGCCCCGGCAGCCAGTTGTCCTTGTGCTGGGACGGCCCGACCTCGACGCATTCCTGGTCGGCCGCGACGGCGATGATCTCCTGCTCCGTCAGCCAGCGGCATGCCTCCAGGCTCAGCCCGGGCGGGTCCCCGAGCACCTTGGCGGCGTCCGGCCAGAACGCCATCCGGCCCGTCCGTACCAACGCGACGTCGCCGCGCCGCAGTTCGAGCCCAGCCTTCTGCAGGGCCTGGCGGCAGTCGTCTACGGTGATCGCATAGGAGGGTGGGAGGCAGGGCACGCCGTGCAGGTCCGCCACGTCGATCAGCACCCCGCGGGCGACGATCGGCGGGATCTGCTCGGCGCCACCCTTGGTCCAGTGCCGGCTGCCCAGGTGTTCGGACGCCTCGAAGTTGTTGTAGATCTTGCCGTCGATACCGAAGTGGTTGAGGGCGTCGATGTGCGTCCCGGTGTGGGTGTACATGAACACCACGTCCCCGGAGTAGCAGACCCGTCGGTTGACGTCGCCGCCCACGCCATTGAGGTCGTCGACGACGGTGCCGTCCGGCGTGTGGCTCATGAAGATCTGGTACGAGGGGTCGCCGGCGGCCTGGAAGCTCGGCATGCCGATGAAGTAGTCGACGCTCAGGTCGTAGACCGTCGACGCGTCGGCCCGCGACATGACGGTCGCCTTCGACTGAGGCGTCATCAGGTTGAGCGCCCCGAGCTGGTCATCGGGCCCGTACGGGCTGGTGGCGACCTTGATGTCGGCGATCCGGGCCATCAGGCGTCCACCTCGAAGTCGACGACGGCGCGGCTGCGGACCATGGGCAGCAGTTTCTCGACCACCTCGAGGTGGACCGGGGCTGTGGAGTAGCGTTCCAGGTCGTCCCAGGAGCGGAAGTCGCTGATCAGCGCGCCGTCCCAGGGGTCTCCGTTGTCGTTCGGCTCGCCGGCGTGGGATCCGAGGCTCCAGGAGTCGATGAAGTCGAGTTCAGTGGAGAGCCGGTTCAGCAGCTCCACGACGGCGTCGTTGTCGTGGCCGGCCGCGACCTGCCAGAGGAAGACGTGACGGATCATGACGTGTGATGTCCCTTCGGGATGAGTGGTACGGGTCGCCGGGAGAGAGGCGGTCAGGCGTCGACGACGAGTCGTCGTCCGGCGGCCCGGGACACGCACGGGAAGATGAGAGTGTTGCGCTCGGAGTCGTCCGGCTCGAGGACCGAGTCGAGGTGAAGCGCTTCTCCAGCGAGGATTTCGAGCTCGCAGGTGCCGCAGGTGCCCTGGCGGCAGTCGTGGTTGACGTCGATGCCGGCGCGTAGCATCGCGTCGAGCATCGTCTCGTCGGCGCGGACGGTGAGCAGGCGTTCCGAGGCGGCGCAGACGAGCTCGAACTCGGTGGCCGGGGCTGCCGAGATGTCCGCGCGGGGCGCGAAGCGCTCCAGGTGGACGGTGCTGCCCTTCAGAGTCCGGCCCTGCCGCTGCACCGCCTGAAGGAGGGGCTCCGGGCCGCACGCGTAGATCCTGGTACCCGGTGGGACGTCCATCGCCACCGCTAGGTCTGGGTGGCCGTAGAGGTCCTGCGGGCACAGCTGGACGCGGTCGCCGTACCGCTCAAGCTCGTCGACGAACGCCATGGCGGACAGCCGTCGGCCGCCGTAGACCAGCCGCCAAGGGAGCCCCTCCCTGTCCACCTGCTCGATCATGGGAAGCAGCGGCGTGATGCCGATACCGCCGGCGACGAACACATAGCGCTCGCCCCTGACCAAGGGGAACTGGTTCCTCGGCCACCCGACGGCCAGGCGGTGCCCGACGCGAAGGGTCTCGTGCGCGTACGCCGATCCGCCGCGGCCGGTGGGCTCGCGCAGGATGCCGAGGCGGTAGGCGTCGGAATCGACCGGATCCCCGCACAGCGAGTAGTGGCGGATGTGCTCCCCCAGGACGACCTCGACGTGGGCGCCGGGCTTCCACGGAGGCAGACTGCCGCCGTCGGGGTCGGCCAGGGTGACGGCGAGGACCTCGTCGGCGACTCGTTCGAGCCAGCTGACCTTGAGGTCGAGTGCGGCGTCGCTCATGTGGTCCTCCTTTCGCGGATCTCGTGGGCTGGTGTGGCGGCGTGGTCAGCCGGTGACGAAGCCACCGTCGACCGGTACGGCGGCGCCGGTGATGAAGGACGCGGCGTCGGAGCAGAGGAAGGCGACGGCGCGGCCGATCTCGTCCGGTCCCCCGACCCGGCCCAGCGGCACGCTTGCCTCCACCTCGGCTCGCATCGCCGTACCCCGGGCCCCGGCCCCGTCGGCGATGCCGCGGAGCAGGGGCGTGTCGACCGGGCCGGGGCAGACGGCGTTGATCCGGATCCCCTGGGCGGCGCAGTCGAGTGCCGCCGCCTTGGTCAGACCGACGACACCGTGCTTGCTGGCGCAGTACGCGGGGATCCGCTGCTTGCCGACCAGGCCGAAGTTGGAGGCCAGGTTGACGATCGAGCCGCCGCCGGAGCGCGTCATCGCCTCGATCTCGGCCTGCATCGCCAGGAACGTCCCGGTGAGGTTGACCGCGAGGGTGCGCTCCCAGTTCTTCAGGGTGCACTCCACGATCGGGGCCAGGTCGCCCTGGATACCCGCGCTGTTCACCGCCGCGATCAGCGGCCCGAGTTCACGGACCGTCGCCGCGACCGCGTCGTTCAGCGCCTCCCAGTCGGTGACGTCCACGACGAGCGCTGTCGCCCGGCCGCCCGCGTCCCGGATCTGTGCGGCGGTGTCCTCGGCGGCCTTCCGGTCGGCATCCGCGATGGCGACGGCCAACCCGTCGGCAGCGAGGGCGATCGAGGCGGCTCGCCCGATCCCCGATCCGCCGCCGGTGACGAATCCCGAGTTCCGCCGCTCAGCCACGGTCGCTCAACACCGAGATGAACAGCCGCAGGTCGGCACCGTCGGGGATCTCGCTCTGGCCGTAGATCTCAACTGCGTTGGCGATCTCGACGTAGGCGAGAACCAGTTGGAGGAGGTTACGGTCGGCGTGGTCCGCGTCCTCGGTGATTCTGCCGAGCAGGTACGGCATGAACCGCGGTACGGCGGCGAGCATGGCGTCGTAGAACGCCTTGGAGTCGGCGTAGGGGTGGGTCAGTCGGGCCTCGATGCGGGCGCGCTCGTCGGGCAGCAGCCAGTCGGTGAAGCGTTCGAGGTCACCGAAGCCCGCGGGAAGGGTGACGGTAGGCGTGGATGTGGTCATCAGGCACCTCGCTGCATGACGTGGTCGAGGGTCGTGTGGAAGGCGCGGATCTGGACCTCCTGCTCGCCGAGGACGAATTCGTCCCGGGCGCGGGACTTGAGCCCGACGTGCAGGGCCTGGTGACCCGCCTGGTCCTCGCACAGCAGGTCACGAAAGCGGCACTTGGCCTGCTCGACCAGGACGCGCTCGCCGAGGCTGGCCGGCTCCGGGTAATGCAGTCGTATCTCCCAGGTCGTCTGGTCCACCGCGCTGGGCCAGAAGTTGTAGGTGAACATCGAGTTGTTGAAGAACGCGATCACCAGGTTCGGGAACACCACGTGGAACGCGAAGGGCGTGTCTATGGGCAGGATCAGCTCCCCGAACGCGGGGTGCGCGGCGGCGTGAGCGTTGCCGCTCGCGGTGTCCGGGAAGTCGGGGTCGGACTTCGAGGTGTAGACCGAGTGAAGGCCCAACCGCTGGAAGTCGGCGATGCGCGTGTATCCGTCATCGTTGGTGTGGAAGGCGCCGCCGGAGAGGAACCGGTGCAGCGGCGCAAGCATCGGCACGTGGTAGATCTCGTTCTGCGCGTCGATCGCGATCTTCCAGTTGTTCTTCTCCGGCACGTCGTAGCGGTACTCCAGGGAGAGCCGCTCGAACGGGAAGTCGTCGAGCCGGTCGGCCAGCGGGCCGAGGTGCTCGCGCAGCGTCTGCGGGGGCTGCTCCATCATGTGGACGAAGACGAAGCCGTTCCACGTGTCGGTGGTGACGGGCGTCAGACCGAGCTCGTTGCGGTTGGGGAAGTAGAACTGGTCCTCGTCGGGCACGAAGTCCAGCGCGCCGTCCTTGGAGCCGTAGCCCCAGCCGTGGAAGCGGCATGCGAACATCCGGGGGCAGGCGCCGTCCTTCTCCCATATCAGCTTGTTCCCGCGGTGCGCGCAGACGTTTTGGTACGCCTGGATCCTCCCGTCCTCGTCGCGGACGATGAGCAGCGAGACGCCGAGGACGTCGATGTCCCGCACGAAGAACGCGGCGTCGGCGGGGAAGTCCCGGACGGTGCCGACGTTGATCCAGGTCTTGCGGAAGACCAGCTCGCGCTCCCGTTCGTAGAACTCCCGGGAGATGAAGCGGTCGGTGGAGATGGGCCCGGTGCCCAGCTCCGGGAAGCGCTCCGCCCAGTGGCGGGTGGCGTGGTCGGTGTCCGGCTCGGGCGTGGAGACGCTTGGACGGTCGTCCAGTTCTGTCACGGTGATTCTCCTTCAACTGTGCGCGGTCGTCGCGCTGTTCGGTTCGGTCCCAGGATGAGAGCCCGAATGCGCCGTCATTGGGCGGTCGGTGCGGCCACCCGGCCGTCCGGAGCCCGCGGGTCGGTGGCGTCATTGAGGAGGACCACTCCGTCCTCGACGACGACCGCATAGGTGGCGATGGGCTTCTTCGCCGGGCGACGGGTGGCTTGGCCGGTGGTGACGTCGAAGCGGCCCTGGTGGAGTTCGCACTCGATCTCGCAGCCGAGCATCCGGCCGTCGGAGAGGGCCGAGGCGCCATGGCTGCACAGGTTGGAGACGACGTGGATGGCGTCACCCACCCGGCACACCAGGAGCTCGGGGAGCCCTTCGACTGTGACTGGGAGCCTCCCGGACTCCGGGATCTCGGCGGTGCGGCAGAGCGGGATCACCGCAGGGCCTCCCGGGTGGTGGCGGCCTCGGCACGGGCCGCCCGGTAGAAGGACGGGCTGGCGGTGGCGCAGCCGGCGCAGATCGCCCGGCCGTCGGCGGCGGGGTCCCGGTCCATCTCGATCGCCGTGTAGGAGCGGTCGCAGACGTGGCACTTAATGCGCGCCTTCCAGGCGTCCGCCACCTCCTCGCGAGGGTCGTGGGCCCGGCGCAGCAGCGCGTCGAACCGCGCTACGAGGGCGTAGCCGGCGGCGCTGAGGAGGAAGGTGATCGGCGCGGACCAGGTGGCTCCGAACGGCCCGCCCAGCTCGACGAGGAGGATGCCGGCGACCGAGACGACCAACCACACTGCGGCGGCGGGGGTCACGGGCCGAAGCCGCCCCGGGCGGAACTCGGGCAGGGTGCCCTCGGTTCGACGGTGCAGCACGAGGTGGGTCAGGGCGATCGCGACCCAGGCGACGACGAACACGCCCTGCCAGTTGAGCGCGCGCAGTAGGTACGACAGTACGTCGGTGAGCATCAGCGCGTAGACGAGGACACCGGCGACCACGGCCCACGCGATCCGGGGCAGCCTGACCCGCAGCACCCTAGAGGCGAGCGCCTCGAGATTGGTCGAGGCGAGGTAGAGGTTGGCGCTGTTAATGCGGGTCTGGCTCACGACGAGCAGCAGCAGGCCAGCCAGCCCCAGCGTCCTGATGACCGCCTCGACGATGCCGGTCTCGGTGATGCCCCGCGTGCCCAGGACGCCCGGGACGGTGGCTGCCACGAAGATGCCGACGAGCCCGGTGCCAAGGTAGGTGAGCAGGTAGAAGACCGGGCCGAAGGTGACGATCCCGTGGAAGGTCTCGTCCTTCGCCTTGCCGAAGCGGGCGAAGTCGACCGTGTACATCATGAGGATGTAGACGCCCATGTACACGCTGAAGGCCCACAACCAGCCGGGACCGGCGAGGTCGGCGTGCGGGTTCGGCAGGCTGATCGAGGCTGGGTGCCGGCTGCTCGCCACCGCGACGAGGGCGACCAGGCCGATGACGTAGAAGGGCAGCAGTAGGCCGTTGAGCTTGTCGAGCCAGGTGCGGACGCCACCGAGGATCAGCGGCACGCTGTACAGGACCACCAAGAGGTACCACAGGCGAATGTCCCCGCCGCCGACGAAGTTCTGCAGGGCGACCGCGACGATGGACCCTTCGAAGACTCCGTAGTAGAGCGCCGTCGCCGCGAAGATGAGCGGGGCCAGCACCGCTCCGGCGTATCCGAATATCCGGCGCGACAGCAGGGCGACCGTGAGGCCGGAACGGCTCGCGTAACGGGCCAGGAAGAAATTCATCCCGCCCTTGGTCAGGCACGTCAAAACGATGCCGATGACGGCGTTCGCGGTTCCGGCGACCGCGGCGACCGTCGCCGCCACATACAGCCAGAACATCGCCGAGAACATGGAGCCGAACGCCATGAGCAGCGACATGCGGCCGCTGCGCCAGGTGCGGGGCATCACATGGACCGAGTAGTCCTCGGTCGCCGCCTCTTTGACGACCCGCGGGTCGTCCGTGAAAGTGACATCGAGCGGTGCTCGGGCGGTTGGCGCGGGCGCCGGTCTGTCTGCCGACGCCTCTCTTGCGAGTTCCTTCATGAGTTTTCCTCAGCCGTCTCGGGGGCGATGTGCGGAAACCTGGTTGCTCACGGTTGCGATAGGCAGGAGCGATGGTGTTCGGCGCCGTCGGCCGTTTCCGATGTCCCGAGTGTGCTCGACGACCGCAGGGCGGCCATCGTCGAGTCGTACGGACAACAGGAGGAGAAGGCTCCTCCTCCTGTCGGAGGAGAGTGGCCGCACGGACGCCGGATGAACCGGTGCCTGCCAGGACACCGCTGGACAGGGGCCTGCGCTGGTCGCACAGTGGGACGGTCCTTGCCGGCTCGGGCACCGGCATCCGGATGCCCCGGGATTCCTCGCGGGCAAGGCGATGACGCGAGATGAGGCACCGTGCGGGAAATTCACCTTCCGCCCTCGCCGGGGGCGATCGGAGAGCCGGTCGCCCGCTCCGGCCACGCCGCCGGCGCTCCCTCGGACGCGGTGCTTTTCGAGCACCTGCCGGCCGCGATGGCGCGGGTCGACGCGGGCCCGGCGGGCGAACTGGTCATCCGGGACGCGAACCGCGCGCTGCGCGCTCTGGTCGGCCGCGACCGGGACGATCTGGCCGGTGCCTCGCTCGAGGTGCTGGTCCCCGACCAGAGCGCGCTGGACGCGATCCGCGCGGCGACCGCCCGCTACTGCGAGGAGCCGGAGTCCGTCCCCGCGCAGTGCCACCGGGCGGGCCAGGACCCGGTTGCGGTCACCATCGCGGTGACCACCCTGCCCGGCAGCCCGCGGCCCGGCACGGAAGCGGGCACCGCCGTCCTGGCCGGGTCTTGGCGGACGGCTCTGCTGGCCGTGCACGCACACGGCCAGGCGCACGCGCAGGCCGCCGAACGCGCCCTGCGGGAAAGCGAGAAACGCCTCCAGGAAATGGCCGACAACGTCACTGCGCTGATGTACCTGAAGCGGCTCGACGGGCGGTACGTGTTCATCAACAGGCATTACGAGCGGGTACTCGGAATCAGGCGCGAATCAGCGATCGGCAAAACCGACTTCGATCTCTGGCCCTCTCCCATCGCATCGATCTACCGTTCGGACGACCGCGTCGTCCAGAATTCGGGAAACCCCATGGAGTTCGAGGAGCCGATTCCCAGCGCGCATGACGGCTGGGGCATGTGGCTGTCCCTCAAATTCCCCATTTTCGACGCGGACGGATCGTTGTACGGCGTCGGCGGGATCTCCACCGACATCAGCGAGCGGAATCGCGCCGAGGCCGCCGTCCGCGAGGCCCGCGACGAGGCCGAGCGCGCAAACCGGGCCAAGAGCGACTTCCTGTCGCGAATGAGCCACGAACTGCGGACGCCACTGAATTCGATCCTAGGCTTCGGCCAGCTGCTGCAATTGGAGTCCCTCGCGCCACCGGCCGGCGATTCCGTCGACCGGATCATGAGCGCGGGACGACATCTCCTGGCCGTGATCAACGAGATCCTGGAAATCTCCAGCATCGAGGCGGGAAAGCAGCGCTTCGCCATCGCGACGGTGCACATCTGCGACCCGGTCAACGAGGCGATGGAACTGGTCCGACCCCTGGCCGCCGAACGCCAGGTGGAGCTCGCCCGGGACTTCCACGGCGGACTCTTCACCTTCGTCCTGGCCGACTACCAGCGCCTCAAGCAGGTCCTGCTCAACCTGCTCATGAACGCGGTGAAGTACAACCGTCCCGGCGGCCTGGTGACCGTGTCCGTCGCCACCTCCGCGGACCGCGCCCGGATCCGCATCATGGACACCGGGCTGGGCATGGATCCGGGCGACATCGAGCGGATCTTCCTCCCCTTCGAGCGGCTCGCCCCCAACCCCGACCAGCCCGAAGAAGGCACCGGTCTAGGGCTCGCCCTGGCCCGCAGCATGATCGGCCTGATGGGCGGCACGCTGGGCGTCGAGCGAACAGTGAAGGGCCGGGGCAGCGTCTTCTACGTCGAGCTGCCGACAACCTCGCAACCGCGCCCGGACGCCGGCGGGGCCGTGCAGGCCGGGCCACCCGCCGACCGGCCCGGCCCGGAGCTGGACCTAAACACCGCCCAGATCCTCTATGTGGAGGACAACCAGGCCAACCTGGAGCTGATCCGCAGGATCCTGGAGCGGGTCGGCAGGCCGCGGCTGATCCACGCCGTCCAGGGGGAACTCGGCGTGCAGCTCGCCTCCGCGCACCTTCCGGACCTGATCCTTCTCGACCTGCACCTACCCGACATCGACGGGGAGGACGTGCTCGCCAGACTGCGGTCAGACCCGCGCACCTGCCGGATTCCGGTTGTGGTCCTGTCGGCCGACGCCATCCCGGCGCAGCAGCAGCGGCTGATGCGCGCGGGTGCCGCCGGGTACGTCACCAAACCCTTCGACATCCCCGACTTCCTGCGTATCATCGGGTCGATCCTGACAAGAGAGGCGATGTGAACGGCGAGCACACCGACGAAGGGCACCCGGCCGAGCAGGTGACCGTCATTGTCGCCGACGACCACCCCATCTACCGGGAAGGTCTCGCCCGGGCAATGGAGGCTTACGGCGGCCTCAGCGTCGTCGGCCAGGCCGCGGACGGTTCAGGTGCTCTGGCGATGGTGCGCTCGCTGCGTCCGGCTGTCGCCGTAGTCGACCTGAAACTCCCGGACATGGACGGCATCGACGTGCTGAGCACCGCGGCGCGAGAAGCGGTGCTGACGCACTTCGTGATCGTGTCCGCCTTCGACGATAGCAGCACCGTCTACCGGGCCATTGAAGCCGGTGCCCGGGCGTACCTGCCGAAGGTCTCACCCGCCTCGGAGCTCTGCGAGGCGATCCTCTCCGTCGCCCGCGGACACACGGTCATCCCGTCGTCGATGCAGACGGGTCTGGCCGCCGAGATCCGCCGCCGCCAACACGCGAGTGAGCCAGTGCTGACCCCTCGTGAGGCCGAAGTCCTGGCACTCACGGCAGAAGGGTTTTCCGCACCTGAGATCGCCGACCGGCTCTTCGTGGGTGTGACCACCGTCAAGTCGCACCTACAGCACGTGTACGGGAAACTCAACGTCTCCGACCGCGCCGCAGCCGTGGCACGGGCGCACAAACTTGGCCTGCTCAGCTGAACGGTCAATGGAGCATGACAGAGCTGGCCGGATCCGGGCCCAACGCACCCACATCGGGGTGCTCATGGGCCAGCTCCGCGACACGGAATCGACCACCGTCAATGGTGAATCGGTCCAGGCCGTGGTCACCGAGAACGCCACCCTGAAGCGCCGCATCCGCCAGGTGACACAAGAGCACCGGGCTCTGCAGGAACGACTCGAAGGCTGCCGCGCAAACCTCAGACACGCGGAGACCCGCATCGGCGACCTCGAAGCCGAACTTGCCGAGCGTGCACAGGAAGGTCACACATGAGCCGAAGTCCGAGACGATGCGTGCGGTAACGATTTGGAGGTAAGCGGGTGGGTATCGTTGAGCGCTTCGGAGGTGAGGTCGGCTGGATGGACCTGGCTGGAGAGGGCGAGGGCCAGCGGGCGCTGGACGGCACCCTCATATCCGTCTCGGGCGTCTTCGAAGGAAGCGAGGAGATCGCCGAGGCCCGCGACCTGGCCGCCCAGGAACGGGCACAGCAGGCGGCCGGCCTGGTCTCCGCTGGGGTCGTCGACCAGCAAGATGGTGACCCTGACGCGCTGCCTACCGGCTCGCGGCCCACCTCAAAGCTCTGACAGACGTCCATGTCTCCAGGATCGCGCTCCTCGGCGCCGTACGCCCCCAAGGGGTTGACCTGTCCGGGAAGCGCGCCGAGCTGTGCCGCGCCGCCTTTTCATCCGGTCAGGGGCGGGGATCACTCGCCTTCCCTTCCGCCGCGGGCCTGCGCCAGCAGCGCCGCCACGACGTCGTCTGTCCCGTCCTCGGTCTGTTCAACGAGCGTGTCCACCACGTCACCTGCGCTGGGACCGAGGACCTGCCGGGTGAGGCGTTCCAGCAGCTCGGGCTCGGTGCCGCTGCCGGGGCTGGTGAGGTCCACCCCGTGGGGGCCGGCGCGGGGCGATGATCTCCGGCCGTGCCGGTGCCTCGGCCTCTCCGCTTCGGCGAGCGCGCGGTAGACCGACGCGACCGAGGGGTGATGGCCCGCGTTCTTGCCCGTCTTGATGGTCAAGCTTCTTCGCGATCTCGGGGACGGGGACGCCTCGGTCCTTGAGCGCGCGGGCGAAGAGGAGCGTGTCGTCGTCGATGGCCTTCGGCCGTCCGACTTGGTTGCCCTTGGCGGCGGCGTGCTGGCCCTCGAGGGTCTTCTAGCGGATGTAGTTGCGCTCGATCGGCGCGGCGGCGGCCAGGACGGCGAAGACCATCGCTCCCATGTCGCCCGGGTCGTAGATGCGTTTGTGGCGGCTACAGCATGAGAGGGGCGGTTGCTGCGTAGCTGGCGGCGGCCAGGCCGGAGGGCTGCTCGTCCGGGCGCAGGAGGTCGGTGACCAGAGTGGTGACGGTGCGGTGCCAGAGGCGGGAGCTGCGGAGCATGGCATGGTCGCCGTTGCGGATGAGGATGATGCCGGCGCGGGCTCCGGCCGTGCGGGCCCGTTTGATGTAGTCGGCGGAGTCGTGGGGGCTGGTGATCCGGTCGCGTTCACCGTGTACCACGACGGTCCGCTTGCCGCTCAGCTGCGTGGCGGGTTCGTTTGGCGGCAGCCAGGGTGCGAGTGCGAGGACTCCGTCGACCTGTGGGTGAGAGGCTGCCCGGAGGGCTGCCCTGCCTCCCATGGAGTGCCCGATGAGGATGGTCGGCACCGGCCCGGTGATCTGCTGCAGCGCGCCGAGTGCGCGGTAGGTGTCGTTCAGGGGGTCATCCTGGTTCCAGCCGCGGTGCCGGTAGCGCACGTGGGACAGAACGAGCTCGTCGAGGGGCATGGCGGAGGCCGCTGCGCGGAGTATGGGGCGCATCCTCAGTGCCGCCAGGTGCCAGGGCTGGGACGTCTGGTAGCCCTCCGCTCGTCCTCCGTGCAGGGTAATGATTGCCGCACGCGGCTGCTGCGGGCAGTGCCGCAACCACAACGCCGACGTTGCCGAATTGCCGCCCTGTTCTCGCACAACCGACACGATGCCTTCCTCCCGGGGAACCACTGTCGCAGTGACATCTCGCGCAGAGAATCCGCAGCTGTCGCGGAAAAGGCTTGGTGCGCGTCGGCATCTGTCGGGACACGGGTGCGGCGGCAACCCGATGCCGCGGCCGGACGACCGCCGCACAGATGCGTGATCGCCCCTGAGCGCGGCCCGGCTGTTCGGCCCCGTGTGCGGATGTCCTCGACAGGCGCGTGACAGCGGACACGGATGCGGCTGGCGGTATCAGGGGGCTTGCAGGCAGCGACTCTCGGGCTGGACGGCCGCGCCATAGCCGCTGTGTAGCGCGATCGGGTGATCCAGGCCGTTTTGAGCAGTCCGCGCGCAGGGCGGCAGCGGATTACGGCTGCCTGGTCGCGGCACGCGGCCGGCCGGCGGCGAATGCCGCCGCAACGAGGAGGAAAGGCACGTGAACATGACTCTTCTGCGGTCTCGGGTGATGCGGGGTGCGGGTCTGGTAGCGGCTGCGGGCGCGGTGGTGCTCGGTGGCGCGGCGGCTGCGTCGGCCGACAGCGGCGCGCAGGGGGCTGCGATCGGCTCGCCCGGTGTTCTGTCCGGCAACGTGGTTCAGGTCCCGGTCGACATCCCGGTCAACGCCTGCGGCAACACCGTCGACGTGATCGGCTTGCTGAACCCGACCTTCGGCAACGCCTGCGTCAACACCGGCATGTGACGCATCGACGCCACCACGGCAGACCTCTCCGAGGGCGCCTGAGCCCCTGCTCAGGCACCCTCCGACAGGCTGTTGCACCTGTTCCCCGGTGCAGCGGGGACGGCGATGTCCGGAACTCAACTGCGTAATCCGTTACGGAATGAGGGGTGGATTGGTCCGAGATCTCTTTTCACCTGATCAGGTCTGGGACCAATCCGCCCGGCGGGCAGAACCGGATTCCCTGCGTGAGGGACGAAGAGAAGGATCAGCGAGTACGACCGGGTTGGTCGCTCCTGGCGCTGGGTGCGCTGAGCGGGGCACTGGCCGGGTTCGCCGCGCTGGCGGTGGCCGAACTGGTCGCGGCGGGGTTGCGCCCGCAGTCCAGTCCGGTCATCGCGGTGGGCGGCGCGTCCATCGACGCGACGCCCGCTCCGGTCAAGGACTGGGCGATCCGCCACTTCGGCACCAACGACAAGCTCGTGCTGCAGCTCGGCATCCTGGCCGTGCTGGCCGTGCTGGCCCTGGTGCTGGGTGCGCTGACGGTGCGGTTTAGGCGGGTCGGAGCCGCCGGGGTCCTTCTCTTCGGGGTCATCGGGGCGGCGGCCGCCCTCAGTCGGCCCGACTCCACCAGCCTCACCGACGCGCTGCCCTCCGTCGTAGGAGCCGTTGCAGGGGCTCTGCTTCTGTACGTCCTGGTGGGCCGCCTCACCGCGCCTGCCCGATCGACGGCCGGGGAGCCAGACGCCGTGAGCGAGGAAGCGGCAAGTGCTGCCTCCGCAGGCTGGGACCGGCGGGGATTCGTCCTCGCGGCCGCATCCGCCGCAGCGGCCTCCGCCGCGGTTGGCGCGGTCGGACGGTCCCTGAACGCCTCGCACGGCAAGGACGCCATCGCCTCACGTAACAAGGTCGTGCTGCCCAATCCCGGGTCGCCGGCGCAACCGGTACCGAAGAGGGCCGGACTGCGCATCGACGGCATCAGTCCCTTCGTGACCCCGAACAAGGACTTCTACCGGGTGGACACCGCGCTGGTGGTGCCCAAGGTGGACGCCACCGCCTGGCGGCTGCGCATCCACGGCAAGGGCGTACGCCGTCCGGCCAGCTACTCCTTCGACGACCTGCTGGGCCGGGAGCTGATCGAGCGGGACATCACCCTGACCTGCGTCTCCAACGAGGTCGGCGGCCCCTATGTGGGCAATGCCCGCTGGATCGGCGTCCGGCTGGCCGATCTGCTCGCCGAATGCGGGGTGAAGCCTCCGTCCCGAGGCGGCCGAGCGGATCAGATGGTGTCCCGGTCCGTGGATGGCATGACGATCGGCAGCCCGGTCGAGGACGTCATGGACGGCCGTGACGCGATACTCGCCCTCGGCATGAACGGCGAGCCGCTTCCTTTCGACCACGGCTTCCCGGTCCGGATGGTCGTCCCCGGCCTGTACGGATTCGTCTCTGCCTGCAAGTGGATCGAGGACATCGAGCTCACCACCTTCGATTCCTACGACCCGTACTGGGTCAAGCGCGGCTGGGCCCGCAAAGCACCGATCAAGACCGAGTCGCGGATCGACACCCCCAAACCGTTCGCACGGCCCAAGGCCGGCACGGTGATGGTCGCCGGGGTCGCCTGGGCCCAGCACCGCGGCATCGACAAGGTCGAAGTCCGTATCGACGACGGCCCCTGGCACGAAGCCCACCTGGCGGCCGAGGACACCCGCGACACCTGGCGCCAGTGGTCGCTCCCCTGGCAGGCCACCAAAGGCGGCCACACCCTCACCGTCCGCGCCACCGACCGCACCGGCCAGGTGCAGACGGACCAACGGACCCGCACCATTCCCGACGGCGCCAGCGGCTGGCACTCGGTGGTCGTCACCGTCGAGTGACCGCCGGCCCCACTCCAAGGGCCCCGTGCCCTCCCCCGAACCACTCTGCCCACAACCCCGATACGCAGCTCAATGCTGCACCGTTCAACAGGAGAACATGATGAACACCCGTATCCGCCGTACCGCAGGCCTCTTCGCCGCCGCTGCCGTGCTCCCCCTCGCCCTGACCGCCTGCTCAAGCGGCAGCAGTGACTCGGGCAAGTCCGACTCCTCCAACAAGGCCTCGGCCCCGGCCACCAAGAGCAGCGACGACATGGCCAGCCCCAGCGGCGACATGAACAGCATGGACCAGCCCTTCGGCCCCGCCTGTGCCTCCGTGCCGAAGAACGGTGCCGGCTCCTTCGACGGCATGGCCAAGGACCCGGTGGCCACCGCCGCCTCCAACAACCCGGCCCTGTCCACCCTGGTGAGCGCGGTGAAGAAGGCCGGACTGGTCGACACCCTCAACAACGCCCAGAACATCACCGTGTTCGCACCGACCAACGACGCCTTCAAGAAGATCCCGAAGGCCACCCTGGACAAGGTCCTCAACGACAAGGCGATGCTGACGAAGATCCTCACCTACCACGTCGTCGGCCAGAAGCTCACGCCCAAGGACCTGGAGAACGGCTCCTTCGACACGCTGGAGAAGTCGAAGGTGACGACCTCCGGCTCGGGCGAGTCCTACACGGTCAACGACTCCGCCAAGGTCGTCTGCGGCAACGTCAAGACCGCCAACGCCAACGTCTACATCATCGACGCCGTCCTGATGCCCAAGATGTGACATCCCGCAGCGCCCGCCGGCCCCCGTTGCGGGGTCGTGCGGCCGCTGTCCCGTGGGCCGGTCCGCGTCTGCTCAGTCGCGGACCGGCCCACGGCCGCGTTGATCACACATTCGGGGAAGGAGAGAACAGTCATGCAGAAGCCGTCCGGTGCGATACAGGCCGGGGAAGAACCGGAACTGGGCAAAGATCGTGGGGCCATGCGCCGTACGGCCGTCATCGGCAGCGGAGTCGCGGGACTGACCGCCGCATACATCTTGAGCAAATCCCATGACGTGACCCTGTACGAGGCCGACGACCGGCTGGGCGGCCACGCCCACACCCACGACCTGACCGCGTCCGACGGGCTCACGCACCGCGTCGACTCCGGTTTCATCGTGCACAACCGCCGCACCTACCCGAACCTCCTGCGCCTCTTCTGCGAACTTGACGTGGCCACGCAGGAGTCGGAGATGAGCATGTCGGTCCGGTGCGAGGGTTGCGGTCTGGAGTACGCCGGCGCCCGTGGCCTTCGCGGACTGCTCGCCCAGCCGCGCAACACCCTGCGCGGGCCGTACCTGCGCATGCTGGCCGAGGTGCCGCGCTTCCACCGGGCCGCCCGGCGCCTCCTCGCAACGGGCGCCGACGACACGCGCACGCTCGGCGAGTTCCTCGATGAGACAGGGTTCGCGCCCTACTTCCGGGCCCACTTCATGACGCCGGTGGTGTCCGCCGTGTGGTCCTGCGACGCGGAGACGGCACTGCGATATCCGGCGGCCTATCTGTTCCGGTTCCTCGCCCACCACGGCATGCTCTCGGTGAGCGGGTCACCGGTGTGGCGGACCGTCACGGGCGGCTCGAAAACGTACGTCGACCGGATCGCGGCCGGGTTGCACGACGTGCGCGCCGCCACCCCTGTACGGTCCGTGCTCCGGCACACGGACGGCGCGGACGTGACCGCCGGCGACGGGACCACCGCCTCCTACGACCACGTCGTCCTCGCCACACATCCCGACCAGGCGCTGCGGCTGCTCGCCGACGCGACCCCGGAGGAGAAGGAGGTCCTCGGCGCCTTCCGCTACTCCCGCAACGCCACCCTGCTGCACACCGACACCTCCCTGCTGCCGCGGGCGAGCGGGGCCCGCGCCTCCTGGAACTACCTGATGCCCGACTGCCGGGCCCGTGCCGACCGGGTGCGGGTGAGCTACGACATGAACCGGCTGCAACGCCTCGACACCCTGCAGACGTACGTCGTCACCCTCGGCGGCCAGGACCGCGTCGACCCCGCCCGGGTGCTGGCTCGCATGACCTACGAACATCCGGTGTACACGCCTGAGTCCGTTGCCGCTCAGCGGCGGCTGCCGGAACTGAACACGTTCGTCACCGCGTTCGCGGGCGCTTACCACGGCTGGGGGTTCCATGAGGACGGCTGCCGTTCGGGTGTCGAGGCCGCCGCCGCCCTGGGGGTGCGGTGGTGACCGCCCTGTCCGCCCTGCGGCCGGCCCGGCCGGAGCCGCCGACTCTCTACACGTGCACGATCACCCATGTGCGCCGGGCACCCCAGCGGTACGCGCTGCGGCACCGCACCTACCTGTGGCTGGTCGACCTCGACCACCTGCCCGTACTGCCGCGTCCACTGACGCCGCTCGCTCGCTTCAGTGCCCGCGACCACTTCACCCGGCGTTCTCCGTCGATCCGGGCTGCGCTCGACGGCTTCCTGGACGAGCACGGTATCGACCTGCACGGCGGCCAGGTGCTGATGCTCGCACATGCCCGGTCCCTCGGGTACGTCTTCAACCCACTGACTCTGTACTGGTGTCACGGCCCCGACGGCGGCCTGCGCTGTGTGGTGGCCGAGGTCCACAACACCTACGGCGAGCGCCACGCCTACCTGCTGCACACCGACGCAGTCGGCACCGCCACGGTTGCCAAGGACTTCTACGTGTCGCCGTTCAACCCGGTGGACGGCCGCTACGAAATGCGGCTCCCGCCGCCCGGTCAGCGCCTGCGACTGTCCGTGACGCTGCAGCGGCCCGACAGCCCGCCCTTCACCGCATCGGTCCACGGCGAGCGCCGCGATGTGACCGCGACCGCATTGCTGCGTCTGGCCCTGCGCCATCCCTGGTCGACCCTGATGGTGTCGGCGGCCATCCGCTTCCACGGTATCCGCCTATTTCTGCGGGGCCTGCCGGTGCAGCCGCGCCCGGGCCGCCGCGCCCCGGAGAGTGCTTCATGACCACAGTCGAACCCCGTCCCGCCGCCCGCCACCGTGCCGGCGGCCCCCGAACCCTGCCCGTCGACGCCGAGCGCTGGCCCGATGTGGCCGCCGTGCCCAGGGCGTCCTGGCCGGTGCGGGCCGTCACCGGGGCCGTCGTGGGGCGCGCCCTGCGGCGACTGCCCCTGCGCGTCCGGTTCGCCGACGGCGCCACCCTCGGTCCGGGCGGACCACTGATAGAGGTGCGCGACCCGAAGGCGTTCCACGCCCGTATCGGCACCCGCGGGCTCATCGGGTTCGGTGAGTCGTACATGGCCGGCGAGTGGGACGCCCCCGATCTGGTCGGCGCGCTCACCGTGCTCGCCGCCCACGCGGCCAACCTGATTCCGCCCCGGCTGCAGCGGCTGCGCGGTGCGTGGGCGCAGCGACAGCCCGACGCGCAGCGCAACACGCCTGACGGGTCGCGCACCAACATCAGCCGCCACTACGACCTGTCCAACGACCTGTTCGCGCTGTTCCTCGACGAGACCCTCACCTACTCCTCGGCCGTCTTCCGCGGCTTCCCCGCCGACTGGTCGCTGCTGGCCGCCGCCCAGCACCGCAAGATCGACCGCCTGCTCGACCTGGCCGGTGTCGGCGAGGGCACCCGCTTGCTGGAGATCGGCACGGGCTGGGGCGAACTCGCCCTGCGGGCCGCCGCCCGCGGCGCGCACGTCACCTCACTCACCCTGTCCAAGGAGCAGCGTGAACTGGCGCTGGAGCGCGTACGCGAGGCCGGGTACGCCGACCGCGTAGCCATCGAACTGTGCGACTACCGCGAAGCCCGCGGCACCTACGACGCGGTGGTCAGCGTGGAGATGATCGAGGCCGTCGGCGTCGAGTTCTGGCCCGTGTACTTCCGCACCCTGGACGAGCGCCTGGCGCCGGGCGGCCTGGTGGCGCTGCAGGCCATCACCATGCCGCACGAGCGGATGCTGGCCGCCCGGGACACTTATACGTGGATCCAGAAGTACATCTTCCCCGGGGGCCTGATCCCCTCCACGACGGCCATCGAGCAAGCCGTCCGCGACCACACGACTCTGGCGGTGGCCGTCCGGGACGGCTTCGGCGCGCATTACGCCGAAACGCTGCGGCTGTGGCGGGAGCGGTTCACCGGCCAGGCCGACGAGGTCGCTGCCCTCGGCTTCGATGCGACCTTCCGACGTCTGTGGACCTTCTACCTGGCCTACTCCGAGGCCGGATTCCGCTCCGGATACCTCGACGTCCAGCAGTACCTGTTCACCAAGGAGAACCCGGCGCGATGACGACCACCCGCACCCCCGCCCGTTCCGGCGCTGCGCACCGGCTCGCCGCCCTTGCCGAGGACGCGCTCGGCGGCCCGCTGCCGGTGCGGCTGCGCACCTGGGACGGCAGCGAGACCGGCCCCGCGAACGCCCCCGTGATCGTCGTCCGCTCCCGGCGCGCACTACGCCGCCTGCTGTGGCAGCCCGGCGAACTCGGCCTCGCCCAGGCCTACGTCACCGGGGAACTCGACGTGGAGGGCGACCTGGCCGAGGGCCTGCGCACCATGTGGGCCGCAGTCCGAGAGCGGGGGCTGCACGCCCCGAGGCTCTCGCCGGGCGATTGGGCGCGCGCGGTGGCTGAGGCGGTACGGATCGGAGCCGTCGGCCCGCGCCTGCCCGCACCCGTCTCGCAGGTCCGGCTGCGCGGCGGCCTGCACAGCAAGGCCCGCGACCGGGCCGCGATCAGCCACCACTACGACCTGTCCAACGACTTCTACCGCCTGCTCCTCGACGAGACCATGGCGTACTCCTGCGGCTACTGGACCGGTGCCGACCCTGAGGTAAGCCCGGCCGATGCGCAGCGAGCCAAGCTGGAGCTGATCTGCCGCAAGCTCGGCCTGGTCCCCGGCGCCCGCCTCCTGGACATCGGCTGCGGCTGGGGCTCACTGACCTTGTATGCCGCGCAGGAGCACAAGGCGCAGGTCACCGCCGTCACCCTGGCCCGTGAACAGGCCGCATACGTGCGGGAGCAGGTGCGCGAGCGGGGGTTGGGGGACCTGGTTGAGGTGGTGTGCCAGGACTACCGGGACATCACCGGCTCCGCCTACGACGCGGTCGCCACCGTCGAGATGGGCGAGCACGTCGGGGACGACGAGTACCCCGCCTTCGCCGCAGCCCTTCACCGGCTGGTCCGCCCCCAGGGGCGCGTGCTGGTCCAGCAGATGTCCCGCGGTGCGACCGCGCCCGGCGGTGGTGCGTTCATCGAGGCGTACATCGCCCCGGACATGCACATGCGGCCGATGGGGGAGACCGTCGGGCTGCTGGAAGCCGCCGGGCTGGAGGTCCGCTCGGTGGAGTCGCTGCGCGAGCACTACGTGCGCACCATCACCGCCTGGCACCGCACGCTGGAGGAACGCTGGAACGACTTCGTGGGCCTGGTCGGCGAGGAGACGGCCCGCGTGTGGAGGCTGTACCTGGTCGGTGGGGCCCTGGCTTTTGAGGAGCGGCGGATGGGCGTGGACCAGTTCCTCGCCGTACGCCCGGCGGCCACCGGTGACAGCGGCCTGACAGGAGCCGAGGCAGCCGACTGGTACCGGCACATGGAGGACCGGTGAACGCGTTCGACTGGGGTCCGTTCGCTGCCAACCTCGGATGGGCGGCTGCAACGGCCCTGGCGATCATGCTCGGCGCCTTCGCCATCGCCCTCAACCTAGACATGCACCGCATCGTTGACGTTGCCTGGGGGCTGGCTTTTGCCGCCGTGGCCGTGGTGACCTTCAGCCTCTCTGGGGGCCAGGGCGATCCGGCCCGGCGCGTGCTGGTCACGGTCCTGACCGTCGTGTGGGGGTTGCGACTCGCGGTCCACATCGCGCGCCGGGGCCGTGGCCACGGCGAGGATCCGCGGTACGAGGCGATGCTGGCCCGCGCGCGGGGAAACCGGGACCTGTACGCCCTGCGGATGATCTATCTGCTGCAAGGGGCCCTGGTGTGGCTGGTGTCCCTGCCGGTGCAGGCTGCCCAGTACGCGCCCCGGCCGCTGTCCGCGCTGGCCTGGGTCGGCACCGCCGTGTGGACTATCGGGCTGTTCTTCGAGGCCGTCGGCGACGCCCAGCTGGCTCGTTTCAAGGCGGACCCGGCCAACCGGGGCCGGATCATGGACCGGGGACTGTGGCGGCTGACCCGGCACCCCAACTACTTCGGGGATTTCTGCGTTTGGTGGGGGCTGTTCCTCGTCGCCTGCGACGGCAGTTGGCAGGCAGCGGCCGTGTCCGTCGTCTCGCCCCTGGTGATGAGCGTGCTGCTGATCAACGGAAGCGGGAAACGGCTGCTGGAACGGCACATGGCCGGACGACCCGGCTGGGACGCGTACGTGGCACGCACGAGCGCCTTCTTCCCGCGCCCACCCCGCGGAAATCGATAGCAGTGTGGGGGGGGGGGGCGGGCCCGGGGGGGGGGGCCCCCCCCCCCCCGGGGGGCGGGGGGGGGGGGGCGGGGGCGGCCGGGGGGGGGGCGGGGGGGTGGACCCCCCCCGCGGGGCCCCCCCCCCCCGCGGC
>NZ_JBITGJ010000010.1:0-186295 GCF_044456925.1 Streptomyces sp. NPDC050743
CGGTTACATTCCGAACCCGGAAGCTAAGCCTCACAGCGCCGATGGTACTGCAGGGGGGACCCTGTGGGAGAGTAGGACGCCGCCGAACAATTCTTATAAAAAGGTCGGATCCTGAACTTCGGTTCGGGGTCCGACCTTTTTACGTTTCGCTTAACGTGTCGTTCACCCTACGCGCCCAGCATCCAGCACATGGGAACTGCTGCAATGCTCAGGGCCGCCGGCGTCGGAGTCGGTGACGAGGTCGTCGTGCCTGCCTTCGGGAATGTCGAGGTCGCCGAGGCCGTGACCCTGGCCGGTGCGCTCCCGGTGTTCGCCGACATAGACCCGGTGACCTACTGCCTCGACCCCGGCGCTGTCGAGGCAGCCGTAACCCCGCGTACGGCTGCGGTCGTTGTCGTACACCGCTTCGGACGGCGGGCCGATGTGCGGCGGTTGCACGCGCTCGGGCAGCGGCACGAGGTGCTGGTGCTGGAGCAGGGCGAGTCCGAGGCGCCGTACGACGAGATAGCGCAGCGCAGGGAGCGCGCCGCCTACCTCGACGCCAAGCTCAGGGGCGTACGGACGCCGGACGGCGGGGACGGGCACACCTACCAGCAGTACGTCGTGCGGGTGCCGGGGAACGGCCGGCCGGACCGGGACGCCTTCGCGATGGCCTTGCGGGCCAAGGGAGTTGAGTGCCGGGTGCCGGTCAAGACGCCCGTGCACCGGCTGCCGGAGTTCCGTCGGTGCGTGTCCCTGCCGGAGACCGAGCTGGCTGCCGACGAGACGCTGACGCTGCCCGTGGACGCCGCGCTCACCAAGCGGGAGATGCAGCGGATCGTGTCGGCGTGCAACGCGCTCGGGGGACTGCTGCAGCCCGCCTACTGAGTGGGTTCCGAACGAATTTGGGAACTCGGGCCTGCTCGGGGTACAGTTTCGTCGTCGCCGCGAGGGAAACCTCGAAAACGACAAGCCCCTATAGCTCAGTCGGCAGAGCGTCTCCATGGTAAGGAGAAGGTCAACGGTTCGATTCCGTTTGGGGGCTCCAGCAGAAAAGGCCTCACCCTTCCGGGTGAGGCCTTTTTCGTGTCTGATGCCGGCTCAGGCGTCCTTGTGGATTCCCGGGACACGCATCGCCAAGATGGCCATGTCGTCCGACGGCGCGTCCGACGCGAAGCGTTCCACCGCGCGCATGATGCGTGCGGCGACCGCACCCGCTGTCAGACCCGTGCACGTCGTGAGGACGTCGGCGAGGCCGTCGTCGCCCAGCATGCGCGTGCCCTCACGGCGTTCCGTGACACCGTCCGTGACGCACAGGAGCACATCGCCGGGGTCGAGGGTGACGGTCTCCTCGTACAGCTCCAGGTCCTCGATCACGCCCAGCAGCGGCTGCGGTTCGGCGGCCGGCGTCACCGTGCCGTCCTGGCGCAGGCGCAGCGGGAGCGGATGGCCGGCGCAGACCACCTTCAGCTCGGCGCTGCCGTCCTCCTGCGGGCGCATCTCGCCGTAGAGCAGGGTCAGGAAGCGGCTGCGGTCGCCCTCGTCGAGGATCGCGGAGTTCAGGCGCTGCAGGACCGCCGGTCCGGACAGGCCCTCGCGGGCCAGCAGGCGCAGGGCGTGCCGGGCCAGGCCGGTGACCGCCGCCGCGTTCGGGCCCGTACCGCACACGTCGCCGATCGCGAAGCCGTAGGCGCCGTTGCCGATCGGGAAGAGGTCGTAGAAGTCGCCGCCGACCTCGTTGCCCTCGCCGGCCGCGCGGTAGATGACCTCCACCTCTACGCCGCCGATCTGCGGCAGGCCCGGCGGGAGCAGGCTGCGCTGGAGGGACTGGCTGATGGCCGTGCGCTCCGAGTACAGGCGGGCGTTGTCCAGGGCGAGCGCGGCCCGGCGGGAGAGGTCCTCGGCCAATTCCAGGATTTCCTGGCGGAAGTGTTCGTCGGTGGGCTTGCCGAGGGTCAGCATGCCGATGACGCGGTTGCGGGCCACGAGCGGCAGGACGACCGTCTCGCCGCCGACCGCGGCGGCCGTGGCGAGGGTCGGGCCGATGCCCGAGGAGATCTGGCGCGTGGGGCCGCCGGACAGGCCGAGGCTGCGCATGGAGGTGCGCAGGGCCGCCTGGTGGGCGACTTCGCCGGGGGTGGTCCAGACGCGGGCGCCGGGGGTTGGTACCGGGTCCGGCGGCGGGACCTTCGACAGCAACGACTTGATGCCGTCGATGAGTTCCTCGTCCTCGTGCAGGACGTACGACAGATACGGCTCGGAGGCCTGGTCGGCGATCGTGTAGACGGCGCACCAGGTGGCCAGCGTCGGGACCGTCATCTGGGCCATCAGGGCCATCGTCTGGTCGCGGTCCAGGGTGCCGGCCAGCAGGTCGGAGGCTTCGACCAGGAAGCTCAGGGAGCCGCGGCGCAGCCGCTCCAGCTCGCCCAGGCGGGCCGACTCGACGGCCAGGGCGATGCGGTCGGCCGCGAACTGCAGGCGCAGTGCCTCCTCGTTGGAGTACCGGCCCGGTGCCTCGGCCGCGACGCCGAGGGAGCCGGTGAGGCGGCCCTCGACCTTCAGCGGGACGGTGACGACCGAGCGCATGCCGGTGCCGGACAGCAGCGGTACGGCGCCGGGTACGGCGGTGAGGTCGTCGTGGACGGCCGGCATGCGTGCGGAGCCGTAGCGGCCGGGGCCGGCCTCGACGGGCACGCGCGCGAAGCGCTGGCGGGCGGAGGGCAGGCCCGTGGAGGCGCGGACCTCCAGTTCGGTCTCGTCGTCGGTGGCCAGCAGCAGGAACGCGGAGTCGCCGTCGAGCATGTCGCGGGCGCGCTCCACCGTGCGCTGCAGGAGGCCGTCGAGGTCGTCCGGGGCGGGGGAGCCGATGAAGACCTCGAAGGGGTCGGTGTTCTGGCCGTCGGAGGACGGGGCCTGGTCGCCGGCCGGGACGCGCGGCGGGCTCTGCAGCACGGCACGCTCGTCGTCGCGGACCAGGAGACAGACGGTGGAAGGTTCGCCGCCGGTGTCGCGGACCCTGAGGTGGGAGGCGTAGACCGTGGCCACCCGGCCGTCGGCGCCGCGGATGCCGTAGCTGCCCTCCCAGCGGGAGAGCTGCAGGGCCTCGGCCACGCCGGTGCTGGTGCCCGGGGTGTGCGGCCAGGCCGCCAGTTCGGTCAGGGGCCTGCCGATCACCTCGGCGGTCGAATAGCCGAACAGTTCTTCGGCGTCCTCGTTCCAGGAGGTGATCGAGCCCTTGCGGTCCACCTGGAGGACCGCGACGCGGACCCGGCCGTCGGCCAGCGGCAGCAGGTCGGCCGGCAGGCACGGGCCGGCGGTGCGGGTGCCGACCGAGCGTTCGGGGAGGTTGAGCTGGAACCAGACGTTCTTGTGGGTGGGCGAGTAGTCCACGCCCCAGCGGGTGGCCAGGGCCGCGCACAGCTGCAGGCCGCGGCCGCCCTCGCGGTCGGGGCTGCCCATGGAGACGGCGGAGTTCTGGAGGGGGACCTCGCGCTCGGGGTAGCGGTCCGAGACCTCGATGCGCACACCGTCCTCGGCGCGCAGGCACAGGACGTCCGCGTGCGTGCCCGCGTGGACGACCGCGTTGGTCACCAGCTCGCTGGTGAGGACCACGGCGTCGTCGACGATGTCGGCGAAGCCCCAGCCCTGGAGGGTGTCGCGGACGAAGGACCGGGCAGTCGCTACGGATCGCCCCACGGGCTCGAAGGTGGCGGCCGCGCGCGCGGTGATCACAGAACTCCTCGACCGGTTGTCTACGTGCAGGGCTGCGTGGCCGGCGGGCTCGCGCCGCTGCTGCGGCATCAGCTCGCCCGTCGGCTGTGGCTCCGGGGGCTGTTCCCCGGGGATGACTCCGGTGGTCATGGTCTGCGGCCGCCCCTCCGATGCCCGCTCGTTCTCGTGCCACCGCCCAAGCCGGTCGGACCGGTGCGGCTGGACAGCCGCATGCAAGGTTACTTACCTTCGCCGTCCGAGCGGATGCCGGTCGCCGGTGTTTACCCCCCATGGTGTGCGGACGATGTGCGAAGCTGCCGAACTGTTATGGCCTGGTTGGGCCGGGGTGAAACACTGGGCAAGCTTCTGATGAAGGTCGGGTCAGCCTGCGTGTGTTCCGTGTACGGCGGGCAGCAGCCTCTGGTGTGGCCGGATCTCGTCTGGCAGAAATACGCAGCAGTAACCGGTACGCGGAAGTAACCGGTATGCCGAAGACCGGCACGCCGGGCCGAAGCGGCCGAGCACAGCAGTAACGGTCTACCCCTCCGGGAGGGACACAGTGGAGTCTGGCGCGGCGACGCGTGGCACGAAGACGCGCGCGAAAGGCGGACCGTCCCTGGGCAAGCGCGGCGAGACCACCGCCGTGGACACGGCTGCCCTGAACCGGCTGCTGGCGGCTCTCGTCTCGATGCGCGACGGGAACTTCCGCAAGCGGCTCACCGTCTCCGGGGACGGTGTGATGTCGGAGATCGCGGCCGTCTTCAACGAGGTGGCCGACCGGAACCTGCATCTGACCGGTGAGCTGTCCCGGGTACGGCGCATGGTGGGCCGTGAGGGCAAACTCACGGAGCGGCTGGAGACGGGGGCCTGCGAGGGCTCCTGGGCGTCCGCGATCGACGCCTCCAACGCTCTGGTCGACGATCTCGTGTGGCCGGTGTCGGAGGTCGGCCGGGTGCTCACGGCGGTGGCCGAGGGTGATCTGTCGCCGCGGATGGAGCTGCGGACGCAGGCACTGGACGGCGGCACCGGGCACCCGCTGCGGGGTGAGTTCCTGAAGGTCGGCCGTACCGTCAACAACCTGGTCGACCAGCTGTCCACCTTCACGGACGAGGTCACGCGCGTGGCCAGCGAGGTCGGCACCGAGGGCAAGCTCGGCGGTCAGGCCAGGGTGCGCGGTATGTCCGGTTCGTGGAAGGACCTGACCGAGTCCGTCAACACCATGGCACGGCAGCTGACCGCCCAGGTGCGCGACATCGCCCTGGTGACGACGGCGGTGGCGCGGGGTGATCTGTCACGCAAGGTGACCGTGCAGGTCGCCGGCGAGATGCTGGAGCTGAAGAACACCGTCAACACGATGGTGGAGCAGCTGTCCTCCTTCTCCGTCGAGGTGACCCGGGTGGCCCGTGAGGTGGGCACCGAGGGCATTCTGGGCGGTCAGGCGCAGGTGCCGGGTGTGGCCGGCGTGTGGAAGGAGCTGACCGACTCCGTCAACACGATGGCGGGCAACCTGACCGCGCAGGTGCGAGGCATCTCGCAGGTCACGACCGCCGTCGCCAACGGCGATCTGTCGCAGAAGGTGACGGTTCCGGCGCGCGGCGAGGTCGCGCAGCTCGCCGAGACGATCAACCAGATGACCGAGACGCTGCGGATCTTCGCGGACGAGGTCACGCGCGTGGCGAACGAGGTCGGCGCGGAGGGCCGGCTCGGCGGGCAGGCGAACGTGCCGGGCGCCGCCGGTACGTGGAAGGACCTGACGGACTCCGTCAACACGGTCTTCCGGAACCTGACCACGCAGGTGCGGGACATCGCCACGGTGACGACGGCCGTGGCCAACGGTGACCTGTCGCAGAAGGTCACGGTCGACGTGGCCGGCGAGATGCTGGAGCTGAAGAACACCGTCAACGGGATGGTGGACCAGCTGTCGGCCTTCGGCGCCGAGGTGACGCGGGTCGCGCGGGAGATCGGTGTCGAGGGTGAGCTGGGCGGCCAGGCGCAGGTGCCGGGCGCGGCCGGTGCCTGGAAGGACCTGACCGACTCCGTCAACACCGCGTTCCGCAACCTCACCGGTCAGGTGCGCAACATCGCCCAGGTGACCACGGCGGTGGCCAACGGCGACCTCTCCCAGAAGGTCACCGTGGACGTCTCCGGCGAGATGCTGAAGCTGAAGAACACCGTGAACACGATGGTGGACCAGCTGTCGAGCTTCGCCGACCAGGTCACGCGGATGGCCCGGGACGTGGGTACGGAGGGCCGGCTGGGCGGCCAGGCCCGGGTGGACGGCGTGTCGGGCACGTGGAAGGAGTTGACGGACTCCGTCAACTTCATGGCCGGCAACCTGACCTCGCAGGTGCGGCAGATCGCGCAGGTGACGACGGCCGTGGCGCGCGGTGACCTGTCGCAGAAGATCGACGTCGACGCGCGCGGCGAGATCCTCGAGCTGAAGAACACGATCAACACGATGGTTGATCAGCTGTCCGCCTTCGCCGACCAGGTGACCCGGGTGGCCCGTGACGTGGGTACCGAGGGCCGCCTCGGCGGTCAGGCGCAGGTGCCCGGTGTGGCCGGTGTCTGGCGGGACCTGACCGACTCCGTGAACGGCATGGCCGGCAACCTGACGGCCCAGGTGCGCAACATCGCGCAGGTCGCGACGGCCGTGGCACGCGGTGACCTCTCCCAGAAGATCACCGTGGACGCGCGCGGGGAGATCCTGGAGCTGAAGAACACGCTGAACACGATGGTGGACCAGCTGTCGTCGTTCGCCCAGGAGGTCACGCGTGTGGCCCGTGAGGTGGGTACGGAGGGCATCCTCGGCGGTCAGGCCGAGGTGCAGGGTGTCTCCGGCACCTGGAAGGACCTCACGCAGTCCGTGAATTTCATGGCGAACAACCTGACGATCCAGGTGCGCAACATCGCCGAGGTCACGACCGCGGTCGCCAAGGGCGACCTGTCGAAGAAGATCACTGTTGACGCGAAGGGCGAGATCCTCGAGCTCGTCACGACGGTCAACACGATGGTTGATCAGCTGTCCAGTTTCGCCGAGCAGGTGACCCGGGTGGCCCGTGAGGTGGGCACCGAGGGCATCCTCGGCGGCCAGGCGCACGTGCCGGGTGTCACGGGCATCTGGAAGGACCTGAGCAACAACGTCAACCTGATGGCCAACAACCTGACCATGCAGGTGCGGAACATCTCCCAGGTCGCCTCGGCCGTCGCCAACGGCGACCTGACGCGTCAGGTGACGATCGAGGCGCGCGGCGAGGTCGCGCAGCTCGCCGACACCATCAACATCATGGTCAAGACGCTGAGTTCGTTCGCCGACCAGGTCACCAAGGTGGCCCGTGAGGTGGGCACGGACGGCATCCTGGGCGGCCAGGCGCACGTACCGGGTGTGGCCGGCACCTGGAAGGACCTCACCGAGTCCGTGAACCAGATGGCGTCCAACCTGACCGGTCAGGTGCGCAACATCGCGATGGTCACGACGGCGATCGCCAAGGGTGACCTGACGAAGAAGATCGACATCGACGCGCGCGGCGAGATCCTCGAGCTGAAGACGACGATCAACACCATGGTTGATCAGCTGTCCAGCTTCGCCGAGGAGGTCACGCGCGTGGCCCGCGAGGTGGGCACGGAGGGACAGCTCGGCGGCCAGGCACGCGTGCGTGACGTCGACGGCACCTGGCGGGACCTGACCGAGTCGGTGAACGAGATGGCCGGGAACCTGACCCGGCAGGTGCGTGCCATCGCGCGCGTGGCGACCGCGGTGACCCGCGGCGACCTGAACCTGAAGATCGACGTCGACGCGTCCGGCGAGATCCAGGAGCTGCAGGACTACATCAACAAGATGATCGCCAACCTGCGCGACACCACGATCGCCAACAAGGAGCAGGACTGGCTCAAGGGCAATCTGGCCCGTATCTCCGGCCTCATGCAGGGCCGCCGGGACCTGGAGGACGTGGCCTCGCTGATCATGAGCGAGCTGACGCCGGTCGTCTCCGCGCAGCACGGCGCGTTCTTCCTGACGATGCCGCTGATGGAGGGCAAGGACGTCGGCGACGGCGAGGACAACTACGAGCTGCGGATGCTGGGCTCGTACGGCTACTCGATGGGTTCCATGCCGACGTCGTTCCGGCCCGGTGAGGCGCTGGTCGGCACGGCCGCCCAGGAGAAACGCGCGATCCTGGTGGAGAACGCGCCCAGCGGCTATCTGAAGATCTCCTCCGGCCTCGGCGAGGCCCCGCCGGCGCAGGTGATCGTGCTGCCGGTGCTGTTCGAGGGCAATGTGCTCGGTGTGATCGAGCTCGCCTCCTTCACGCCGTTCACGCAGATCCAGAAGGACTTCCTCAACCAGATCGCCGAGATGATCGCGACGAGCGTCAACACCATCTCGGTCAACACCAAGACCGAGCAGCTGCTGAAGCAGTCTCAGGAGCTGACCGAGCAACTGAGGGAGCGCTCGGCCGAGTTGGAGAACCGGCAGAAGGCGCTGCAGGCCTCCAACGCCGAACTGGAGGAGAAGGCCGAGCTGCTGGCCCGGCAGAACCGCGACATCGAGGTGAAGAACACCGAGATCGAGGAGGCCCGGCAGGTCCTGGAGGAGCGCGCCGAGCAGCTCGCGGTGTCGATGCGCTACAAAAGCGAGTTCCTCGCCAACATGTCGCACGAGCTGCGTACGCCGCTCAACTCGCTGCTGATTCTGGCCAAGTTGCTCGCCGACAACGCCGAGGGCAACCTCTCGCCCAAGCAGGTGGAGTTCGCCGAGACCATCCACGGCGCCGGCTCCGACCTGCTTCAGCTGATCAACGACATCCTCGACCTGTCGAAGGTCGAGGCGGGCAAGATGGACGTCTCGCCGACGCGTATCGCGCTCGTGCAGCTCGTGGACTACGTGGAGGCCACCTTCCGTCCGCTGACCGCGGAGAAGGGCCTGGACCTGTCCGTACGGGTCTCCCCGGAGCTGCCCGCGACCCTGCACACCGACGAACAGCGGCTGCTGCAGGTGCTGCGCAACCTGCTGTCGAACGCGGTGAAGTTCACCGACTCCGGATCGGTGGAGCTGGTGATCAGGCCGGCCGGCGCCGACGTGCCGGTGGGCATCCGGGAGCAGCTGCTGGAGGCCGGCTCGCTGGCCGATCCGGACGGGCCGCTGATCGCGTTCTCGGTGACGGACACCGGCATCGGCATCGCGGCCAGCAAGATGCGGGTGATCTTCGAGGCGTTCAAGCAGGCGGACGGCACGACCAGCCGCAAGTACGGCGGCACCGGCCTCGGCCTGTCGATCTCCCGGGAGATCGCGCAGCTGCTCGGCGGTGAGATCCACGCGCAGAGCGAACCGGGCCGCGGCTCGACGTTCACGCTGTACCTGCCGCTGCACCCGAGCGAGCTGCCGCCGCAGGGCTACCAGCAGTCCGTGCCCGCGCTGGAGGCGGGCGAGCTGCTGGCCTCGGAGGCCGAGCGGTCCTCGGAGCTGTCCGCCGTGGAGATCGAGACCCCGGCCGAGGTGAAGTCCTACCGCGAGACGCAGAACGGTCCCGCGGCGCTCTTCCGGCGCCGGCGCCGGGGTCTGCCGCAGGGCGAGCAGCGGCCCGAGCCGTGGACGGCGGTGGCGGAGCAGGAGAGCGCGCCGCAGTCCGCGCGCGGGGTGCGGTTCGGCGGCGAGAAGGTGCTGATCGTCGACGACGACATCCGCAACGTGTTCGCGCTGACCAGCGTCCTGGAGCAGCACGGTCTGTCGGTGCTGTACGCCGAGAACGGCCGGGAGGGCATCGAGGTGCTGGAGCAGCACGACGACGTGGCGGTCGTGCTGATGGACATCATGATGCCGGAGATGGACGGGTACGCGACGACCACGGCGATCCGCAGGATGCCGCAGTTCGCCGGGCTGCCGATCATCGCGCTGACCGCGAAGGCGATGAAGGGCGACCGGGAGAAGGCGATCGAGTCCGGTGCCTCCGACTACGTGACCAAGCCGGTCGACCCGGATCATCTGCTGACCGTGATGCAGCAGTGGATGGGTGGAAAGTGACGAGATCGGCGCTCCGGGATGTGAACACCCGGGGAACCCTTGGCGTGGGTCGGGAGTTGTCCACTTGAGGTGAGGGCGAAGGTACGGCTTAAGGTGGCCTGCGAACGTATGGGAATGCCGGATTCCGGGAACCACCCCGGCCCCCGCCGCGTTTCCGGTATGTGCACAGTGACATCGCGGTGACAGGGTGTGGCGACGGGCGGGGTGCGGCTACGATGACCGGCACAAGGACGGGCGGCGAAAGGGAGTCGTCCCCTGGGGCGGCGCCCGGTGTACCGCCGGGGCGAGGAGGGCGGGCCATGGTGCAGAAGGCCAAGATCCTCCTGGTCGATGACCGGCCGGAGAATCTGCTGGCGCTGGAGGCGATCCTCTCTGCGCTCGATCAGACGCTGGTGCGGGCATCGTCCGGGGAGGAAGCGCTCAAGGCACTGCTCACGGACGATTTCGCGGTCATTCTGCTGGATGTCCAGATGCCGGGCATGGACGGATTCGAGACCGCCGCGCACATCAAGCGGCGCGAGCGGACCCGGGACATCCCGATCATCTTCCTCACGGCGATCAACCATGGCCCGCACCACACCTTCCGGGGCTATGCGGCGGGCGCGGTCGACTACATCTCCAAGCCCTTCGACCCGTGGGTCCTGCGCGCGAAGGTCTCGGTGTTCGTCGAGCTGTACATGAAGAACTGCCAGCTGCGGGAGCAGGCGGCGCTGCTGCGGCTGCAGTTGGAGGGCGGCGGCAAGGGCGCGGTCGGCGGCAAGGAGTCCGCCGGGCTGCTCGCCGAGCTGTCCGCGCGGCTCGCGGCCGTCGAGGAGCAGGCCGAGGCCCTGTCCAAGCAGCTGTACGACGATTCGGCGGACGCGGCCGCGGTGGCCACGGCGGCCCATCTGGAGCGCAAACTCACCGGGTTGCGGCGCGCGCTCGACGCCCTGGAGCCGGGCGCCGGCCCGGGCGGCTCTTCGGTGCCGGCGCAGAACTGACGTCCGCCCGGGCGGTGGTTGCCGATGAGCGTGCGTCAGTTCCGGTCTCCCGCAAGGGCGACACGAACGGGTGAAGCTGTGGGCACACGTGTCCGCTGTCGTCTCCCCCGGTAACCTCACACCCATGGCCTCACGTCCCTCCGCAGCCAAGAAGCAGCCCGCCAGGAAGGCGGCCGCTCCGGCGAAGGCTCCGGCGAAGAAGGCCGCAGCGAAGAAGGCCCCGGCCAAGAAGGCCCCGGCCAGAAAGGCCGCGCCGCCGAAGCCGGCGCCCAGCCCCACCGGGGGCGTGTACCGGCTCGTGCGCGCCCTCTGGCTGGGCCTCGCGCACGCCGTCGGCGCCGTCTTCCGCGGCATAGGGAAGGGCGCGAGGAACCTCGATCCGGCCCACCGCAAGGACGGCATCGCGCTGCTGCTGTTCGGCATCGCGCTGATCGTCGCCGCCGGCACCTGGGCCGACCTGAAGGGGCCCGTCGGCGATCTGGTGGAGATCCTCGTCACCGGCGCCTTCGGCCGGCTCGACCTGCTGGTGCCGATACTGCTCGCGGTGATCGCCGTACGGTTCATCCGGCACCCGGAGCAGCCCGAGGCCAACGGGCGGATCGTGATCGGCCTGTCCGCGCTCGTCATCGGCGTGCTCGGGCAGGTCCACATCGCCTGCGGTTCGCCCGCCCGCAGCGACGGCATGCAGGCCATAAGGGACGCCGGCGGACTCATCGGCTGGGCGGCGGCCACCCCGCTGACGTACTCCATGAGCGACGCGCTCGCCGTACCGCTGCTGGTGCTGCTGACGGTCTTCGGGCTGCTCGTGGTGACCGCCACCCCGGTCAACGCCGTCCCGCAGCGGCTGCGCGCGCTCGGCGTACGCCTGGGCGTGCTGCACGACCACGAGGCGGACGAGTTCACCGATGACGACGAGCGGTACGACGACCAGTGGCGCGAGGCGCTGCCCGCGCGCTCCCGTAAGCGCTCGTCCGCCCCCCGGGCGTACGACCCCGACAGCGCCGAGGAGGAGGCCCTCTCGCAGCGCCGTGGCCGCCCCAGGCGCTCCGCGGTGCCCCAGCCGGACCCACAGCGCCGGATGGACGCCGTGGACGTCGCCGCGGCCGCCGCCGCGGCGCTCGACGGCGCGGTGCTGCACGGCATGCCGCCCTCCCCGCTGGTCGCGGACCTCACCCAGGGCGTCAGCGTGGGCGACCGCGAGGAGACCACGCCGGTGCCCACCCCGGCGCCGGCCCCCGCGCCCGCCCCGACGCCGGTCCCGGCCGCGCGCCCCAAGCAGGAGAAGCTCAAGCTCGGGACCGTCCCCGACCTCACCAAGAAGGCCCCCGAGGAGCCGCGCGACCTGCCGCCGCGCGCGGAGCAGCTCCAGCTCTCCGGGGACGTCACCTACGCGCTGCCGGCGCTGGACCTGCTCACGCGCGGCGGCCCCGGCAAGGCGCGCAGCGCCGCGAACGACGCGGTCGTCGCCTCGCTCACCCAGGTCTTCACCGAGTTCAAGGTCGACGCGGCCGTCACCGGCTTCACCCGCGGCCCGACGGTCACCCGCTACGAGGTCGAGCTCGGTCCCGCCGTGAAGGTCGAGCGGATCACCGCGCTGACCAAGAACATCGCGTACGCCGTCGCCAGCCCGGACGTGCGGATCATCAGCCCGATCCCCGGCAAGTCCGCGGTCGGCATCGAGATCCCGAACACCGACCGGGAGATGGTCAACCTCGGCGACGTGCTGCGCCTCGCGGAGTCCGCCGAGGACGACGACCCGATGCTCGTCGCCTTCGGCAAGGACGTCGAGGGCGGGTACGTGATGCACTCGCTGGCGAAGATGCCGCACATGCTGGTCGCCGGTGCGACCGGCTCCGGCAAGTCGTCCTGCATCAACTGCCTGATCACCTCGGTCATGATGCGGGCGACACCGGAGGACGTCCGGATGATCCTGGTCGACCCCAAGCGCGTGGAGCTGACCGCCTACGAGGGCATCCCGCACCTGATCACGCCGATCATCACCAACCCCAAGCGGGCCGCCGAGGCGCTGCAGTGGGTCGTACGCGAGATGGACCTGCGCTACGACGACCTCGCGGCGTACGGCTACCGGCACATCGACGACTTCAACCAGGCCGTCCGCGACGGCAAGGTCAAGCCGCCCGAGGGCAGCGAGCGCGAGCTGCAGCCGTACCCGTACCTGCTGGTGATCGTGGACGAGCTGGCCGACCTGATGATGGTCGCCCCGCGCGACGTCGAGGACGCGATCGTGCGCATCACCCAGCTCGCGCGCGCGGCCGGCATCCATCTGGTGCTCGCCACCCAGCGCCCGTCGGTCGACGTGGTCACCGGCCTCATCAAGGCCAACGTGCCCTCCCGGCTCGCCTTCGCCACCTCCTCGCTCGCCGACTCCCGGGTCATCCTCGACCAGCCCGGCGCCGAGAAGCTGATCGGCAAGGGCGACGGCCTGTTCCTGCCGATGGGCGCGAACAAGCCGACCCGTATGCAGGGCGCGTTCGTCACCGAGGCCGAGGTCGCGGCCGTCGTACAGCACTGCAAGGACCAGATGGCGCCCGTCTTCAGGGAGGACGTCACGGTCGGCACCAAGCAGAAGAAGGAGATCGACGAGGACATCGGCGACGACCTGGACCTGCTGTGCCAGGCGGCCGAGCTGGTCGTCTCGACCCAGTTCGGGTCGACCTCCATGCTCCAGCGCAAGCTGCGCGTCGGCTTCGCCAAGGCCGGGCGGCTCATGGACCTCATGGAGTCCCGCAACATCGTGGGGCCGAGCGAGGGATCCAAGGCGCGTGACGTTCTTGTGAAGCCTGAGGAACTGGACGGCGTGCTCGCCATGATTCGCGGGGAGTCTGAGGAGTAGGGCGAAGGGCCGTCCGGCGGACGCCGGTCACACCGGGTGGCGGGCGCCGTCGTGATCCACCCGTTAGAGAGCGTCGAGCAACCGTTTCCCTTCGTCGTACGTCCAGTTGAGCGAAAGGACAGATGGGCGTCCCACCATGGGCTGCCCGCCTGTCGAATCATAGGAATGTCCGGCCATTCCTATGGTGGACAAGTAAGACCGCCCGGTTGCCCCACCCTTTCGTACCCCCCCTAGACTGAGCTTCCAGCACAGGTGGCTACACGCTCGAAAGGCGCCCCCGTGTCCATCGGCAACTCCCCTGAAGACGAGCGTCCGTTCCAAGACGAGTCCCAGGAAGCCCGTGTCTCCGTGGGCCGCGCCCTGCAGCAGGCGCGGATCGCGGCCGGGCTCACCGTGGACGACGTCAGCACCGCCACTCGTGTCCGTATCGCCATCATCCACGCCATCGAGGCGGACGACTTCGGCCCCTGTGGCGGCGATGTGTACGCCCGCGGACACCTCCGTACGCTGGCGAAGGCCGTCCACCTCGATCCCGCACCCCTGATCGCCCAGTACGACGCCGAGCACGGCGGCCGTCCCGCGCCCACCCCGGCAGCACCCCTGTTCGAGGCCGAACGGATCCGGCCGGAGCGGCGCGGGCCGAACTGGACCGCCGCCATGGTCGCCGCGATCGTCGTGGTGATCGGCTTCGTCGGCTTCACCGCGGTCAAGGGCGGCGACTCGGGCAACGACGCGAAGTCGCAGGTCGCCGGGGGCGGCGGCACGCCCGCGCCGAGCAAGTCCGCCTCGCCCACGCCGAAGAAGGACAAGCCCGCCACACCGACCCCCGAGCCCTCCGACAGCGCCATCGCCGCCGCGCCCCAGGACAAGGTGACCGTCCAGGTCAGCGCGCCCGACGGACGCAGCTGGATCTCGGCCAAGGACCACAACGGCCGGATGCTCTTCGACGGGCTGCTGAAGAAGGGCGAGTCCAAGACCTTCCAGGACAGCTCCAAGATCAACCTGATCCTCGGCGACGCCGGCGCGATCGAGCTGTACGTCAACGGCAAGAAGATCGACGACAACTTCCAGCCGGGCCAGGTGGAGCGCCTCACCTACACGAAGGGCGACCCGGTGGCGGGCTGAGCGGCCCTTGGGGGAGAGCGTGTGTGACGGGGTTGGCCAGGATCGGCCAACCCCGTCGACGTGGGCTGTCGGTGAGACGAAGTACTCTTGAGCCCATGCCTGAACGCCGTACCGTCGCACTCGTCACTCTCGGCTGCGCCCGTAACGAGGTGGACTCGGAGGAGCTCGCAGGCCGTTTGGAGGCGGACGGCTGGCAACTCGTCGCGGACGCCGCGGACGCCGACGTCGCCGTGGTCAACACGTGCGGCTTCGTCGAGGCCGCGAAGAAGGACTCCGTCGACGCCCTCCTGGAGGCCAACGACCTCAAGGACCATGGGAGAACCCAGGCCGTCGTGGCGGTGGGCTGCATGGCCGAGCGGTACGGCAAGGAGCTCGCCGAGGCGCTGCCCGAGGCCGACGGCGTGCTCGGCTTCGACGACTACGTGAACATCTCCGACCGCCTGCAGACCATCCTGTCCGGCGGCGTCCACGCCTCCCACACCCCGCGCGACCGCCGCAAGCTGCTCCCGATCAGCCCGGCCGAGCGGCAGGAATCCGCCGCGTCCGTCGCCCTGCCCGGGCACGGCCCTGCCGACCTGCCGGAGGGCGTGGCGCCCGCCTCCGGCCCCCGCGCGCCCCTGCGCCGCCGCCTCGACGGCTCCCCGGTCGCCTCGGTGAAGCTGGCCTCCGGCTGCGACCGGCGCTGCTCCTTCTGCGCCATCCCGTCCTTCCGCGGCTCCTTCATCTCCCGCCGCCCCAGCGACGTGCTGAACGAGACGCGGTGGCTGGCCGAACAGGGCGTGAAGGAGATCATGCTGGTCTCCGAGAACAACACCTCCTACGGCAAGGACCTGGGCGACATCCGCCTGCTGGAGTCCCTGCTGCCGGAGCTGGCCGACGTCGACGGCATCGAGCGGGTGCGGGTGAGCTATCTGCAGCCGGCCGAGATGCGTCCCGGCCTGATCGACGTGCTGGCCTCCACCCCGAAGGTCGCCCCGTACTTCGACCTGTCCTTCCAGCACTCCGCGCCCGGCGTGCTGCGCGCCATGCGCCGCTTCGGTGACACCGACCGCTTCCTGGAGCTGCTCGACACGATCCGCTCCAAGGCCCCCGAGGCCGGTGTGCGCTCCAACTTCATCGTCGGCTTCCCCGGCGAGAGCGAGGCGGACCTGGCCGAGCTGGAGCGCTTCCTGAACGGCGCCCGCCTGGACGCCATCGGCGTCTTCGGCTACTCCGACGAGGAGGGCACGGAGGCGGCGACGTACGACGACAAGCTCGACGCGGACGTCGTGGCCGAGCGCCTGGCCCGGGTGTCCCGGCTGGCCGAGGAACTCGTCTCGCAGCGCGCCGAGGAGCGCGTCGGCGCGACCGTGCACGTCCTGGTCGAGTCCGTCGACGAGGAAGAGGGCGTGTACGGCCGTGCCGCGCACCAGGCGCCCGAGACCGACGGCCAGGTTCTGCTCACGAGCGGCGCCGGCCTCGGCGTCGGACGTATGGTCGAGGCGAAGGTGGTCGGTACGGAGGGTGTCGACTTGGTTGCCGAGCCGCTGATCGGCTCGCTCGCGTGCGGTGAGGAGGCGGGCAGATGACCGGAGTCCCGGCATCCGCCGCGGGTGGCTCCTCCGGCGCGCACGGCGCCCGGGGTTCCGCCGCCGCTGCCGACGGCGCTCGGTCCGAGGTCTCCGGTTCTGCTCCAGGTCCCGACAACGGCGGCAGGCCCGCGCGCGGTGGGAAGATCGCGGCCGCGGCCGTCAACCAGGCGAGCGTCTGGAACGTGGCCAATCTCCTGACCATGCTCCGGCTGGTCCTGGTGCCCGGCTTCGTGGCACTGATGCTGGCGAACGGCGGCTACGACCCGGCCTGGCGCTCGCTGGCCTGGGCGGCCTTCGCGATCGCCATGATCACCGACCTGTTCGACGGGCATCTGGCGCGCACCTACAACCTGGTCACCGACTTCGGGAAGATCGCCGACCCCATCGCCGACAAGGCGATCATGGGGGCGGCGCTGATCTGTCTGTCGGCCCTGGGCGATCTGCCGTGGTGGGTGACGGCCGTCATCCTCGGCCGGGAACTCGGCATCACGCTGCTGCGTTTTCTGGTCATTCGCTACGGCGTGATCCCGGCCAGCCGTGGCGGCAAGCTCAAGACCCTCACCCAGGGGGTGGCGGTCGGGATGTATGTCCTGGCGCTGACGGGATGGCTGGCCACGCTGAGGTTCTGGGTGATGGCCGCGGCGGTCGTCCTCACCGTCGTCACCGGACTCGACTATGTGAGACAAGCCATCGTGCTGCGCAGGCAGGGAATCGCCGAGCGCGCGGCGGCGTTGGAGGAGAAGGAAGCGTGAGCTCGCCAGCCACCGAACTGGTGCGACTACTGACCGTGAGGGGCGAGACCCTCGCCGTCGCCGAGTCGCTCACCGGTGGCCTGGTGGCGGCGGAGATCACCTCGGTCCCCGGAGCGTCCAAGGTGTTCCGGGGTTCGGTCACCGCCTACGCCACCGAGCTGAAGCATGAGCTGCTGGGTGTCGACGCCACCCTGCTGGCGCAGCGAGGAGCGGTGGATCCGCAGGTCGCGAGCCAGATGGCAGCCGGAGTACGGAAGGTTTTGGGCGCCGACTGGGGCATCGCGACCACCGGAGTCGCTGGCCCCGAACCGCAGGACGGCCAACCCGTCGGGACGGTCTTCGTGGCCGTCGACGGGCCACTGACCGACCGCCCTGGTTCCGCCGGTGGCGGAAAAGTGGAAGCCCTGCGGTTGAACGGCAGTCGTGCGGAAATTCGTATGGAGAGTGTACGGAGCGTACTCGCAGTGCTCCTCGAGCAGCTTGCGGGCGAACAGACCGGTAATGAGCGGGCACAGGATACGGAACGGAACGGGGGGTTTTGATGTTTGCAGCCCTGAGTGAACACGACATCGCTCCCCGCACGGCCGCAGCGCGAGGCGGTACGGTGGGGCGAGAAGGATGCGGCTACGCGGTCCGAGGAGGGAGCCACCGATGATTCTGCTCCGTCGCCTGCTGGGTGACGTGCTGCGTCGGCAGCGCCAACGCCAGGGCCGTACTCTGCGCGAAGTCTCCTCGTCCGCCCGAGTCTCACTCGGCTATCTCTCCGAGGTGGAGCGGGGGCAGAAGGAGGCTTCCTCCGAGCTGCTCGCCGCCATCTGCGACGCGCTGGACGTACGGATGTCGGAACTCATGCGAGAAGTGAGCGACGAGCTGGCGCTCGCCGAACTGGCCCAGTCCGCCGCGGCCACCGAGCCCGTGCCCACGCCGGTCCGTCCGATGCTGGGTTCCGTCTCGGTGACCGGTGTGCCACCGGAACGGGTGACCATCAAGGCGCCCGCGGAGGCGGTGGACGTGGTCGCCGCGTGACGTACGCCCGCGCGGCTTAGCGAACGTGTGAAGCCCCGGCCGGGCTTCTCGGGACGAACCCGGGAAGCGAGGCCGGGGCTTTCTTTTTTGTCGGCCACAGGCGCGATGTGCGTCACTTTTGTGCCCGTTTGCCGGGCTCGGTCGGTGCGGTCATGGTGGAGGGACGTGACGGCGCCGAAGCACCGGAGGAAGCGGATGTACGTCGTGAAGAGCCCGCTGGCCGAGGGAGACCTGAAGACCGTGGCCGAGGCGCTGCAGGGCGCCCTCGTGGACCTGGTGGACCTCTCCCTGGTCGCCAAGCAGATCCACTGGAACATCGTCGGGCCCCGCTTCCGCTCCATCCACCTCCAGCTCGACGAGGTCGTCGCCTCCGCGCGCACCCACTCCGACACGGTCGCCGAGCGGGCCTCGGCCCTGGGCGTACCGCCGGACGGGCGCGCCGCCACGGTGGCCTCCGGCAGCGGCATCGGCACCACTCCGGCGGGCTGGATCAAGGACGGGGACGCCGTCGGGGCGATGGTGGACGCGCTCGGCGCGGTGATCGCCGCGATGCGGGTGCGGGTGGCGGCGACGGGGGAGCCGGATCCGGTGTCCCAGGACATCTTCATCGGGATCACGGCGGATCTGGAGAAGCATCACTGGATGTTCCAGGCGGAGCACGCCTAGGTGCGGTGGCCGGGGTGGGTGCCTGTGCCCGGTGGTTGCCCTCTGCTGGCCTCACCGTCCAGAGGCTGCCGGGCCCGGGCCCCCGGGCCTTCGGCCTTCGCCCTCGTCCTCGGACGCCGGACGGGCCGGTCCTGTGCACCGATGAGTCCGATGTGCGCCTCCCGCGCCGTGCGGGCCGCGCACTAGCGTCCCGCAGGAGGTGGTGACGGCCATGGTGGGGCGGATAGTGCGCTGGACGGTCGGGCTGGGGCTCACGGCCGTGTGGTGGTGGGCCGTGCTGCGGATCACCCTGGGGCAGGGCGCGGGCCTGCTGGAAGCCGCCGTCGCGGCCGGCGGCTGGGGGCTGAGCGTGCTGCCCGTGCACTGCGTCCCCAAGGGGCAGGCCGCGGGTGCGGTGCCGAAGGGGCGCTGGGTGGCCGCCTGGCGTGTGCGGGACGTTACCAGGGCATCGCCACGCCCCCGTTCGGGCGAAGTATCTGACCCGTCGTGAACGCCGAGGCGTCCGAGGCCAGGTACAGCACCGCGTGAGCGACGTCGTCCGGCTCACCGACCCGGCCCAGCGGCGCCATCCTGGCCATCACGCCCTCGGTGTGCGCCTGCGCCTCGCCGTCGTGACGGGCGGTCATCGGGGTGCGGATCCAGCCCGGCGCGATCGCGTTGACCCGGATGCCGTGCCGGCCGACCTCGGTGGCCAGCGTCCTGGTCAACTGGACCACGGCCGCCTTCGCCGCGCCGTAGCAGAGCAGCCCGGGCCCGCCGGTGTCGACCGCGCCGGAGGCCATGGTGACGATGCTGCCCCGCGTGTCATGGGCCAGCATCGAGCGGGCCGCCTCCTGGCAGGCGTACAGCACGCCCTTGAAGTTGACGTTCAGCACCCGGTCGAGATCCTCGTCGCGGGTCTCCAGCACGGCGCTGCTGTGCATGATCCCGGCGATCGCCGCCATCACGTCCAGGCGCCCGCAGGACTGGACGGCCTCGGCGACCCGCGCCCGGTCGGTGACGTCCAGGACACGGGTACGGGCCGTGCCGCCGCGCTTCTCGATCAGCTCCGCCGTGCCCCGCAGGCCGTCCGCGTCCCGGTCGGCGCAGTGCACCGTCGCGCCCGCCTCGGCGAGCAGCACGGCGGAGGCCCGGCCGATACCGCCGGCGGCTCCGGTGACGAAAGCGGTGCGTCCCGTGAGGTCGTACGCCGTGAGGGGCATGTACCGACGGTACGAGCGTTTCTGACGGTCCGTCAATTACTGGGCGGGATCGGCTTGGTGTGCGTGCCACGGGCCAGGGGTGCGGGGCGGGGCGTCAGGTGGTGCGGCGGGGCCGAAGGTCTTGTCGGTGCCGGGGTGAGCCGGGGGCCGGGGCGGGGCCCGCCTGGCAGGTGGGGCACCAGTAGGTGGGGCGTTCCCGGGAGCCGTCGCCCTGGTCGGCCACGCGGACCGGGGTGTGGCAGCGCAGGCAGGGGCGGGGTGCGCGGCCGTAGACGAACAGGTCGTGCCGGTGCAGGCCCGTGGTCTGGCGGACCGGGCGGTCGCGGTTCGCCTCCAGGAGTCTCTTGGCGAGCGCGGGCAGCTTCTCGGCGCGGTCCGCGGGCAGCGCGCCGATCGGCAGCCACGGCGTGACGCCCAGCAGGAAGCACAGCTCGCTCTTGTAGATGTTGCCGATGCCGGCGAGGTTGCACTGGTCGAGCAGGGCCTCGCCGAGCGGGCGGGCGGGGTCGGCGAGGAGGTTGGCGAGGGCGCGCTCGGAGTCCCAGTCCGGGCCGAGCAGATCGGGGCCCAGGTGGCCGACGACCCGCTGCTCCTCGCCCGTGCGCAGCAGCTCCAGGACCTGGAGCCGGTAGCCCACGGCCGTACGGTCGGCGGTGCCGAGGATCGCCCGGATCTGGTGTGCCGGACCGCCCCGCCAGCGCTCGCCGGTGCCGTACACCTTCCAGGCGCCCTCCATCCGCAGATGCGTGTGGAGGGTCAGGCCGCCCTCGAACCGGGTGAGCAGGTGTTTGCCGCGAGGGACCGTGCTGAGCACCGTACGACCCGTGAGGTCGACCGTCGCGTACTTCGGCACCCGGAAGTCGCTGCGGGTCAGCGCCTTGCCCGCGAGGGCCTCGTGCAGCCGCCTCGCGGCCTGCCAGACCGTGTCACCTTCGGGCATGCGTCAAGGGTGCCACGGCCGGGTGAGGCGGGCGTTCGCCGGCGGGGCGTTCATCGGCGCCGGCAGGGCGCTCGTCGGCGGTCATGCTCTCAGGCGCAGGCCGCGCGGTGTGGCCACGAAGCCCGCCGCTTCGAGCAGGGTGCCTATCGGCGAGGTCAGTGCCTGGGCGCCGTTGATCCGCTCGACCGTGACCGTACCCAGGGAGCCCGCGCGGGCCGCTGCGGCCAGCGCCTCGGCGGCCGTACGGAGCCGGGGGTCGTCCGGGGCCGCAGTGTCCGGGCCGGCGGGCCAGGCCAGCAGGGTCTTGCCGCCGCGCTCCATGTACAGCGTGAGCTCGCCCTCCACCAGGACGACCAGCGAGCCCGCCTTGCGGCCCGGCTTGTGCCCGGCACCGGTCGGCGGCTCGGGCCAGGACAAGGCCGCGCCGTACGAGTTGGCGGGATCGGCCGCGGCGAGGACCGCGGCACGCGGGTCGGGTGAGGTTGTGCCCGTACGACCGCCGCCGTACCCCCGGTGCGCCGGTGAGCCGTAGGCGCCGGCTCCGCCCCCGCGGGGGCCGCCGTAGCCGGGCGAGGTGAAGGGATCGGCGAGGTCGCGGGGCGAGACATAGTCGCCGGGGGCGGGCGGGGGGTCTGCCGGCGGCCAGGTGAAGTCGCCGTCGAGGCCGGGGTGGGCGAAACCGGCGTCCGACCCGTCGAAGGCGCCGGTGAAGGGGTGTTCGTGCGGCGCGCCGTCGCTTGCGCCGAAGTCGTTCGGGAACGCCGGTGCGGCAAAGCCGTTCGAGGGAGTCGGGAAGCCGTTGCCGGGGGCCGCGGCGGCCAGGCCGTCGCCGCGCTCGCGGGCGTTGGACACCGCGCGGAGCCGGTCCACCGCGCCGTCCATGGCGAACTGGGCCGCGCCCAGGCCCTCGACCACATAGCCGCGCCGCGCCTGGCCGCTGTCCTCGAACGCGGACAGCACCCGGTACACCGCCGAGAAACCGCCCTCGACCCCCTCCGCGGCGACCGCCCCGCGGGTGACCACGCCGTGCCGGTCCAGCAGGGTGCGGGCCAGCGCGTGCGCGCGCACGGTGGGGTCCGGCTCGGCCGCGGGCAGCAGTGACCAGCGGCCGGCGACCGTCGGCGGGCCGGTACGGGACGCGGTGCGTGCGGCGGCCGTCAGAGAGCCGTAGCGCCCGCGCGGCACGGCGCGCTTGGCGCGGTGGGCGGTCGAGCCCGCCGTACGGCCCGAGCCCAGCAGGGAGCGCATCGGCGCGAGGGTGTCGTTGGTGAGCCGGCCCGACCAGGCCAGATCCCACAGCGCGTCGGCCAGCTCAGGGTCGGTGACGTCGGGGTGGGTGGTGGCACGGACCTGGTCGGCGATCTGGCGGAAGAACAGGCCGTAGCCACCGGAGAGGGCATCCAGGACGGACTGGTGGAGCGCGGTCAGCTCCAGGGGGTGGGGCGGCGGGAGCAGCAGGGGAGCCGCGTCCGCCAGATAGAGGGAGACCCAGCCGTCCTTGCCGGGCAGGGCGCCCGCGCCGGACCACACCACTTCGCCCGCGGCGGTCAGCTCGTCGAGCATCGAGGGCGTGTAGTTCGCCACGCGGGAGGGCAGGACCAGCTTCTCCAGGGCGGAGGCGGGCACGGAGGCGCCCTGCAACTGCTCGATGGCGCGCACCAGTCCGTCGATGCCGCGCAGACTGTGGCCCTTGCCGATGTGCTGCCACTGGGGCAGGAACTCGGCGAGCGCGGCCGGTGGCACGGGCTCCAGCTCATGGCGCAGGGCCGCCAGGGAGCGGCGGCGCAGGCGGCGCAGTACGGCCGCGTCGCACCACTCCTGGCCGATGCCCGCCGGGTGGAACTCGCCCTGCACCACCCGGCCGTTCGCGGCGAGCGGTTGCAGGGCGCCATCGGTGACCGCCACGCCCAGGCCGAAGCGGGCCGCCGCCGTGGCCGACGTGAACGGGCCGTGGGTGCGGGCGTAACGGGCGAGGAGGTCGCCCAGCGGGTCCTTGACCGGCTCGGTGAAGGCCTCGGGCACGCCGACCGGCAGTGCCGTGCCGAGCGCGTCCCGCAGCCGGCCCGCGTCCTCGACCGCCGCCCAGTGGTCGGCGCCGGCGATGCGGACCTTGATGGCCCGGCGGGCGCCGGCCAGCTCGCGCGCCCACTGCTGGTCCGCGCCCCGCGCCACCAGCTCGGCGTCGGTCAGCGGACCGAGCAGCCGCAGCACGTCGGCCACGCCCTCCACGTCCTTGACCCGGCGGTCCTCGGTGAGCCACTGCAGCTCGCGTTCCAGCTCGGTCAGCACCTCGGCGTCGAGCAGTTCGCGCAGCTCCGCCTGGCCCAGCAGCTCGGCCAGCAGCCGGGAGTCCAGGGACAGCGCGGCGGCGCGGCGCTCGGCGAGCGGGGAGTCGCCCTCGTACAGGAACTGGGCGACGTACCCGAACAGCAGGGAGCGGGCGAACGGGGACGGCTCCGGGGTGGTGACCTCGACCAGGCGCACCTTGCGCGACTCGATGTCGCCCATCAGCTCCGCGAGCCCGGGGACGTCGAAGACGTCCTGAAGGCACTCGCGGACGGCCTCCAGGACGATCGGGAACGAGCCGAACTCGCTCGCCACCTGCAGCAGTTGGGCAGCGCGCTGGCGCTGCTGCCACAGCGGGGTGCGCTTGCCGGGGTTGCGGCGCGGCAGTAGCAGCGCGCGGGCGGCGCACTCACGGAACCGGGAGGCGAACAGGGCGGAGCCGCCGACCTGGTCGGTGACGATCTGGTCGACCTCGCCCTTGTCGAAGGCGACGTCCGCCGCGCCGACGGGTGCCTGGTCGCTGTCGTACACCGTGCCGGCCTTCATGGGCTCCTGGTCGAGCAGGTCCAGGCCCATCAGGTCGGCGTCGGGCAGGCGCAGCACGATGCCGTCGTCGGCGTGCATGACCTGCGCGTCCATGCCGTAACGCTCGGACAGGCGGGCGCCGAGCGCGAGGGCCCACGGGGCGTGCACCTGGGCGCCGAAGGGGGAGTGGACCACGACCCGCCAGTCGCCGAGCTCGTCGCGGAACCGCTCCACGACGATCGTGCGGTCGTCGGGGACGTGGCCGCAGGCCTCGCGCTGCTCGTCCAGGTAGGACAGCACGTTGTCCGCCGCCCAGGCGTCCAGACCCGCCGCCAGCAGCCGCAGCCGGGCGTCGTCCTTGGGCAGCGAGCCGACCTCGCGCAGGAACGCGCCCACCGCGCGGCCCAGTTCGAGCGGGCGGCCCAGCTGGTCGCCCTTCCAGAAGGGCAGCCGGCCCGGCACGCCGGGCGCGGGGGAGACCAGGACCCGGTCGCGGGTGATGTCCTCGATGCGCCAGGAACTCGTGCCCAGCGTGAAGACGTCGCCCACCCGGGACTCGTACACCATCTCCTCGTCGAGTTCGCCGACCCGGCCGCCGCCCTTCTTGGGGTCGGATCCGGCGAGGAAGACCCCGAAGAGGCCGCGGTCGGGGATCGTGCCGCCGGAGGTGACGGCGAGGCGCTGGGCGCCCGGGCGGCCGGTGATCTCGCCGGCCACGCGGTCCCACACCACGCGCGGGCGCAGCTCCGCGAATGCGTCGGACGGATAGCGGCCCGCGAGCATGTCGAGGACCGCTGTGAACGCCGACTCGGGCAGTGACGCGAAGGGCGCGGCACGGCGGACCACGGCGAGCAGGTCGTCGAACTGCCAGGTGTCCAGCGCCGTCATCGCGACCAGTTGCTGCGCGAGCACGTCGAGCGGGTTCGCGGGCACCTTCAGGGACTCGATCGAGCCCGAGCGCATCCGCTCGGTGACCACGGCCGCCTGGACCAGGTCGCCGCGGTACTTGGGGAAGACGACGCCGGTGGACACGGCGCCCACCTGGTGCCCCGCACGGCCGACGCGCTGCAGGCCGGAGGCGACCGAGGGCGGGGACTCGACCTGCACGACCAGGTCGACGGCGCCCATGTCGATACCCAGCTCCAGGCTCGACGTGGCGACCACGGCCGGGAGCCGGCCCGCCTTCAGGTCCTCCTCGACCAGGGCGCGCTGCTCCTTGGAGACCGAGCCGTGGTGGGCGCGGGCGATCACCGGGGGCGCGCCCTGCGCCGCGCCCGAGCCGCCCATCAGCTGGGCCGGGGAGTGGTGCTCGTCCAGCGTCTCGCCGGTCGCACGCTCGTAGGCGATCTCGTTGAGCCGGTTGCACAGCCGCTCGGCGAGGCGCCGGGAGTTGGCGAACACGATGGTGGAGCGGTGGGACTGGACCAGGTCGGCGATCCGCTCCTCCACATGCGGCCAGATCGACGGTTTCTCGCCGCCTTCGGCGGCGTCGGCCGCGGGGGAGCCGCCCAGCTCGCCCATGTCCTCGACCGGGACGACCACGGACAGGTCGAACTCCTTGCCGGACTCCGGCTGGACGATCTCCACCTTGCGGCGCGGCGAGAGATACCGGGCCACCTCGTCCACCGGGCGGACGGTCGCCGACAGGCCGATCCGGCGGGCCGGCTTCGGCAGCAGCTCGTCCAGCCGCTCCAGGGAGAGCGCCAGATGGGCACCGCGCTTGGTGCCCGCGACCGCGTGCACCTCGTCCAGGATCACCGTCTCCACGCCCGTCAGCGCGTCGCGCGTGGCCGAGGTCAGCATCAGGAACAGCGACTCGGGGGTGGTGATCAGGATGTCCGGCGGGCGGGTGGACAGGGCGCGCCGCTCGGCCGCCGGGGTGTCGCCGGAGCGGATGCCGACCCTGACCTCGGGCTCGGGCAGGCCCAGGCGCACGGACTCCTGGCGGATGCCCGTCAGCGGGCTGCGGAGGTTGCGCTCGACGTCGACCGCGAGGGCCTTCAGCGGGGACACGTAGAGCACCCGGCAGCGCTTCTTCGGATCGGCCGGGGGCGGGGTCGAGGCCAGCTGGTCCAGGGCGGCGAGGAACGCGGCCAGCGTCTTGCCCGAGCCGGTCGGGGCCACCACCAGCACGTCCGAGCCCGCACCGATGGCCTGCCACGCGCCGGCCTGGGCCGCGGTGGGCGCGGAGAACGCCCCCGTGAACCAGCCGCGGGTCGCGGGTGAGAAGCCGTCGAGGGCCCGGTGTGCGGAGCTGACCATGCGTCCATCCTGCACCCGGCCACTGACAATCGCGCTGACCTGGTCAAACGCCGTGCGGTGGGGAGCTGGCGGGGGCAGGTGCGGAAAGTGAGGCGGTGGCGGCTGCGAGGCAGGGGGCGGGGAGCGGGCCGAGGCCGGTCGCGGGCAGCGGGGACGGAGAATGGGCGTATGGCGGGTGCGGCTGGGCGGGGCGGGGAACGGACGGGCGGGGAGACCGGTGGGCGCCGGCCGGTGGAGCGGGCGCGGCACTGGCGGTACGACGACCTGCCGGGCGTGGACCTGCTGCGGGCCCGGTACATCCACAAGACCTTCGTCCGGCACACCCACGAGCACTTCGTGATCGCGGCCATAGCCGACGGCGTGGAGGTCTTCCACCACCGTGGCTCCGACGTGTCCGCGGGCGCGGGAGCCCTCGCGCTGGTCAACCCGGACACTCCGCACACGGGTCGCGCCGGCATCCCCGAGGGCTGGCGGTACGGCGCGGTCTACCCCTCCCCCGAGGTGGTCGCCGCGATCGCGGCCGAGACCACCACCCTCCGGGGCACACCTGGTTTCGTCAGCCCCGTCCTCGACGACCCCTACACCGTCCGCCTGGTCCACCAGGTGCTCCGCGCCGCCGACGAGGGCAACGCGCTGGCCGCCGACACCCTGCTGCGGATCGCCGTGACCAGGCTGCTGCGGCTGAACGGCGGACCGCTGCCGCAGCGGACGGTCCGCACCGCCGGAGCCGGTATCGCGGCACGCGCGCGTGCGGTGCTGGACGAGCGGATGGTCGACCCGCCGACCCTGGAACGGCTGGCAGCCGACCTCGGCACCAGCCCGTTCGCGCTGCTGCGGACGTTCCGTGACGCCTACGGCATGCCGCCGCACACCTGGCTGACCGACGCCCGCGTGCGCCGCGCGCGACTCCTGCTCGACGCGGGCTCGCCCCCTGCCGAGGCGGCGGTGGCCGTCGGCTTCGCCGACCAGCCGCATCTCAACCGGCACTTCACCCGTATCGTCGGCGTGCCTCCGGGGGCCTACCAGCGCGAGCGCAGGAACGCGGGCGAAACGAGGAACGTGCGCGGGCGCAAGAACGTACAAGACCCGGGGTGAGGGAACTCCGTACCGTCCGGGGCGTGGCACAGCAGACAGCACTCGCAGACATGACCGCCGACGGCGCGGACAAGCCCGACCGGGCCGTCGTACGGGACGCCCTCGGGGTCGGCGTCGCCGTCGGTCTGTCCGGATTCGCCTTCGGGGTGACCTCGGCCGGCAGCGGGCTCGGACTGCTCCAGACCTGCGCGCTCAGCCTCCTCGTCTTCACCGGCGCTTCCCAGTTCGCCCTGGTCGGAGCGCTCGCCGCCGGAGGAAATCCGTTCGCGGCGGCCGCCGGCGCCTTCTTCCTCGGCGTGCGCAACGCCTTCTACGGGCTGCGGCTGTCGCAGCTGCTCGCCCTTCCACGCGCGGTGCGGCCGTTCGCCGCCCAGTGGGTGATCGACGAGACCACTGCGGTCACCCTGGCGCAGCCGACCCGGCGTGCCCGGCGGATCGGCTTCACCGTCACCGGGCTCACGCTGTACGCGCTCTGGAACCTCACGACGCTGCTCGGCGCGCTCGGCGCCAAGGCCATCGGCGACACGCGCGCGTGGGGGCTGGACGCGGCCGGCACCGCCGTGTTCCTGGCGCTGCTCGCGCCGATGCTGAGGACGACCACCGAGCGCGCCGTCGCGGGCCTGGCGGTCCTGCTGGGCCTCGGCCTGCTGCCCGTCCTGCCGGCAGGCGTTCCGGTCCTGGTGGCGGCCCTGGCGGCACCGATCGCTCTCGTCGCCGAGGGGCGGCGCGAGGGGCGTGGCCGACAGGGTGTACGAGGCGGGCCTGGCCGGACGGGTGGACCGGCTGGACCGACCGGATCGGATGGAGTGGCCCAGATGGACCGAATCGACCAGGTTGACCGGATCAATGGAGTGGACGGACCGAACGGCGGCGCGGCAGCGGAGGAGGGCCGGTGAACACCTGGATCGCGATCGGCTTGACCGCCCTCGGCTGCTACGCCGTCAAGCTCGCCGGGCTGCTGGTGCCCGCGGGCGCCATGGAACGGCCGTTCGTACGGCGGCTCGCCGCCCTGCTGCCCGTCGCCCTCCTCGCCGCGCTCACGGCTCAGCAGACGTTCGCCGTCGGGCACGGGCTCGTGCTGGACGCACGGCTCGCGGGGCTCGGCGCGGCCGCCCTGGCACTCGTGCTGCGCGCGCCGTTCCTGCTGGTCGTCGCGGCGGCCGTGGTGGTGACGGCGGGCGTACGGGCGCTCGGCGGATGACGCGGGACCGACGTGGGCCGGCGCGGCTCACACGTCGGTTCCGCGCGCGACCCGTCGGGCCTGGCCGCCGGGCGGGCGGCATGCGGCACCGGTTCAGCCCACGAAACGGCCGTACGCCCGCAGGGTCCGCAGTGCCTCGATCGTCACCAAGGGGCGTGCCTCCAGCGCGGGGGCCGGTGCCCACCGGTGCCACCGGATCGGCCAGCCGCCGTCGTTCTGCTGCTCGGCGGCCAGGTGGTCCAGGGAACGTGCCATCTCGTCGTCCGTGAACCACGCGCGCGCCAGTGACTGCGGAGTCCTGGCGAAGTCGTGCGGGAAGCGGTGCTCCCCGGGGGCGTAGCCGGACGCGACCGGGTACGTGTCGAGCCGGTCCGGGTCCAGGGCCGCGAGCCGCTGCTCCCGCACCAGGCGGCCGAGCCGGTCCGCAGCGGCCTCCGCGCGCGAGCGGTCGGGAGCGGAGTCGAGGAAGGCCACGGCGGCCTCCACCTCGTACGGGTGGGACTTCTCCAGGGACTCCACGGCCTGCCAGCAGAAGTCGGTGGCCCGGAACAGCCAGGCGTGCCACACCTCGTTGCGATGCAGCAGCCCGACCACCGGTCCCGTGGCGAGCAGTTCGCTGGGCGGGTCGTCGACGACCGGGACGAACGGTGCCACCGGATATCCGCGCTGACTGGGATGGATCGCCGGCAGGGCGCCGTCCGCGGCGGAGATCGAGGTCAGATAGCGGCACACGCGCTCGACCCGCTGCCCGCCGCAACGCCCGATGGCGTCCAGGACGCGCAGCGCGTGCGCGGTGTGCAGCGGCTGGCTCACGGGGCCGCGCAGATCGGGCTCCAGCGCGTGCCCGTACCCGCCGTCCTCGTTGCGGTAGGCGTCCAGCGCCGCTTCCACCGCGTCCGGGGTGCCGTGCAGGAAGTGGTACGCGAAGAGGCGCTGCTCCAGCACGCGCGCGGTGAGCCACACGAACTGCTCGGCGCGGAAGAGCGGGGAGCGCGCCGGGGGCGTGGAAGGGAGTGGGGAAGCTCCTGTTTCGGCCATGGGTCAGACCGTAGGACGGAAAGCGGTCTCGGCAAGGGCTTCCCGGCCGGGGCCCACCCCCAGGGGCGGGATACTGGTGTCATGCGGTTGACGGTCTTCTGGCAGCGAATGGCGGAACACTTCGGTCCGGGGTACGCCGAAACCTTCGCGCGCGATCACGTCATGTCCGAGCTGGGCGGGCGCACGGTGCACGAGGCGCTGGACGCCGGCTGGGACGCGAAGGACGTGTGGCGCGTGGTCTGCACGGTCATGGAGGTGCCGGGCGAGCGACGCTGACGCGGCTGCCTGGAACATCCTGATTCGTCCGTGAGGAGATCGGCCGCACAGCACCGATCGGTCACGAAGATCGCAGGTGGGCGCCGGTTGTCGGTGGCGTGGGCGAGACTTGGCCCGTGGCACCCATTGACGAGGACAACGAGCCGCTGACCCAGGACGCGGCACCGAACGGCACGACACCACGCGAGCGGCCCCCGGCCCCCGGCGCCGTCGCCGCGGGCGGCCGCATGCCGCGCTGGCTGCCGCGTGCCATGGTGCTCGCGCTCGCGCTGATCGCCGCGTTCCAGCTCGGCAGCTGGGCCTTTCACCAGCTGACAGGGCTGTTGATCAACGTATTGATCGCGTTCTTCCTGGCCCTCGCGATCGAGCCCGCGGTGAGCCGGATGGCCGCGCGAGGCATGCGCAGAGGGCTCGCCACCTTCTTGGTCTTCCTCGGATTGACGATCGCTGTCGCCGGGTTCGTCACCCTGCTCGGCTCCATGCTGGCCGGGCAGATCATCAAGATGGTCGAGGGCTTCCCGGACTACCTTGACTCGCTCATCAACTGGATCAATGAGACCTTCCACACCGAGCTCCGGCGGGTCGACGTCCAGGAGGGCCTGCTCCATTCCGACTGGCTGCGCAAATACGCGCAGAACAGCGCCGCCGGTGTCCTGGACGTCTCCGCGCAGGTGCTCGGCGGGCTGTTCCAGCTGCTGACGGTGGGGCTGTTCTCGTTCTACTTCGCGGCCGACGGCCCCCGGCTGCGCCGCGCCCTGTGCTCCGTGCTGCCGCCGGCGCGCCAGGCGGAGGTGCTGCGCGCCTGGGAGATCGCCGTCGACAAGACGGGCGGCTATCTCTACTCGCGCGGCCTGATGGCGCTCATCTCCGGCGTCGCCCACTACATCCTGCTCCAGTCCCTCGGTGTGCCGTACGCGCCCGTGCTCGGCGTCTGGGTGGGCCTGGTCTCGCAGTTCATCCCGACCATCGGCACCTACCTCGCCGGTGCGCTGCCGATGCTGATCGCGTTCACCGTCGACCCCTGGTACGCGGTGTGGGTGCTGGTCTTCGTCGTGGTCTACCAGCAGTTCGAGAACTACATGCTCCAGCCCAAGCTGACCGCCAGGACGGTCGACATCCACCCCGCGGTCGCCTTCGGCTCGGTCATCGCCGGCACCGCACTGCTGGGCGCCGTCGGCGCGCTGATCGCCATCCCGGCGGTGGCTACCCTCCAGGCCTTCCTCGGGGCGTATGTGAAGCGCTACGCCGTCACGGACGACCCCAGGGTGCACGGGCACCGCGGCCGGAGCCCGGGCGGTCCCGGGCTGCTCGCGCGCATGCGCCGGCCGCGGGCCGGACAGCCCGAGCCGGAGGAGTCGTCGTAGACGGGCGCGCCCCGGAGGCGGACGTCGCGCGCCGGTGATGGGAGGGGAGCGTGGCGGGCCCGTGCCGCCGCGGGCCCGTCATCGGTACGCCAACGCCTGCCACCGGTACGTCAGCGTCTGTCATCGGTATGTCAGCACCGCCCACGCTCCCGCTCCCGCGACGGCTGCTGCGTAGCAGCCGACCGCCGTGGCCACGATCCGCCGCCGTGTCCGATCGCTCCAGGGCGAGCTGGACAGCAGCCAGGCCAGCGCGGGCAGGACGAGCACGGCGTGCAGGCTCACGCCGTGCAGGGGCTTGAGCGGGGCCGTCGAGTGATAGGCGGCCTCCTGGTGTCCGGTGCGGGTCAGTACGACCCCGCGCGCGATCATCGCCGCCCCGGAGGCCAGCGCCACCAGCAGGATCGCGAACCCGGAGCGGACCGCGAGCGGCATGCCGGCCGGGCCTGTCGGCCGGTGCCGGAAGGACGCGACGGCGAACACCGTGAGCAGGGCGACCAGGACACCGCCGCCCACCGCGAGCGTCATGGCCACCGCCGTGTCGAAGGGGGTCTCCATGTTCAGGTGCGAGGGCACCCGGCGCCAGGCCTGCAGGGTGATGCCGCCGACCTCCACCACGCAGTCGGCGGCGAAGACGAGCAGCAGGGCCGAGCGCAGCCGTGGGCCGACGCGCAGATACGAGGTGACCCATGTGATCGCGATCAGCGTCAGCCCGAAGGACAGCCCGAAGGTGACGGGCTTGCGCCAGGAGACGGGACCGTCCCACGGGCCACCGTCGACCGCGAACACCCCCAGGTGCACGAGACCGGACAGGACGAGGAGCAGCCCCGTCGCATGACAGAGGCGGTCGACGGCGCGCGGATTCTTCATGGGCCAAGGCTCCTGGGAGCGGCCCGCCCGGTCGTCGTCCGGCCGATGACACCCGCCGTACGCCGCCGGGAGTAGCGGCGCCGGGTGCCAGGGCACGGGTTCCGGGCACCGCGTGGCGCGCTTGACACCAAAATCGAACATCCATTCTCATGGAGGCTCAGGCGAGGCTTTGGGCGGTGGATTTCGCCCCGTTCTGCGGGAAGAAGTCCCGTGGTTATCCACAGGCTGGGCCTGCGTCGGGGCGCATTGTCAGTGGCAGGCGTTAGCGTCTTTGACGTGAAGCGATCGACTCAAGCAAACCGGGTGGAACCCATGGCAGGAACCGACCGCGAGAAGGCGCTCGACGCCGCGCTCGCACAGATTGAACGGCAATTCGGCAAGGGCGCGGTCATGCGCATGGGCGAGCGGTCGAAGGAGCCCATCGAGGTCATCCCGACCGGGTCGACCGCACTCGACGTCGCCCTCGGCGTCGGCGGCCTGCCGCGCGGCCGTGTGGTGGAGATCTACGGACCGGAGTCCTCCGGTAAGACGACCCTGACACTGCACGCCGTGGCCAATGCCCAGAAGGCCGGCGGCCAGGTGGCCTTCGTGGACGCCGAGCACGCCCTCGACCCCGAGTACGCGCGCAAGCTCGGCGTCGACATCGACAACCTGATCCTGTCCCAGCCGGACAACGGCGAGCAGGCCCTGGAGATCGTGGACATGCTGGTCCGCTCCGGCGCCCTCGACCTGATCGTCATCGACTCCGTCGCCGCGCTCGTCCCGCGCGCGGAGATCGAGGGCGAGATGGGCGACAGCCACGTCGGTCTGCAGGCCCGCCTGATGAGCCAGGCACTGCGGAAGATCACCAGCGCGCTCAACCAGTCCAAGACCACCGCGATCTTCATCAACCAGCTCCGCGAGAAGATCGGCGTGATGTTCGGCTCCCCGGAGACCACGACCGGTGGCCGCGCCCTGAAGTTCTACGCGTCGGTGCGCATCGACATCCGTCGCATCGAGACCCTGAAGGACGGCACCGAGGCGGTCGGCAACCGCACCCGCTGCAAGGTCGTCAAGAACAAGGTCGCCCCGCCCTTCAAGCAGGCCGAGTTCGACATCCTCTACGGCCAGGGCATCAGCCGCGAGGGCGGCCTGATCGACATGGGCGTCGAGCACGGCTTCGTCCGCAAGGCCGGCGCCTGGTACACGTACGAGGGCGACCAGCTCGGCCAGGGCAAGGAGAACGCGCGCAACTTCCTCAAGGACAACCCCGACCTGGCCAACGAGATCGAGAAGAAGATCAAGGAGAAGCTGGGCGTCGGTGTCCGCCCGGAGGAGCCCGCCGCCGAGCCGGGCGGGGACGCGGCGGTCACCGCTGCCGCCGAGGACGCCAAAACGGTGCCCGCCCCGGCAGCCGCCAAGGCCACCAAGCCCAAGGCCGCCGCAGCCAAGAGCTGACCCGTGACACGACGAACCGACTGGGCCGAGTACGAGTACGCCACCCCCGGTGCCCCACGGGGGAGGGGCACCGGGGGCCGCCCGGGCGGCGGCGGATACCCGGACGACGGTTGCGAGGGTCACGGCGGGCACGACGAGCACCGCGGCACCGGTGGCTACGGGGACACCGGCGGCGCCCACCCGGGCGCCACGGGCGACGAGCCGTACGGGGGAGGCGCGCCCGGCCTCGGCTCGCGCGGCGGCGTCGGCCCGCGGGGCGGCCGACGGCACGGCTTCGGGGACGCGCCCGGTGAGGACGAAGGCGCCCCTTCCTCGTCGAGGGCCGAGCGGGGGGAGTCTTCAGGGGACCCGGCTGAGCGGGCACGGGCGATCTGCCTGCGCCTGCTCACCGGGACCCCGCGCACCCGCAAGCAACTCGCGGACGCCCTGCGCAAGCGGGAGATCCCCGAGGAGGTGGCCGAGGAGGTGCTGTCCCGGTTCGAGGAGGTCGGGCTGATCGACGACAGCGCCTTCGCGGACGCCTGGGTCGAGTCCCGGCACCACGGCCGGGGGCTCGCCCGCCGGGCGCTGGCCCAGGAACTGCGCACCAAGGGGGTCGACTCGACGCTGATCGACGAGGCCGTCTCCCAGCTCGACTCCGAGCAGGAGGAGGCGACGGCCCGCGAGCTCGTGGCCCGCAAACTGCGTGCCACCCGTGGCCTCGACCGTGACAAACGGCTCCGCCGCCTCGCCGGCATGCTCGCCCGCAAGGGCTACCCCGAGGGCATGGCCCTCCGTGTCGTCCGCCAGGCCCTGGAGGAAGAGGGCGAGGACACGGAGTTCCTCGGCGAAGGAGACTTCTGAGCCTTCGGCGCGCAGGGCGGGGAGGCCGCCGGGTTCTCGGAACCCCGCGCCCGCACGGGGGGTTAACCCCCGCCGAAGACGCCGGGCCACCGCAGTGCTCTCCCCGCCGTGCGCGGGCGAGTCTGTACGCACGCTCCGGACCACGACACGCACAGCCGTAGTGGCCGACCGCGTACGACCCAGCCGACGCGTACAACAGAAGAGAGCCCCGCCCGATGATGCTGCGATACGCCCTCCAGACGGTCCGTGCCAGGAAGGCGGGCTTTCTCGGCGCCTTCCTCGCGCTGATGTGTGCGGCCGCCCTGATCACCGCCTGCGGCACCCTCCTCGGCACCGGCCTGCGCGGCACCATCCGCACCGAGCGCTACGCCGCCGCTCCCGTGGTGGTCTCCGGCGACCAGTACGTCCACCAGACCACCGTGAAACACAAGAAGGGCAAGACCAAGGTCAAGCACAAGGCGAAACCCATCGCCGAACGCGCCTGGCTCTCCGAGCGGCTGCGCGCCAGACTCGCCCACGTCCCCGGCGTGGCCCGGGTGGTGCCCGAACTGACCTTCCCCGCCCAGCCGTTGACTGCGGCCGGCACCAGCGGCCGTACCGCATACGGGCACGCCTGGGACTCCGCCGTGCTGACGCCGTACCGGCTGACCACGGGCGGCGCGCCCAGGTTCGACGGCGACCTGGTCATCGACAGCGACCTCGCCGCACGGGCCCGGCTGCGGCCCGGCGACCGGCTCACCGTGCAGTCCACGCGGGCCCCGCGTAGTTACCGCATCACCGGTATCGCCGCCCCCGCCACCGCCGTACACCACCAGACGTCCCTGTTCTTCTCCGCCGCCGAGGCCCGCCGGCTGGCCGCGCACCCGGGGCAGGTCAGTGCGTACGGTGTGCTGCCGGCCGAGGGAACCGACCCCGAGCAGGTGCGCAACGCCGTGGCGCGGGCGCTGCACGGCACCACGGCCCAGGTCAGCACGGGAGACGCCCGCGGGGCAGTCGAGTTCCTGGACGCGGCTGCCGCCCGCACCCGGCTGGTCAGCATGGGCGGCGCCATGGGCGGGACCTCGCTGCTCGTCGCGGTGCTCGTGGTCGTCGGCACCTTCGCGCTCACTGTGCAGCAGCGCCACCGCGAACTCGCCCTGCTCCGCGCCATCGCCGCCACCCGCGGACAGATCCGCAAGCTGCTCGGCCGGGAGGCGCTGATCGTCGGCGCGGCGGCGGGCGCCGTGGGTGCGCTGCTCGGGCTGCCGTTGGGGGGCTGGCTGTACTCCAGGTTCGTCGCCCTGGGCGCCGTACCCGCGACGCTCGAGCACACCGTCAGCGTCTTCCCTCCGCTCGCTGCCCTGGCCGCCACCCTGCTCGGTGCCTGGGCGGCGGCCCGGATCGCCTCCCGCAGGATCGTCCGGATTCGTCCGGCCGAGGCTCTGGCCGAGGCCAGGACCGAGCGGACTCGTCCCGCCTGGGGCAGGATCGTCGCCGGACTGCTGCTTCTGGCCGGCGGAGTCGTCCTCGTCGTCGTCCTCACCGCCCTGCGCACCGAGCCCGCCTCGACTCCCGTGACGTTCCTCGCCATCATCGTCCTGTCCAGCTCCGTCGCCCTGCTCGGTCCCCTGCTCGTCAGGGCGGCCGCGCTGCTGCTCACCGGCCCGCTCCGGCTCACCGGCCATGGCGGCCGCCTCGCCACCGCGAACCTGCGGGGCAACGCCGCCCGGATGGCCTCCGTCGTCACCCCCCTCACCCTGCTCGTCGGCATGACCTGCACCGTCCTGTTCGTCCAGTCCACCCTCGGCGACGCCGCCCGCCGACAGGCCCATGACGGCGTACGGGCCGACTGGGTCGTCGCCGCGCAGGGGCCCGGCGTCCCTGCTGAGGCGGCACAGCGCTTGCGCGCGCGGCACGACACCGTCACCGAAGTGGTCCGCACGACCGTCCGTGTCGGCCTCGACAAGTACCCCGCGCAGGGCGTCACCCCGGCAGGCCTGACCCGCACCTGGGACCCGCAGGTCACCGCCGGCTCCCTCGACCGACTTGCTCCCGGCACGGTCGCCGTCAGTCAACTGGCCGCCGACCAGCAACACTTGGCGCCCGGCAGCACTCTGAAGCTCACCCTCGGCGACGGGACGCCCGCCACGCTCACCGTCGCCGCCGTCTATGCCCGGGGTCTCGGCTTCGGCGACCTCACCTTCGCCCACGACCTCGTCGCCCGCCACGTCGACAACCCGCTCGCCTCCTCCGTCCTCGTCAGCACAACCCGTACACAGACACAACTCGCGGCTACCCTCCGTGAGTTCCCGGGCTTGCGGATTCTTTCACCGGCCGATGCCGACCTCCTGCGGGCCGAACGGCAGCAGACGAACGCCGAGGTCAACTACCTCGCCATGGGACTGGTGCTGGCCTTCACCGCCATCGCCGTCGTCAACACGCTGGCCATGTCGGTCGCGGAGCGTGTCCGTGAGTTCGCCCTGCTCCGCCTCGCCGGCGCGACCCGCCGTCAGGTGCTGCGCATGCTGCGCACCGAAGCGCTGTCCGTCCTGCTCCTCGCCACCTCGCTCGGCAGCGGTATCGCGCTCGCCGTGCTCACCGCGTTCAGCGTCGGGATGACGGGCCGGGCGGCGCCCTCGGTCACGCCCCTGCTCTACGTCACCGTCGTCGGGATCGCCGGTCTCCTCGCGCTCGTGGCCACCGCGGTTCCCGGACGCGCGGCACTGCGGGTCCGGGCGGTGACGGTGGCCACGGCGAAGGAGTAGCAGCAAGGAAGATCAAGTGGGTGAATCCCCGTGTCGGCGCGTCGCAGGCTCCACCGGGAGGCCCTCCGCCCGCCATGCCTGGAAGCCGCCCACGAGGTCCGTGGCCCGGTGCAGGCCCAGTTGCCGGAGGGAGGCGACCGCGAGGCTGGAGGCGTAGCCCTCGTTGCAGATCACCACGACGGGCAGGTCGTGGCCGGTGGCCTCGGGGACGCGGTGGCTGCCCTGCGGATCGAGGCGCCACTCCAGTTCGTTGCGCTCGATGACCAGGGCGCCGGGGATCAGCCCGTCCCGCTCGCGCAGGGCCGCGTACCGGATGTCGACCAGCAGCGCCTCGCCGGTCCGCGCCGCCTCGTGCGCCTCCCGCGCCTCGATGCGCCGGTAGCCCGCGCGCACCCGCTCCAGCACCTCGTCGATGCCGGCCGGCCGCTGACCCACTCCGGCCACCGCTCCCGCGCCACCCGCCGACTGCTCGCCCGCGCCGCCGCTCGCGCTGACCCCGATACCGCCCACCGCCGTCTCCTCCACGCTGCTCGCTGCCGTCTCCTGCGCGCCGCTCACTGCCAGTCCTCCGGGCGCTCGACCTGCTCGAGGCGGAGTACTTGACCCGTGCGGCTGTAGCGGCGGATGCCCGGCAGGGGCGGGTAGTAGGCGTGCACGGAGATCGCGTGCTCGTCGGGGGACTCGTTGAGGACCTCGTGGACATGGTGGCGACCGAAGGTACGGCCCTCGCCCGCGGGCAGGCGGCGTACGCGGTCCACGCCCTCGGCGAGTTCCAGGGTCTTCCAGCCGTCGGTCGGCAGCCGGGCGGCGAGCGAGTTCTCCTTGAGGACACCCGAGGCGGTGAGGAATGCGCCGACCGAGTCGGCGTGGTCGTGCCAGCCGGTGCCGGTGCCGGGCGGCCAGCCGATGAGCCAGGCCTCGCTGCCGCCCGGACCCTGCAGCCGCACCCAGGTGCGGCCCTCCGGGTCGAGTGGAAGGGAGGCGATCAGCTCGGCGTCGGCGGCCGTACGCCGGACGAAGTCGAGGAGGTCCGCCTGGGTGGGCGCCGAGCCGACGGCAGGGGACACGGGAGCGGGGGAGACAGACACGTACACCGTCCTGAAGCCTGAAGAGGGTTCGCGGAACGGGCGCACCGCGGCGCCCGGAAGGGAAGAGGGAGGCGAATTCAGCAGGACGGGCGACACACGCAGCCCGCGTAGCGGACGAGGTCCATGTGGACCCTCCGCCACAGGCGCACGCAGGTGTCTGTCATGGTCCGGAGTACAGCATGCCGGTGTACTCCGGTCAACTCACCGTCACGATGTGGACGGAGGGTGACGGGCTCGCGGTCAGCGGGCGCCGGAGGCCGCCCGGGCCGGCTCCTCCTCGGCCGCGCCGCCCACTGTCGCCTCCGCCGCCGCGTAGAGGTCGGCCGGCCGGACCCCGCTCAGCGCGGTGACCAGGTGGCCGTCGGGGCGCACGAGCAGCACGCTGTGCGCCGGCGCACCCGGGTAGCTCTCGGCGACCAGCAGTTCGGCGCGGTACGGCAGCGCGGTCACGGCCGCCGCGAGCCGGGGCATCACTCCGGCGGAGACCCAGTGCTTGCGGTCCCACACTCCCGTGCCGGGCGCGATCAGCACGACCAGGAGGGCGCCGCGGCCGAGCCGGTCGCGCAGTTGGACGAAGGAACCATCCTCCGCGGTGACCCGCACGTCGGTGACGGGTGCGCCGGGCGGGGTTCCGACCGGGATCTCGCCCTCCAGGCGGCGGGGCGCCAGGGGTGAGTCGGCGTACGCCCCCGGCGCACCGAGCGGCCCGCGCCCCAGGTGACCGTCCGTGAGCAGCGTGTCATGGCCGCGCGCCGCACGCGGGACGATCTGCCGCAGCCCGCCGGTGCCGCGCAGCACCGGCAGCACCTGGTCGGCGGCGCGCAGCCGGGCGGCGACCACCGCGCGCCGCTCGGCCTGATAGCTGTCCAGCAACGCCTCGTGCGGTCCGTGGTGCCAGGCCGGGGCCAGCTTCCAGGCGAGGTTGTCGGCGTCCCTGAGCCCCTCGTCCAGCCCCTGGGTGCCGAGCGCGCCGAGCAGATGGGCCGCGTCCCCGGCGAGGAAGACCCGGCCGACGCGCCATCGGCGGGCCAGCCGGTGGTGCACCGTGTGGACACCGGTGTCGAGCAGGTCGTACGCCGGTGTGGAGCCGTCCGTCCAGCCCGCGAGCGTCTCGCGGATCCGGGCCACCAGGATCTCGGGCGTGACCAGGTCCTTGCCCGGTGGCAGCAGCCAGTCCAGGCGCCACACGCCGTCCGGGAGGGGGCGGGCGGTGACCTCCCCGGCCGAGGGCCCGGACTGCCGCCACGGCGGCGTCCGATGGAGCAACGCCCGACTCCCCCATGGAAGTTCCGCGCGCAGTGCGGCGACCGCGTGCCGCTCCACCGCCGTACGGCCGGGGAAGCGGATGTCCTGGAGTTTGCGCACCGTCGAGCGCGGTCCGTCGCAGCCGACCAGGTAACTGCCGCGCCACCACGTGCCGTTCGGGCCCCGGGTGTGCGCGGTGACGCCGGAACGCTCCTGCTCGATGGAGTCCAGCCGGCTGTCCACGGCCACCTTCACCAGCGGCTCGTCGGCGATGGCCGCGCGCAGGGCGCCGGTGACGACGTGCTGGGCGATGTGCAGCGGGGCGGCGGGGTCCGTCTCCTCGAAGGTGATGTCGCTCATCACCTGCCTGCGCCTGACGGACCGCCAACCGGCCCAGCGCACCCCGTGTTCATCGAGCGCCACTCCGGTCAGCCGCTCCAGCAGGGCGGCCGTGTCCTCGCGCAGGACGACGGTGCGCGCCGGACGGGGTTCGTCCTTGCCGGGGCCCTCGTCCAGGACGACGCACGGCACCTCCTGGCGGGCCAGCGCCAGGGCGAGCGTAAGTCCGACCGGCCCCGCTCCGACGATGATCACCGGGTCCATGACGCGGCGCCCCCTGCCCGTGACGATGCCCTGACGGTGACAAGTGAACAGGAAGGGGGAGCGGGGTGCACGATCACAGAACGTATGCAACCCATTGGCGGAGTTTGCGTCAAGCGACCGAGGGCAGTGGCGATCACGCCACTGCCCCGGGATCTCTCATGTCACCTGAATGAGCGTCAGTTCCCGTGGCCCCCGCTGTGGTGCCCGCCGCCTCCGACGAACGGACCGCTGAGGTCCGCGGCGCCGGCGGCGCCTCCGGCTCCCGTCGCCGCCGTACCCGGGATGCCCGCGGCGTCCTGGGCGCCGAGCACCGCCCCGGTCGACTTCTTGCCGCGGCGCAGCCGGCCCTCCAGCCAGCTCGCGAACGAGGTCAGCGAGTAGTTGAGGATCACGAAGATCACGGCCACCACCGTGAAGGAGGCGATGGTGTTGGCGCCGTAGTAGCCGCTCATCGTGTTCGCCGACGCGAGCAGTTCGGGGAAGGTGAGGACGGCGCCGCCGAGCGCGGTGTCCTTCACGATGACCACCAGCTGGCTGACGATCGCCGGGAGCATGGCGGTGACCGCCTGCGGCAGCAGGATGAGCCGCATCACCTGGCCCTTGCGCAGGCCGATCGCCATGGCCGCCTCGGACTGGCCCTTCGGCAGGGCGAGGATGCCCGCGCGGACGATCTCCGCGAGCACGGACGCGTTGTACAGCACCAGGCCGGTGACGACCGCGTACAGCGGACGGTCGTCGGAACTGACGTTGGTGTACTGGCTGTACAGCTCGTTGCCGAAGATCATCAGGACGAGCACCGGAATCGCGCGGAAGAACTCGACCACGACCGTCGCCGGTATCCGCACCCAGGCATGGTCCGAGAGCCGGGCGATGCCGAAGACGGCGCCGAGCGGAAGCGCGATGACCATCGCCAGGGCCGCCGCCTTCAAGGTGTTCTGCAGACCCGGCCAGATGTACGTCGAGTACGCCTCGCCGCTGAAGAACGGCTTCCACAGCGCCCAGTCCAGCTGGCCCTTGTCGTCCAGGGCCTTGTACACCCACCACAGGACGGCCGCGAGGACGACGAGGAAGCCCGCCGTGTACAGGACGTTGCGCCGCTTGGCGCGAGGGCCCTGGGCGTCGTACAGGATCGAACTCATCGCTTCACCGCCACCTTCTTGCCCACCCATCCGAGGATCAGACCCGTCGGCAGGGTCAGGCAGCAGAAGCCGAAGGCGATGACCGCCGAGATCGGCAGCAACTGCGCCTCGTTCTCCACCATCTTCTTCATCAGGAGCGCCGCTTCCGCCACGCCGATCGCGGCTGCCACGGTCGTGTTCTTCGTCAACGCGATCAGGACGTTGGTCAGCGGGAGGACTGTCGCGCGGAAGGCCTGCGGCAGCACGATCAGGACCAGCACCTGGGTAAAGCTCAGGCCGATGGCCCGGGCGGCCTCCGCCTGGCCGACCGGCACCGTGTTGATGCCGGCACGGATCGCCTCGCACACGAAGGCCGACGTGTAGACGACCAGTCCGAGTACGGCCAGCCGGAAGTTGGTCGTGTCGACCTGCTTCGAGCCCATGTCGATGAGCAGCGTCTGGTTGAGCCCGAGCGAGGCGAACAGGATGATCACCGTGAGCGGGATGTTCCGCACGATGTTCACGTAGACGGTGCCGAAACCGCGCATCAGCGGCACCGGGCCCACCCGCATGGCGGCCAGCAGGGTGCCCCAGACCAGGGAGCCCACGGCCGAGAGCAGCGTGAGCTGCACCGTCGTCCAGAAGGCGCCCAGCACGTCGTACTTGTCAAGAAAGTCGAACACGATCTCCCGCGCTTCCGCGTGTAGGGATGCCCGGGTGCGCCGCCCTCAGGGACGGCGCACCCGCCGGGCGTTTCCTCAGCTCTTGATGTCGCCGATCTTCGGGGCCGGCTCGTTCTTGTAGTCGGCCGGGCCGAAGTTCTTCTTCACGGCCGCCTCCCAGGAACCGTCGGAGACCATCTCCTCAAGGGCCTTGTTGATCTTGTCCTTGAGGGCGCTGCCCTTCTTGACGCCGATGCCGTAGTTCTCGTTGGTCATCTTGAAGCCGCCGAGCTTGAACCTGCCCTTGAACTGGGACTGGGCGGCGTAGCCGGCGAGGATCGAGTCGTCCGTGGTCAGGGCGTCGATCGCCTTGCTCTGCAGACCGGTCAGGCACGCCGAGTACGTCGGGTACTGCTGGAGCTGCGCCTTGGGGGCCAGCTTGTCGTGCACGTTCTGCGCCGAGGTCGAGCCGGTCACCGAACACAGCTTCTTCTTGTTCAGGTCCGACGGCGACTTGATGGAGTTGTCGTCCGCGCGGATCAGCACGTCCTGGTGGGCCAGCAGGTACGGGCCGGCGAAGTCGACCTTCTGCTGACGCTCCGGGGTGATCGAGTAGGTGGCGGCGATGAAGTCGACGTCCCCGCGCTGCAGCATGGTCTCGCGGTCGGCGCTCTTCGACTCCTTCCACTCGATCTGGTCCGCGCTGTAACCGAGCTTCTTGGCGACATAGGTGGCCACGTCGACGTCGAAGCCCGCGTAGCCCTGCGGGGTCTTCTGGCCGAGGCCCGGCTGGTCGAACTTGATGCCGATGGTGATCTTCTGGCCGCCGCCGGAGGAGCCGTTGTCGTCCTTCTTGCCGCCGCCGCACGCGGTGGCGCCCACGGCGAGCGCGAGTACGGCGGCCGAGGCGGCGGTGACCTTGCGGAGCTTCATGGTGAACATCCTTTGATGGGGTGCGGAACGAGGTCCGTTTGAAAAGGCAACCCAGGGGCGCGGGGCGGCCTGCGTCAGTGGTGCAGGATCTTGGACAGGAAGTCCTTGGCCCGGTCGCTGCGCGGGTTGCTGAAGAACTGGTCGGGCGCAGCCTCTTCGACGATCCGGCCGTCGGCCATGAAGACCACACGGTTTGCAGCCGATCGTGCGAAGCCCATCTCGTGGGTGACGACGACCATCGTCATGCCCTCACGGGCGAGCTGCTGCATGACCTCGAGGACCTCGTTGATCATCTCGGGGTCGAGGGCGGAGGTCGGCTCGTCGAAGAGCATGACCTTCGGGTCCATCGCCAGCGCCCGCGCGATCGCGACGCGCTGCTGCTGGCCGCCGGACAGCTGGGCGGGGTACTTGTCGGCCTGGGTGCCCACGCCGACCCGGTCGAGCAGGGACCGGGCCTTCTCCTCGGCCTGCTTCTTGTCCGCCTTGCGGACCTTGAGCTGCCCGAGCATCACGTTCTCGAGCACGGTCTTGTGCGCGAAGAGGTTGAAGGACTGGAAGACCATCCCGACGTCCGCCCGCAGCCGGGCCAGCTCCCTGCCCTCCTGGGGCAGGGGCTTGCCGTCGATGGCGATGGTGCCCGAGTCGATCGTCTCCAGGCGGTTGATGGTGCGGCAGAGGGTCGACTTTCCGGACCCGGAGGGCCCGATGACCACGACGACCTCGCCGCGGGCGATCGTCAGGTCGATGTCCTGGAGCACGTGCAACGCGCCGAAGTGCTTGTTGACGCTCTTCAGGACGACCAGTTCGTCGGACGTGACCACGTCTTCCTTGGTCACCGATACATTGGCCATCGCTCTCGGGCTCCGTCCTCCTCGGTTTCGGTGGACAGTAGTGAGCGGCTGTGACCTGCGTCATCACATCTGAGGGAGATCTGAGCATCACGATCCGATAGCAATCGGACACGCGTCGTAGCACTTGCCGCGCCGGTGCGTATCGGGCGGATAACGGAAGCGACGGGCAACCGGAAGCCCCTTGACGCCGTCCTTGTCCATCGGCGTCACTGCCATGGTGCACGCGCGCGTGAGCTATACGGCGCACACGAACCGAGACCGTACGACCGCTGAACCGGAGGGGGCCGGGATGAGACTGCTGCTCGTCGAGGACGACAACCACGTCGCCGCCGCCCTGTCCGCCGTACTCGCGCGGCACGGTTTCGACGTCACCCACGCGCGCAGCGGCGAGGAGGCGCTGCAGGCGCTCGTCCCCGAGGGCAACGGTTTCGGCGTGGTCCTGCTCGACCTGGGCCTGCCCGACCAGGACGGCTACGAGGTCTGCGGCAAGATCCGCAAGCGCACCAGCACCCCGGTGATCATGGTGACGGCCCGCTCCGACGTCCGCTCCCGCATCCACGGGCTCAACCTGGGCGCCGACGACTACGTGGTGAAGCCCTACGACACCGGGGAACTGCTCGCCCGTATCCACGCCGTCAGCCGGCGCACCGTCCAGGAGGACCCGGCGACCGGCGGCGAGACGGCCCTGATCCTCGGTCCCGTACGCATCGAACTGCCCACCCGGCAGGTCACCGTCGACGGTTCGGTCGTCCAACTGACCCGCAAGGAGTTCGACCTGCTCGCCCTGCTCGCGCAGCGCCCCGGAGTGGTCTTCCGGCGCGAGCAGATCATCAGCGAGGTCTGGCGCACCAGTTGGGAGGGCACCGGCCGCACCCTGGAGGTGCACGTCGCCTCCCTGCGCGCCAAACTGCGGATGCCCGCGCTGATCGAGACCGTACGCGGCGTCGGCTACCGGCTCGTCGCCCCGGCCGCCTAGCGGGGACGGGTGCGCACACGGCTCCTGCCGCTGCTCATCGTCCTGATGGCGGCCGTCCTCCTCGCCCTCGGGCTCCCGCTGGCCATCAGCGTGGCCGCCGCACAGCAGCAGAAGGTCGTCGTCGACCGCATCGACGACACGGCACGCTTCGCGGCGCTCGCCCAGTTCGTGACCGACGGGCCCAGCGGATCGCGCCGCACCAGCACCGACGAGCGCCTGGAGGCGCTGCGCAGCGAACTCGGCAGCTACTACGGCGTCTACGGCATCCGCGCGGGCGTCTTCTACCGCAACGGCTCGGCGATGGCCAACGCCCCCGACGACTGGTTCGTACCGCGGAAGGGGGAGGTGCGGGACGCCTTCGAGGAGGCGCTGCTCAGCCGGCGCAGCCATGATCCGCGGCAGGTGTGGCCCTGGCAGCGCAGCCGGCTGATCGTGGCGTCACCGGTGATCCGGGACGGGGACGTCGTGGCGGTCGTGGTCACCGACTCGCCCACCGGGCAGATGCGTTCGCGGACCCTGCGCGGCTGGCTGATCATCGGGGCCGGCGAGATCGCGGCGATGCTGCTGGCCGTCGGCGCGGCCCTGCGGCTGACCGGCTGGGTGCTCAGACCGGTTCGGGTCCTGGACGCCACCACCCACGACATCGCCACCGGACGGCTGAAGTCGCGGGTCGCGGTCGGCGGCGGGCCGCCGGAACTCAGACGGCTCGCGCGTTCGTTCAACGAGATGGCGGACAACGTCGAGGATGTGCTGGAGCAGCAGCGCGCCTTCGTCGCGGACGCCTCGCACCAGCTGCGCAACCCGCTCGCGGCGCTGCTGCTGCGCATCGAACTGCTCGCCCTGGAACTCCCCGAGGGCAACGAGGAGATCGCCTCCGTCCGCACCGAGGGCAAGCGCCTCGCACAGGTCCTGGACGACCTGCTGGACCTGGCGCTGGCCGAGCACGCCGAGGCGGACCTGAAGCTGACCGACATCGGCGCCCTGGCCGAGGAGCGGGTCGCCGCCTGGTCGCCGGCCGCCGAGGCCAAGGGGGTCGGGCTGGCAGGGGACTGTCCGCCCACGACCGCCTGGGCGGACCCGATCACTCTGTCCAGCGCCCTGGACGCGGTGATCGACAACGCCGTGAAGTTCTCCCCCGAGGGCGGCACGGTGGAGGTCATCGTCGCCGCCGACGGCGACAGATCCACGGTCGTCGTCACCGACACGGGGCCCGGCCTCACGGACGAGGAACTCGCGCGCGTGGGCGACCGCTTCTGGCGCAGCGGCCGCCACCAGAACATCAAGGGCTCGGGCCTCGGCCTGTCCATCGTGCGGGCGTTGCTCACGGCGGGCGGAGGCTCGATCGACTACGCCCACCATGAGCCGCGGGGGCTGCGGGTGACGGTGACCGTGCCGAGGCAGAGGGAGACCTGATCGGGGCGGCACGGCTGGTGCCGGGTGCCTGGGTCCAGGGGCTGTGGGCGGGGGGACTCGGCGCGCTGGGCGCGGCGCCGGCCCGCGCGTGACGGCCCCGGCCCGCGCGTGACGGGCAGGCCCGCCAGGGTTCCAGGCTGCCCGCCGAGCTAGGGCTTCACCGAGCGGTAGTAGCGACGGGCGCCCTCCTGGAGGGGCAGCGGGTCCGTGTAGACGGCGGTGCGCAGATCGACCAGTTGGGCCGAGTGGACATGGGCGCCGATGTCGTCGCGGCTGTTGATGACGGTACGGGTCACCCATTCGGTGAGACGGGGGTCCATGTCCGTACGGGTCATCAGGAGGTTGGACACGGCGATCGTCGGGACCTCGTTGCCCTGCTGCACGGCCGGGTAGGCCGACTCCGGGATGTTGGTGGCCCGGTAGTAGCGCGCCTCCTCGCCCTGGTTGTGCAGCTTGGTGACCAGGTCGCCCTCGATCGGCACGAACTTGAAGGCGGACCTCTGGGCCAGCGCGACGAGTCCCTTGGTGGGCAGGCCGCCCGACCAGAAGAAGGCGTCGATCTTGTGCCGCTCCAGCCGGTCGGGCCCGGTGTCGATGCCGTCCGCGACCGGCGTGATGTCCTTACGGGAGTCGATGCCGGCGGCCTTGAGCACCCGGTCGGCGATCAGCCGCACCCCGGAGTCGGGCAGCCCGGTCGCCACCCGCTTGTGCCGCAGGTCCGCGACGTTCTTGATGTCCGAGTCACTGCGCACGACGAGATGGACGTAGTCGTCGTAGAGCCGGGCCACCCCGCGCAGCCGCCCGGCACCGCTGCCGTGCCGCAGCTCGTACGCCTCCACCGCGTCGGCCGCGGCGATGGTGAAGTCGGCCTGGCCGGTCGCCACCCGCTGCACGTTCTCCTGCGAGCCGGCGCTGTTCAGCAGCTTCACCTTCAGATCGGGCATGTCCTTGGCGAACTCGGCGCGCAGCCGCTCGCCGTACTCCTGGTAGACCCCCCGGGACGTCCCCGTGCTGAAGACGATCGTCCCGCTCGGCGGCTTGTCGCCGAGCGGCAGCAGCCACCACAGCAGCAGCCCGAGCACCACGGCACCGACGGCCGCGGCCGGCAGCGCCCGGTGCCTGCTGATACGGGGGAACACCTGGGACATGCGGCGATCCTGCCAGGCCGGGCGCGGCGCTGACCAGGGCAGGGGCACTCCGGAACGGGCAAGGAGCCCAAACCGGGACAGGAAGGGGGGTGCTCCGGGACGGGCAAGAGGGCCGCGGGCTGTGTCAGTGGTGGCCGTTAGAGTCGTCGCATGAGCACTTCGCCCGCCGACCTCGTCCGAGAGTTCCACCGCGCCTTCGGCCTCGACGCCCGCACCACGCCGACGGAGGTGGACCCCGAACTGGCCGCTCACCGTGGGGAACTGCTCGCCGAGGAAGCCGCGGAGGTCGCCGAGGTCGCGGTCGACGGCCCGCTGGACAAGCTCGCGCACGAACTGGCGGACGTGGTCTACGTGGCGTACGGCACGGCGCTGGTCCACGGCATCGACCTCGACCAGGTGATCGCCGAGATCCACCGCGCCAACATGAGCAAGCTCGGCCCGGACGGACAGGTCGCCCGCCGGGCCGACGGCAAGGTCCTCAAGGGCGAGCACTACCGGGCGCCGGACGTGTCGTCCGTCCTGCGCGGCCAGGGCTGGATACCGGCGGCTGAGGACAGTTCCTCGCAGGCGAGCGCCTAGAAGGTGCCGCCCGCCAGCCTCCACTCGCGGTTCAGGGCGCCCAGCGGAATGCTGCGCTGGATGACCGGTGTGCCGAAGACGGACAACTGGAGCCGCAGGGTCCCGGACAGATCGACCCCGCCGTACACGCCCCACGCGCCCGCGGCTCCCGCCCCGCCGCCGGTGGAGGCGGTGACCGTGCCGGAGGCCTCGCCCCGCAGGTACGGGGCCAGGTCGGCGGTGACGCCGACGGTGCCGTAGAGGCCCACCGAGGCCTCGGCGCCGAGTGCCGTCTTCACGTTCCCGGCGGTGGTGACGGAGGTGCGCACGGGCGTGCTCGTCATGTCCGAGGAGCTGACCGGCGTCCAGCCCCTGGCCGGGCCGAAGGTGCCGCCCGCCTTGAAGCCGCCCTTGAGGTTCTGCTCGACGTCGACGGTGACCCGCCCGTCGCCGCTGATCTGGACGTACGCGGTCAGGTCGAGGTTGACGACGACGGGGACCGGGCCGACCTGGAGGACGGGGTCCGCGTGCAGCTTGGCGAACGGGATCCGCAGCGGGGTGCCGGTGGCCGCGGCGGCCCTGCCCTCGACCGTCCAGCCGGAGGTCCAGTCGCCGGAGACGCCGAGGTAGGCGGATCCGGGCGGGGCGTCGCTGCCGGCGCCGCCGTAGGCGAAGTCGACCTGCGGGGCGACCTGGACGAAGCCGTGCACCGAGGCGGTGGCGGAGGCCGGGGCGTCCTGGGCCGTCGGTATGCCGGCGCTCACGTCGAGCCGGAGGCTGCCGAGCGGCACCGTGGCGCCCTTGGGGCCGGCGTGCGCGTGGCCGGTCGTCGCCCAGGACACCTTCACACCGGGCAGCAGCTTGTCCACGGCGAAGGAGGACGGGTCGACCGGTACGGCGCCCTTGGCCGTCTCGTCGCCGAGCAGTGCGTTGAGGGTGGCCGGTTCCGTCTGCACCTCGGTGCCGCCGTCCCTCTCGCCGATCACCTTGGTGACCTTGGCGAGCAGCCCGTCCGGTGCCCCGGGCGCGGGCGCACTGGCGATCACATCGCCGACGGCGGCCTTGTGCGGGGCGCCCGAGGGAGTGGGGGAGGCCGCCGGCGCAGAGGGGGAGGAGCTTCCGCGCGGAACCGGCCTGCCGGGCTTGTCCGGCCTGTTGGTGAGGATGGCCCGCCGGGTGCGGCTGTCGTACGAGCCGATGGCCAGCGCCGTCCTGTGGGCCCGCTGCCCGGAGCCGGCCGGCCCCGCCGTGGCGGACGCGGCGGTCGTCGTGGTGGCGGGCGCTGCGGCGACGGCGAGGGAGTGGTCCGTGCCGTCGGCGGGCCGGTCGGCGGCCTCGACTCGTCGGTCGTGCCCCGCGGTGGCCGACGGTTCGGCGTGCGAGGCGGTCGAGGAACAGGCCGCGACGAGGAAGAGGGTGGTCACGGTGAAGGCGGGCAGCAGGGCACGTCTGTGCCGCATGCGTCTGCGCATGGTCGGTCCTGTGTGGAGTGGGGGATGGCAGAGAGATACCGAACAGGTTGGCTACCTGTCGGTAGAACCGGTCGGTAACTCGTGATGAGCCATGAGCATGCCATGTCATCGAGCCGGGGCCCCTCACGATTCGGCCACATCTCAAGATGGCCTGGAACATGGTGAGTTCACGTCACCGCAGGGCCGCAAAGGAGGACGTGGAGGTGGGGCTCAGAGGCCGGCCAGGCCGGTGCTGCCGAGGCGGGTCAGCAGGGACGACAGCTGTGCGATGTCCTCGGCGTTCAACGCCGGGGCGGCGAAGACCTCGATGGCGGTCTCCTCGGCCGTCGCCAGCATCTCCTTCAGCCGCCGCCGGCCCGTCCCGGTCAGCGACGCGTAGGCCACGCGCGCGTCCCGGGTATCCGCCTCACGGGTCACCAGCCCGATCCGCTCAAGTGGCACCAGCCCGCGCGTGACCCCGGAGGCCGTCAGGCCCAGTGCCTCGGCGAGGTCGACCCGCCGCATGCGGCCGCCGGGCGCCTGGCTCAGCCGGAGCAGCAAGGTGAAGTCGGCGAGGCTCACGCCGTGCAGCCCGCTCAGCCGGGAGTCGAAGCGCCGCACGAGCGCCGCCTGGGCACGTACCAGTCGCAGTGCCGCGTCCAGGGCGTCACTCATGGCCGCTCACTGCCAGCTCCCGGTGTCCTCGCCGTACCTCACTCATTGCCAACTCCTTGAGTACTCAAGTTTATGCGCCGTTGGAACGCGCCGCGCGTCGCTGCCGCTTGCCCATCGGCGCCTGGGAGAGGTCGTCGGCGGTGGAGCGGAGGTTCTTGAAGCCGTAGCCGCGCTCGGTCAGCCAGGCCTTCGCCGCCTCCTCGGCTCGCTCGGTCGCCTCCAGGACGTCCTCCTCTTCCTCCCCGGTGTCGGAGAAACGGAAGACGAAAGCCGGCCGGGCGGCGATGTCGTAGGTGAGGTTGCCTTCGGGGGTGAACGCGGCGCGCAGTACGTCGTGTTCGGCGGCGTCGGCCAGCAGCGCGGCCCGCTGCGTGTCGGTGAGGCCGTCGAAGACGCCGCGGACGGTGATCCGGAAAGTGCGAGTGCTCATCCCGCGACCCTAGGCACAGCGGGCGCCGGACTCCACCGGGTTTCTGCAGGCGCCGGGACCTCCCTGGCACCGCCACTCACCTGAGCCGTCCATCGACCCGAACCGGACGGCCGAGGTTCGGCTGCCCAGGGCGGGGAAGCGCCGCGGCGCGGCTCGGCTCTTCCGGCGAGCGCCTACCCTGGAGCCGCAGGCAGCGAGCCGACCGACTGCCGTGGCCCGTCCGGGAAGGCGGTGGCGTTCCATGCGGTACGTGGCGGTGAGCGCGCTGAGCCATCCCGGGCTGCTCCGCGAACGGAACGAGGACAGCCTCGTGATCGGGCCCTGGACCCTGTGCGCCACGGTGACGGAGAGTCCGCAGACCCTGGTCTTCCCGCTCGGCACGCCCCTCGTCGTCGCCGTCGCCGACGGGCTCGGCGGCCATCCCGGCGGCGACGTGGCCAGCGCCCTGGTCGCCCGCCGGATCGCGTCCGTCGGCCCCGGCCTGAGCAGCGAGGACGCCGTCCGCGACGCGTTGAACGCGTGCAATCGCGCCGTGTACGCGGCCGCCGGCGGCGAGGAGGAGACCGAGCTCACCGCCATGGGGACGACGGTCGCCGGCATCGTCGTGCAGCCCGACTCGCTGCTGGCCTTCAACGTCGGCGACAGCCGCGTCTACGCGGCGTCCCGCGACGGGCTGCGCCAGGTGAGCGTCGACGACAACCCCCCGCTCGAACCCGGGCAGCACACCACGTCCATCGTCACCCAGTGCCTGGGCGGCAGCCCCTCGTACCGCGCCGTCCGACCCCATGTGACGGCCAAGGCCCTGTCTCCCGGCGACCGCTGGCTCATCTGCACCGACGGTCTGACCGATCCCCTGCCGGCGGATGTGCTCGACGAGGTGATGCGGGAGCACGACGACGGCCGCGCTGCCTTCGAGCTGTGGAAGGCCGCCATCGCCGCGGGCGGCCCCGACAACATCACGCTGGCTGTCGTACGCGTCTCCGACGAATAGCCCACGGCCGGGGAACACTCACGACGGGAACTCCCCCGACGAAAAGCCGTATCGACCCTGCAACCGCACGAAGCACGCCGAGGCCACAACCCGCAGCCGCGCCAGCCCCGACGCGGAGCGCTCGAAGCAGACCACCAGCTCATCGCCGCCCGGCCCGATCGGCTGCACCAGGCGGCCGCCCGGGCGCACCTGTGCGACCAGCGGCGCGGGCACCTCCGGGAACGCCGCCGACACGAGGACGGCGTCGTACGGAGCCCGGTCCGGCACACCGCCGCTGCCGTCGCCGACCCGCAGCTCCACGTTCCGCACGCCATGACGCGCGAGATTCACGCGCGCCCGGCGGGCTATGTCCGGCCGCATCTCGATGCTGACCACGTCCGCGGCCAGCCGGGCGAGCAGCGCGGTCTGGAAGCCCAGACCCGTACCGACCTCCAGGACGTGCTCCGACCCGTCCAGACCAAGACCCTCGATCATCATGGCGGAGAGCGAGGGCTGCGTGGTGACCTGCCCCTGACCGATGGCGACGGGTACGTCCCGGTAGGCGGCAGCCCGCTGATCGGCCGGGACGAATCCCGCCCGGGGCGTCGTCCGCACGGCCTCGAGCAGTCGCTCGTCCCCGACCCCGGCGGCCACGAGGGCCCGCACGAGATCGTCCGGTTCTCCGGGTACGGAGTTCACGGCCTGGTTCACCGCACCACCAGGTGGCGACGCCTACGGTGGAGACATGACCGAGATCGTCGTCTACGAACTCGACAGGCCTGTGGCAAAGCGCTCCACCACAGGACCGACGAGTGGCGCGGAACGGCACGTCCGCAAGGTGCACGCGGCACCGGCGGCACCCGGGTCGCACACGGCCGCGGGACCGCGGACCCTCTGCGGCAAGGACACCTTCGCCATGGAGACGACCGGCTGGAAGCCCTCCGAACACCCGGGTGCGCCCTGGTACCCCGAGGAGCACGCCTCGGTGGTCTGCCCGGACTGCGATGCCGTGATGGAGACCTGACCGGCGCACCGGCCGCCCGCCGCCGCGCCCACCGTGTTCCGGCCGCTCACCCGCGCTCCACGTACTCCTTGAAGTGCTCCAGATCGCTGCGGACGAGCCGTTCGATCGCGTTGGTCTGGGCGAACCCCTTCGGCCCGCCGAAGGTGTCGCGGAGCGTGCCGGGGTCGTACTCCAGCCGTGCCTGGATCCGGGTGTGGTTCTGGTCGATCGGCTGGACCGAGAAGGAACCCGTCAGCTCGGGAGCGCTCGTGGTGAGCCACTCCATCACGCGCTCACCGCGGTCGGTCACCTCGGCCTCGACCTCCCGGGCCCCGCCACCTGCCTCGACCTCCAGACGCGCTCGGCCCCCCGCCTCCGTACGCGCGTCCCGCAGGCCGTCCACGAAGCGGGGATAGTTCTCCACCCGGTGAAGGGTCTCCCAGGCCCTGTCGACCGGAACGTCGACGTCGACGTGCAGCTCAAGGGTGCTCATGGCTCACCTCCACGTGCAGCTCATGACGCATGGCCTTCCGCTTACAGTGTGCGCCCGGCAAGGCCGGACAGGAGCGGGGACAGGGCCCTTCCGGCAGCGCCTACCCTTGACGCATGACCAGCAGCAGCGACCGGAGCCCCGCAGTGGACGTTCAAGCACCCAAGACCTACGAAGTGCGCACCTACGGGTGCCAGATGAACGTCCACGATTCCGAGCGGTTGGCCGGCCTGCTCGAAGACGCCGGGTATGTGCGGGCCCCCGAGGGCTCCGACGGGGACGCGGACGTGGTCGTGTTCAACACCTGCGCCGTGCGGGAGAACGCCGACAACCGGCTGTACGGCAACCTCGGCCGGCTCGCGCCGAAGAAGGCCTCGCGGCCCGGCATGCAGATCGCGGTCGGCGGCTGCCTCGCGCAGAAGGACCGCGACACCATCGTGAAGAAGGCGCCCTGGGTGGACGTCGTCTTCGGTACGCACAACATCGGCAAGCTGCCGGTCCTGCTGGAGCGCGCCCGCGTGCAGGAGGAGGCGCAGGTCGAGATCGCCGAGTCGCTGGAGGCCTTCCCGTCCACCCTGCCGACCCGGCGCGAGAGCGCCTACGCGGCCTGGGTGTCGATCTCCGTCGGCTGCAACAACACCTGCACCTTCTGTATCGTCCCGGCCCTGCGCGGCAAGGAGAAGGACCGCCGGCCCGGCGACATCCTCGCCGAGGTGGAGGCGCTGGTCGCCGAGGGTGTCTCCGAGATCACGCTGCTCGGCCAGAACGTCAACGCCTACGGCTCCGACATCGGCGACCGCGAGGCCTTCAGCAAGCTGCTGCGCGCCTGCGGCAAGATCGAGGGCCTGGAGCGGGTCCGCTTCACCTCCCCGCACCCCCGTGACTTCACCGACGACGTCATCGCCGCCATGGCCGAGACCCCGAACGTGATGCCGCAGCTGCACATGCCGCTGCAGTCCGGCTCGGACACCGTCCTGAAGGCGATGCGCCGCTCCTACCGGCAGGAGCGCTACCTCGGGATCATCGAGAAGGTGCGGGCCGCCATCCCGCACGCTGCGATCACCACCGACATCATCGTGGGCTTCCCCGGCGAGACCGAGGAGGACTTCGAGCAGACCCTGCACGTGGTGCGCGAGGCGCGGTTCGCGCAGGCCTTCACCTTCCAGTACTCCAAGCGCCCTGGCACCCCGGCCGCCACCATGGAGAACCAGGTCCCGAAGGAGGTCGTCCAGGCGCGCTACGAGCGGCTCGTCGCCCTCCAGGAGGAGATCTCCTGGGAGGAGAACAAGAAGCAGGTCGGCCGCACCCTGGAGCTGATGGTCGCCGAGGGCGAGGGCCGCAAGGACGGCGCCACGCACCGGCTCTCCGGCCGTGCCCCCGACAACCGGCTCGTCCACTTCACCAAGCCGGAGCAGGAGGTACGCCCCGGTGACGTGGTCACCGTCGAGGTGACCTACGCCGCCCCGCACCACCTCCTCGCCGAGGGCCCCGTCCTCTCCGTGCGCCGCACGCGCGCGGGGGACGCCTGGGAGAAGCGCAACGCCGCCGAGGCCGCCAAGCCGGCCGGCGTCATGCTGGGCCTGCCGAAGATCGGGATGCCGGAGCCGCTGCCGGTCGCCACGGGAAGCGGCTGCGGCTGCGACTGAGGGCCGGGCGAGGAGCATCTCGTGCCGGCATGCCGAGTTGCGTCCCGGTGAGCGACCCGCGGCACGGGCTCGTCCCTCCCGGCGTGCTCATCGAGGACTGACTCCGCCGGCGGCGGTCGTACGGCGTACCCTGCCGATCATGCTTGTCGCCGCCGCAGTCTGTCCCTGCCCTCCGCTGCTCGTGCCCGAGGTGGCCGCGGGCGCCGCTCCCGAGATGGACGCCGCGCGCTCGGCCTGTACCGACGCGCTCGGTGTGCTCGCCGCCGCCCGCCCGGACCTCCTGGTGGTCGTCGGTCCCGCCGAGCAGAGCGGACGCGGATCGTTTCCGCAGGGCACTTCGGGGTCCTTCCGCGGCTTCGGGGTCGACGTGGAGGTACGCCTCGGCCCCGCCGAGGACACCGTCTCCGGGCGCGAGCTGCCGCCGTCGCTGGCCGTCGGCGCCTGGCTGCTGGAGCGGACCGGCTGGGCGGACGCCCCGATCGAAGGACTCGGTGTCGGGGAACCGCTCGCGTCCGAGCGGTGTATCGAAGCCGGAAGGGAGATCGGCGCCCGGGCCGGGCGGGTGGCGCTGCTGGTGATGGGGGACGCCAGCGCCTGCCGCACGGTCAAGGCGCCGGGTTACCTGGACGAGCGGGCGGCACCCTTCGACGCGGAGGTCGCGCGGGCGCTGGGCGCGGCGGACGTGGCGGCCGTCCAGGCGCTGGACGCCGAGCTGGCGTACGAACTGAAGGTCTCCGGCCGGGCCCCCTGGCAGGTCCTGGCCGGCGCCGCCGAGGGCGCGAACCTCGGCGGCGCACTGCTGTACGAGGACGCGCCGTACGGCGTGGGGTATGTGGTGGCCACCTGGTCCTAGTGGGGTGCCGGCCCCCGGGTCCTTGCGGGCCGGGGACTCCGGCGCTCGCGGAAACGGCGGACGGCCGGGAGCTGCCCTGCTCCACGGCCCTCCGCCGACCCGCCTGCCGTGCGGCCGCGTGCCCTTCGGGGGGGCTCGCCGCCTCCGCTCGGACCCATGCCGTCCAGGGGATTCAGGAAGCCGGAGGCGGGCCCTCCGGCGGGGTGGGCCGGGTGGGGGGCGTCGGATGGCCACCGGCCCTCTCCGGGCCGTGACCTTCCTTGTGCGCGAGTCGGTCGACCGCGTGCTTGGCCTTGCCGGTGCCCGCGTGGATCTTGTCGCTGTACTTGTGCTTGGTCCGCTCGTCCACGGCCTTCGCGGCCTTGTCGATCCCGTGCTGGACCTTGCCCCCGTGCTGTCGCGCGAGATCTGACACCTTGTCCCTGGCCGGGCCGAGCTTGGCCTTCATGTTGTCCATCAGACCCATGGTCCACCTTCCCTCGCGGGGCAGTTACCTGTGGGCGCCCTCGCTGTCGGCGGCCTCCTCGGCGGACTGCTGCTTGGGGATGCCGGAGCCGTCGGACGCGTCGTCCGCGGTGTCCTCCGACCGCGCCGCCGCGTCCTCGTTCCCGTCCCCGGCCGTCCCCGTCGCCTCCGCCGACCCGGCCGCCTTCGCCTCCGCCGAACCGGGTTCCTCCGCCTCGGCGCCCGGCTCCGCGCCGGCCTGCGCCTCGGCGGCCGCCGACACCTCCGGAGTCGTCTTCGACCTGCCGAGGAGTCGTGCAAAAACGCCCATATCCACTCCATACGGTACTCGTGCGGGCGAATTCCCGCGTTACCCGGTGCGTACGGTTGCGCCGCCCGGGTCACCGCCTCCGGCGGACCGGAGGCGGCACCTCGCCACGGGCAACGACCCGGGACCCCACCCGTCACGTAACTCGTTCGAGGCGCCGCCAGGAGGTTTGCGAGACTGGTGCGGTGAGCAGTCCATCCTCCCCTCGCGTCATCGCCGTCGTCGGACCCACCGCGGCCGGAAAGTCCGATCTCGGCGTCTTCCTGGCCCAGCAGCTCGGCGGGGAGGTCGTCAACGCGGACTCCATGCAGCTGTACCGGGGGATGGACATCGGCACCGCCAAGCTGACGCCCGAGGAGCGCGGCGGCATCCCGCACCACCTGCTGGACATCTGGGACGTGACGGTCACCGCCTCCGTCGCCGAGTACCAGAAGCTGGCCCGCGCCCGGATCGACGCACTGCTCGCCGAGGGCCGCTGGCCGATCCTGGTCGGCGGTTCCGGCCTGTACGTCCGCGGCGCCGTCGACAACCTGGAGTTCCCCGGCACCGACCCCGAGGTCCGCGCCCGCCTGGAGGAGGAGCTGGCGCTGCGCGGCTCGGGCGCGCTGCACGCCCGGCTGGCCGCCGCCGACCCGGAGGCCGCCCGCGCGATCCTGCCGAGCAACGGCCGCCGTATCGTCCGGGCGCTGGAAGTGATCGAGATCACCGGCCGGCCCTTCACCGCCAACCTGCCGGGCCACGACTCCGTGTACGACACCGTCCAGATCGGAGTCGACGTGGCTCGTCCGGAGCTGGACGAGCGCATCGCGCGCCGGGTCGACCGGATGTGGGAGGCGGGCCTCGTGGACGAGGTGCGCGCACTGGAGGCGGAGGGGTTGCGCGGGGGGCGCACGGCGTCGCGTGCGCTGGGTTACCAGCAGGTGCTCGCGGCAATCGCCGGGGAGTGCACGGAAGCGGAAGCGCGGGCCGAGACCGTACGGGCGACCAAGCGCTTCGCGCGCCGTCAGGATTCGTGGTTCAGGCGCGACCCCCGGGTGCACTGGTTGAGTGGGGCCGTGGCCGACCGCGGGGAACTTCCGCACCAGGCCCTGGCGTTGGTCGAACGACCGGTTACAGCCTGATCACGTCATGGCATCGGGATGCGCCGCGGGTCATCGCGGCCTTCGGTGCCGTGCCATCATCGAGCTTCGATCGACCAAGTGGAGCCTAGTTGGGAGGGCGCGTGGCGATGGAGGCCGGCCCTCGCGACACCGCACAAAGTGCCGAACATGTCACCACAGCGGGTGACGAACCGGAGCCGGGCGGCGGGCGTCTGACCGACGACTGCCTGGACGAGGACCGTCTGACCGAAGAGCGTCTGAACGGCGACCGCCTGGCCGGCCACCGGCTGCCCGAAGGCCGTCACATCGAGGACCGGCCGGCGGAGGCTGACGGTCGGCTGCCGGGGGACCGCTTCACCGACGACCGGCTCGACGACCGGCTTGCCGAAGATCGGCTCACGGCGGACCCGCTCACCGACGACGGCCTCGACGAGACGCCGGACGGCGTGACCGACGACGGGCCGGAGCCCGAGGAGATGTACGCGGGCGGTCCGGAGGTCGAGGTCGAACTGCGCCCGCAGCGCCGGCTCCGCCTCTGGCAGCTGGCTCCCATCGTGGGACTGTCCGCCGTCGGCTCCCTGATGTTCGCCTTCCCGCTCGCCTTCGACTTCGGCGACAGCGGCGCCGTCATCGCCATGCTCGGCCTGCTGATCTGCTCCTGCGCCGCCGGCTGGGGCATGATGGCCGCCCGCCGCGTGGGCTACACCTGGCCCGGCCTGCCGGCAAGGGGCTCCGGCCGCCGCCCGGACTGGCGGGTCGTACTCGGATACGTACTCCTGGTGGCCGTGGTCGTGATCCTCGCCGTCTGGCGGGTGGCAAGGCTCCGCTGAAGCGCCCCTGAAAGGGGCGCGGGGAACCGCGTGACCAACCACGGACAACCCGCGCCGTCCCACGCCTCGGCACCACCCCACCTCCCATCGGCCGAACCCGGCGGAGCGCTCCCGTCCCTTACGATCGAGGAATGAGCACGCGCACGCGGATCCCCTTCCTCAAGGGTCACGGCACCGAGAACGACTTCGTGATCGTCCCGGACCCGGAGAACGCCCTCGACCTGAGCCCGGCCGCCGTCGCCGCCCTGTGCGACCGCCGGGCCGGCATCGGCGGTGACGGGGTGCTGCACGTGGTGCGCTCCGCCGCGCACCCGGAGGCAGGGGCTATGGCGGCCGAGGCCGAGTGGTTCATGGACTACCGCAACGGCGACGGCTCGGTCGCCGAGATGTGCGGCAACGGAGTCCGTGTGTTCGCGCGCTACCTCCAGCACGCCGGACATGTGGGCGAAGGCGACCTCGCGATCGCCACGCGCGCGGGAGTGAAGACCGTCCACATCGCCAAGGACGGTGACATCACCGTCGGCATGGGCCGCGCCCGCCTGCCGGAGGGCGAGGTCACGGTGAGCGTCGGCGAGCACAGCTGGCCCGCGCGCAACGTGAACATGGGGAACCCGCACGCGGTCGCCTTCGTCGACGACCTCGCGCAGGCCGGCCACCTGTACGACCCGCCGCCGTTCAGCCCGGCCGCCGCCTACCCCGACGGGGTCAACGTCGAGTTCGTCGTCGACCGGGGCCCTCGCCATGTCGCCATGCGCGTGCACGAGCGCGGCTCCGGCGAGACCCGCTCGTGCGGCACGGGCGCATGCGCCGTCGCCGTGGCCGCCGCCCGGCGCGACGGCGCCGACCCGGCCGTCACGGGAACCCCGGCCACATACACCGTCGACCTGCCCGGCGGCCGTCTGGTCATCACCGAGCGGCCGGACGGCGAGATCGAGATGACCGGACCCGCCGTGATCGTCGCCGAGGGCGAGATCGACGGCGAATGGCTGGAAAACGCCGTCCGCTGAGCCGGCGTCACCACGACGAGGACGCCCCGCGGCTCCCGGATCAGCGGTTTCCGGTGCCCGGGGCGTTCGAAGTCCGAGAAGATCCCGTGGCAGTTGGCGCAAACCCCAAACCTCCTTTTCATCGCTCGAATGGGTGATCCGTTTCACGCTCGGCGAGAGGCGGTCGGTCGCACGTGGTGGGCTCGATAGCATCAAGCACCGGCACGGACGGGGGAACGTCGCCATCCCTGAGCCGCGTACGCCCTGGGGCCCCGTCCGCCGGTCCACGAGCCGGAGGTGCCCATGAGTGCGGAGGCCACGAACCCTGCGACCCCTGGCCCGGTAGCGCCCAAGGCGTCCGCGGCGGCCACCGCCCCCGCGGTGCCCAGGGCGGATCGCAGGAAGTCCCGGCCCCGGATCGACCTGCGCAGGCTCGGCCGGGCCGCGCTGCTCGGCCCCGCCGTCCGCGGCAAACTCCCCGACGCCATCAGCCATGTCGTGGAGGCGCACCGCGCCCATCACCCCGACGCGGACCTCGACCCGCTGCGCCGCGCCTACGTCCTCGCGGAGTCCTCGCACCGCGGCCAGATGCGCAAGAGCGGTGAACCGTACATCACCCATCCCCTCGCCGTGACCCTGATCCTCGCCGAACTCGGCGCCGAGACCACGACCTTGACCGCCTCCCTGCTCCACGACACGGTCGAGGACACCGATGTGACGCTCGACCAGGTACGGGAACAGTTCGGCGAGGAGGTTCGTTATCTCGTCGACGGCGTCACGAAACTGGAGAAGGTCGACTACGGAGCCGCCGCCGAACCGGAGACCTTCCGCAAGATGCTCGTCGCCACCGGCAGCGACGTGCGCGTGATGTCGATCAAACTCGCCGACCGCCTGCACAACATGCGCACCCTCGGCGTGATGCGCCCGGAGAAACAGGCGCGGATCGCCAAGGTCACCCGCGACGTCCTCATCCCGCTCGCCGAACGCCTCGGCGTGCAGGCACTGAAGACCGAGATGGAGGACCTAGTCTTCGCCATCCTGCACCCCGAGGAATACGAGCACACACGCGAACTCATCGCCGAGAACGCCGCCCGCCCCGACGACCCGCTCGCCGAGGTCGCCGACGAGATGCGCGGAGTGCTGCGCGAGGCGGGCATCCAGGCCGAAGTCCTCATCCGCCCGCGCCACTTCGTCTCCGTCCACCGCGTGGCCCGCAAACGCGGACAGCTGCGCGGCACCGACTTCGGCCGCCTGCTCGTGCTGGTGAGCGAGGACGCCGACTGCTACGGCGTCCTCGGGGAACTGCACACCTGTATGACGCCGGTCGTCTCGGAGTTCAAGGACTTCATCGCCGTACCGAAGTTCAACCTGTACCAGTCGCTGCACACCGCCGTCGCCCGTCCCGACGGCCAGGTCGTCGAAGTCCTCATCCGCACCCACCAGATGCACAAGGTCGCCGAGGCCGGCGTCGTCGCCCTCGGCAACCCGTACGCCCCCGCTTCCGACGCCCCGGCCTCCGACTCCTCCGCCTGCGACGCCCCCGCCGACGGTGAGCGCGCCGACCCCACCCGGCCCGGCTGGCTCTCCCGGCTCCTCGACTGGCAGCAGGCCGCCCCCGACCCCGACACCTTCTGGTCCACGCTGCGCGAGGACCTGGCCCAGGACCGCGAGATCACCGTCTTCCGCCCCGACGGCGGCACGCTCGGCCTGCCCGAGGGCGCCACCTGCGTGGACGCCGCGTACGCCCAGTACGGCGAGGACGCGCACGCCTGCATCGGCGCCCGCGTCAACGGCCGCCTGGCCACCCTCAGCACCGTCCTGAAGGACGGCGACACCGTCCAGCTCCTGATGGGACAGGACCCGGCCTCCGAGCCCTCCCGCGAATGGCTGGAGCACGCCCACACCCCGGCCGCCCGCATCGCCATCCAGCGCTGGCTGGCGACGCACCCCGGCGGCGGCACCGGTGCGCAGGACATGACCGGCACCCGCGCCGAGACCGCCGAGGACGCCGCCCCCGCGCGGCGCGCCGACGTCGCCCAGGGCACCGCCGCGTCCCGCCCGGCGGACGCGGCCGCCGCCGAGGGCACCCCCACGACCCGGTCGCGGCGCGCCGACGTCCTCGTGGACCGGCCGGGGGCCTCCGTACGGCTCGCCCGGTGCTGTACCCCCGTACCGCCCGACGAGATCACCGGCTTCGCGGTACGCGGGGGAGTGGTGACCGTGCACCGCGGGGAGTGCGCCGCGGTGGCGCACATGAAGGGCAAGGGGCGCGCGGAGATCGGCGTGCGCTGGGGGGACACCACCGAGTGCCGGGTCACCCTGGTCGCCGAATCGTTCGGTCGCCCCCATCTGCTCGCCGACCTCACCGAGGCCATCTCCTCGACGGGCGTCGACATCGTCTCGGCGACCGTGGAACCGCCCAGCCAGCAGCGGGTACGGCACACGTACACCCTCCTGCTCCCCGACGCGGCCCGCCTCCCGGCCCTGATGCGCGCCATGCGGGACGTCCCCGGCGTGTACGACGTGGCCCGCGCCCAGCATCAGGCTCCGGGCTCCTGAGGGCGCCCCACGGGACCGGCGCCGGAGCCGGATCGAGGGGCCGCCGCGCGTGGATCAGAAGGCCCCCGGAACCGAACCCGATCGGGTGGGCCGGGTGCGAGCCGCCGTCGGAGCGCGGGAACGCCCTGGTAGCGGTGGTGCATGCTGCTCAACCCCCGTGTCGGCCTTCGCGCCCGCTCCGCGTCCCGGACCCAGCCCAGGAACCAGTCCCGGACCCAGCCCAGGGTCTCCCGGCACCGGACGGCGGCCCTGCTCGCCTCCGCCGTCTCCGTCTGCCTCCTCGCCGCCGCGGCCCCGGCCGAGCCCTTCGGCATCGGCGACCGGCTCTACCCGGACCTCGGCAACCCGGGCTACGACGTGGCGTCGTACGACCTGTCCTTCACCTACCCCGGCACCAACGACAAGCCGCTCCAGGCCGTCACCACCATCGACGCCTGGACCACCGCCGACCTGGACCGGATCAACCTCGACTTCACCCACGGCACCGTGCGGTCCGTCGAGGTCGACGGGCGTCCCGCGACCTTCACCAGCGCCGGCGAGGACCTGGTCGTCACCCCGGCTCACGGCATCGCCGAGGGCAACTGGACTCGCATCACCGTGCGGCACACCAGCGATCCCGTCTCCGCCAAGGACCAGGAGGGCGGCTGGGTGCGCACCTCCGACGGCCTCGTCTTGGCCAACCAGGCCGACGCCGCCCACCTGGTCTTCCCGTGCAACGACCACCCGTCGGACAAGGCGATGTTCACCTTCCACATCACCGCCCCGAACGGCTACACGGCCGTGGCCAACGGTCTGCCCGCCGGAGCGGACCGGGTCGGCCGCACCACCACCTGGACCTACCGCACCCAGCACCCCATGGCCACCGAACTCGCCCAGGTGTCCATCGGCCGTTCCGCCGTGCTGCACCGCGAGGGACCGCACGGGTTGCCCATGCGCGACGTCGTGCCCGGCACCGACGCCAAGGCCCTCGAACCCTGGCTCGCCAAGACGCCCGGCCAGATCGCCTGGATGGAGAGCAAGGTCGGGAAGTACCCCTTCGAGACGTACGGCGTGCTCATGGCACAGGCCTCCACCGGGTTCGAACTGGAGACACAGACCCTCTCCCTCTTCGAGAAGAACCTGTTCACCGAGCCCGCCTACCCCAAGTGGTACGTCGAGTCGATCATGGTGCACGAGCTGTCCCACCAGTGGTTCGGCGACAGCGTCAGCCCCCGCACCTGGTCGGATGTCTGGCTGAACGAGGGCCACGCCACCTGGTACGAGGAGCTGTACGCCGAGGAGACCGCGCACCGGCCCATGAAGGACCGGATGAAGGCCGCCTACAGCGCCTCCGACCGCTGGCGCGAGGCCGGCGGCCCGCCCGCCCGGCCCAAGCCGCCCGCCCGCGGCCAGAAGATCGGCATCTTCCGGCCCAACGTGTACGACGGCGCCGCCCTGGTCCTCTACGCCCTGCGCCAGGAGATCGGCCGACCGGCCTTCGAGCGGCTGGAACGGACTTGGGTCCGCGAACACCGGGACTCCACCGCCACCACCGCCGACTTCGTCCAGCTGGCCTCGACCGTCTCCGGCCGCGACCTGAGCGGGTTCTTCAAGGCCTGGCTGTACGGCGAGAAGACCCCGCCGATGCCCGGCCACCCGGACTGGAAGCAGCAGGCACCGGCCAAGACCGCCGGGCGCAAGGCGCCGCGGAGCGCGCGATAACACGGTGACGAGACGGGCCGCCTCGTGCGACCATCTTCGGGTCGGCGCGAGACGGACCGGGAATCTCCCGGGGTACTCATACGTTGACTACACACGTGCGGTCCAGAAGGACCGCCCCACCCGACGCCGTAACGGCATCCCATCGACGTAAGGATCCAATGACCTCCTCTTCTTCCCCTTCCCAGGACGCCAAGCGCCTCGCGCACGCCTATCCCGAGGGTTTTCGGGCCGATGCCCTGATGGAAGAGGACGACGCCTGGAGCTACGAGATCGACGGCGAGCGGGACGGCGACCAGTTCGACCGCTCCGAGCGCGCGGCCCTGCGCCGTGTGGCGGGCCTGTCCACCGAGCTGGAGGACGTCACCGAGGTCGAGTACCGGCAGCTCCGCCTGGAGCGCGTCGTGCTCGTCGGGGTGTGGACCACCGGCACCGCGCAGGACGCCGAGAACTCCCTCGCGGAGCTGGCCGCCCTCGCGGAGACGGCGGGCGCGCTCGTGCTCGACGGCGTGATCCAGCGCCGCGACAAGCCCGACGCGGCCACCTACATCGGCTCCGGCAAGGCCCAGGAGCTGCGTGACATCGTCCTCGACAGCGGCGCCGACACGGTCATCTGCGACGGTGAGCTGAGCCCCGGCCAGCTGATCCAGCTGGAGGACGTCGTCAAGGTCAAGGTCATCGACCGTACGGCCCTGATCCTGGACATCTTCGCCCAGCACGCCAAGTCCCGAGAGGGCAAGGCGCAGGTCGCGCTCGCCCAGATGCAGTACATGCTGCCCAGGCTGCGCGGCTGGGGTCAGTCGCTGTCCCGGCAGATGGGTGGCGGCAGGGGCGGCCTCGCCACGCGCGGCCCCGGTGAGACCAAGATCGAGACGGACCGGCGACGGATCCGCGAGAAGATGGCGAAGATGCGCCGGGAGATCGCGGACATGAAGACCGGCCGCGAGATCAAGCGCCAGGAGCGCCGGCGCCACAAGGTGCCGTCCGTCGCCATCGCGGGCTACACCAACGCCGGCAAGTCCTCCCTGCTCAACCGCCTCACGGGCGCCGGCGTCCTGGTCGAGAACGCCCTGTTCGCGACCCTGGACCCGACCGTCCGCCGGGCGGAGACCCCGAGCGGCCGGCTCTACACGCTGGCGGACACCGTCGGCTTCGTACGCCACCTGCCGCACCACCTGGTCGAGGCGTTCCGCTCCACCATGGAGGAGGTCGGTGACGCCGACCTGATCCTGCACGTGGTGGACGGCTCGCACCCGAACCCGGAGGAGCAGCTCGCCGCCGTGCGTGAGGTGATCCGGGACGTCGGCGCCACCGACGTGCCCGAGATCGTCGTGATCAACAAGGCGGACGCGGCCGACCCGCTGGTCCTTCAGCGGCTGCTCAGGGTCGAGAAGCGCTCCATCGCCGTCTCGGCCCGCACCGGCCGGGGCATCCAGCAACTGCTCGCCCTGATCGACAACGATCTGCCGCGCCCGTCGGTCGAGATCGAGGTTCTCGTGCCGTACACGCACGGCAAGCTCGTCGCCCGCGCCCACACCGAGGGCGAGGTGATCTCCGAGGAGCACACCGCGGAGGGCACCCTGCTCAAGGTCCGGGTGCACGAGGAACTGGCAGCGGACCTGGCGCCCTACGCACCGGTCTCCGCGGCCTGATCCAAGGCCGCACCGCACAAAAGGCCCGCTCCCTCTCTTCGAGGGGCGGGCCTTTCAGCGCCCTGCGAGGGGCGGGGGCCGCATTGATATGGCTTCGCCGCGTGGGCGCGGGCAACCACCGACTACGGTCAGTCGCCGACGCGCCCCCTACGGCGAAGCGCGACGCTTGCGCCCTTACTGCCCGGCGAACTTCTTGCTCACCGACTCGTACACACCCTTGGCCACGGACCCCAGCCGCGGACCGGCCAGCCAGCCCGAGGTCACCGGGCCGATCGACGTGTTGGACACGAGCGCAGGCTTGCCGTCGGAACCCGTCTCCACCCAGCCACCGCCGGAGGAACCCGCGGTCATCGTGCAACCGATCCGATACATCGTCGGAGCCGACTGCTCGATGGACAGCCGGCCCGGCTTGTCCTCGCACTGGTAGAGCAGCTGACCGTCGAACGGAGCCGCCTCCGGGTAGCCGGACGCCGTGATGCCGTCGACCTTCGGCACCGCCGGAGCGTCGAAGTTCACCGGCAGCGCCCCGCCGACGGTCTCCTCCAGCGACCTGCCGCCGTTGCCCTGCTCCGGCGTCACATGGATCACCGCGAAGTCGTAAGGGGCGCCGTTGCCGCCGGTCTCACCGCCCTGGTCGATCCACTGCTGCGAGGTCCGCGCCGCATCGGCCCACCAGACACCGTACGGGGCGATCTCGGACCGGCTGGCGTTCTGCAGCTGAGCGACCGACTTGCCGGAGTTGTTGTACGACGGCACGAAGGCCATGTTGCGGTACCAGCCGCCGTTCTTGCCGGCGTGCACACAGTGACCCGCCGTCCAGACGAGGTTGGACTTGCCCGGGTGCGCCGGGTCCTCCACCACCGTGCCCGAGCACACCATGTGACCCTCGGGGGAGTCGAAGAACACCTTGCCCGAGGTGGCCGCGTTGGTGTGGTACGGCGGCGTGACCGCCTGGGCCTTCACCGGCTGCGGGGTCGGGTCCGTCACGCCCTGGTCACCGGAGATGTCGTTGTCGTCGACACCCTTGTTCGGGTCGTTGGCGTGGCGCATCCGGTCGGGGTCCCACAGGCCCTTGATGATCGGGTTGATGAAGTCGTTGGCCTCGCGCAGCCAGTCTTCCTTGTCCCAGTTCTTCCAGGCGCCGTTCTTCCACTTGTCGATGTCGATCCCGTGCTCCTTGAGCCTCTGCTTGAGGTCGTCCGGGATCCTGATCTTTCCGTCGCCGGCGCCGACCGCGGCCGCCGAGGCGGTCGGCTTGTCGTCGGCCTTGTCGCCGCCGTTGCAGGCGGTGGCGGTCAGTGCCAGCGCCGAGGCGAGGGCGACCGCCGCCAGGGCGGGGGAGGTGCGGCGGGAGCCCCTCCCTCGCCGAACAGTGAACGACGGCCGTATGGATCGCATGCTGTGATTCCCCCTGCTGTGAAGGTACTCGGCGCTTCGGCCGGGCCACCGGCCGGGAACTCATGGGGAGTTCATGCCGGTCTCCCGACCGTCTAGGAACGGCATCACACACTATGCGCTCGCTGTGGGGGACTTCCGACGGAACGGCAACGGTTCGGCCACAAGCCGTCTGACCAGGCCAACCATCCCAGGAGTGCCCGAATTGACGGCCGCTCACCGATACGGTCCACCGGGCTGCCGTCATCCCGTCCTGGGAACGATTTCGCGGAAAACCGTAACTCGTCGAACGGTCCGCGGTTGTAGCGGTGGGGGGCCAGCTGTCTGTATGCGGTCCCCGGGGATCAACTCGCCTCTGGACAGCGGGGAGGACAGCGAGCCGTGGCCGTTACGGAGTCGATGCCTGGGGGCATGCACGGGGAAACGCCTGCCGTGCACGAGGGAATCCTCAGACGTCAGTCGGCGCGTGAATCCTCCGCCCGCACCTACGCCCGGGCCCTGCCCATCGTCCCGGTCCGGGCACGGGGGCTCACCATCGAGGGCGCCGACGGCCGCCGCTATCTGGACTGTCTCTCCGGCGCCGGAACGCTCGCCCTCGGTCACAACCATCCGGTCGTACTGGAAGCCATCCGCGGGGTCCTCGACTCCGGCGCTCCTCTCTCCGTCCTCGATCTGGCGACCCCCGTCAAGGACGCCTTCATCACCGAGCTGTTCCGCACCCTCCCGCCCGGCCTCGCCGACCGCGCCCGTGTCCAGTTCTGCGGCCCGGCCGGTACCGACGCCGTCGAGGCCGCCCTCAAACTGGTCCGGGCCGCGACCGGCCGCACCGGCATCCTCGCCTTCACCGGCGCCTACCACGGCATGACCGCCGGCGCCCTGGCCGCCTCCGGTGGAGCCCATGACGTCCAGGTGGCCCGCCTGCCCTATCCGCAGGACTACCGCTGCCCCTTCGGCATCGGCGGACCGCGCGGCGCCGAACTCGCCGCCCGCTGGACCGAGTCCCTCCTCGACGATCCCAAGTCGGGCGTGCCACTTCCCGCCGGGATGATCCTCGAACCCGTCCAGGGCGAGGGCGGAGTGATTCCCGGCCCGGACGACTGGCTGCGCCGTATGCGCCGGCTCACGTCGGACCGGTCCATCCCACTGATCGCCGACGAGATCCAGACCGGGGTGGGCAGGACGGGCGTCTTCTGGGCCGTCGACCACAGTGGCATCACCCCCGACGTCATGGTTCTGTCCAAGGCCATCGGCGGCAGCCTCCCGCTGGCCGTGATCGTCTACCGCGACGATCTCGACGTCTGGCAGCCCGGCGCCCACGCGGGAACCTTCCGAGGCAACCAGCTCGCCATGGCCGCAGGCACCGCCACCCTCACCTTCGTACGGGAAAACGGGCTCGCCGAACGGGCGGCCGACCTCGGCTCCCGCATGCTCAGCCAACTCGGGGAACTGGCCGACACGTTCGCGTGCGTGGGCGAGGTGCGGGGGCGGGGGCTGATGATCGGGGTCGAGCTGGTGGACCCGGCGCGCGCCGGATCCGAGCCCGTCGACCACCACCCCGCGCCCCCGGGGCTGGAACCCGCCCACACCCCGTGTCCGGCCGCGCCCGAGCTCGCCGTGGCAGTACAGCGGGAGTGCCTCCAGCGCGGCTTGATCGTCGAACTCGGCGGCCGCCACTCGGCCGTGGTCCGGCTGCTTCCCCCGCTCACGATCAGCGAGGAGCAGGCGACAGCCGTCGTGGACCGCCTGTCGGACGCGGTGGCCGCGGTCGCCCGCAGTCACGAACAGCACGGCCCACACCCCGGCGGACACCACGGCCCTGGCCAACGCCCGGGCTGAGCCCGCACCCACACCACCCGCCCCTCGACGCCGGTACCGGCCTTCCGAAGCCCGACCCTTCTCATCCAACCGCACCCCCTTCCAAGGACGTTCAGGCCGAAACGGCCTCCCATGACACACCCACAGCCCTCTCGCCCGCCCTCGCCCCTCCCGCCGACCTGGCCCTCCGGCACGGCCAAGCCGACCGTCGACGCCGCCGAGGCAACTGTCGGCCACGCGGGAGCGGCGTCCGAGCGACGGCACGAGCCCAGCACCACCCCAGCCAGCCACGAGGAGCCGTCATGAACGCCACTCCCCCTCCCGACGGCAGCGCCGGCAATCCCGACGAACAGGGAGACTCCGGTACCCCGGCCTCGCCCGTGCCGCTCGTCGAGTCGGTCCCCCAGCAGAAGAGGCGCACCGCGGATCTCACCCGAGTGACCGAGCCCGGCGCCGACCTGCTGGAACATCCCGACCCGCACATCGCGGCCCAAGCCGCGGCCGTGGAGAACCTGCTGCGCTGCTGGGTACGCGAGACCGACCTCGCCGCCCCCACCGATGGCACTCTCCGCCTCCCGCTCCCGGCCAGCGGCATCTCCCTGCTCGTACCGGTCCGCTACTGGTCGCCGACCGGCACGCACCGCTTCGGCCCACCGCGCCTGACCGGCACCCGCGATGCCGCCCGGGCCGTCGACGCCGTCACCTTGGCGGCGCTGCTCGCCCGGGAGGCATCCGGTGACACGGCCGGCACCTCTCGGGTCCCGGACTCCAGTGCAGCCGGCCCCCACGACGACGGCGATCTCGTGGCCCGGGTGGCCGACTCGCTCCGCCGCACCGTGACCTTCATCCGCGACCGGCGCGAGCACCCCACCGACGGCCCCGACCTCTTCCTCTCCGCCGAGCAGGCCCTCCTCCTCGGACACCCCCTGCACCCGACCCCCAAGAGCCGGGAAGGCCTGACCGAGGCAGAAGCCCGCCGCTACTCACCAGAACTGCGCGGCTCCTTTCCCCTGCAATGGATGGCCGTCGCCCCCGCTCTCCTCGCAACCGACTCGGCCTGGACCGAGCGCGGTCGTCCCGTCCCCGCCGACCACCTCACCCGGCGCCTCGCCGAAACCGCCCTTCCCCTGCCCGACGGCCATGCCGCCCTGCCCCTGCACCCGTGGCAGGCCCGCGACCTGCGCCATCGCGAACCCGTCGCCGCCCTGCTCGACTCCGGTCTCCTCCGTGACCTCGGTCCCCTCGGCCCCGCCTGGCAGCCCACCTCCTCCGTGCGCACGGTCCACCGGTCCGGTGCTCCCGCGATGCTCAAGCTGTCGCTGGGTCTGCGCATCACCAACTCCCGCCGGGAGAACCTGCGCAAGGAACTCCATCGGGGAGTCGAGGTGCACCGGCTGCTGCGCACCGGCCTGTGCAAGCAGTGGCAGGCCGTACACCCCGGCTTCGACATCGTCCGCGACCCGGCCTGGCTCGCCGTCGACGACCCGCACGGCCGGCCCGTGCCCGGACTCGACGTGGTGATCAGGCACAACCCGTTCGGCCCGACCGACAACGTCGGCTGTGTCGCCGGACTCGTCTCGCCCCGGTTCCTTCCCGACCCGGAGAGCAACCCCTCGATCCAGCAGTCGACGTGGCCCATGCGCTCCCGGCTGGCCCAGCTCGTCGCCGCCCTTGCCGCACGCACCGGGCGGCCCGTGGGAGCCGTCGCGGCGGAGTGGTTCCTCCGCTACCTCGAGCAGGTCGTCCGTCCCGTGCTCTGGCTGGACAGCGAGGCCGGCATCGCCCTCGAAGCCCACCAGCAGAACACCCTGCTGCTGCTCGACGGCCACGGCTGGCCCGCCGGCGGCTACTACCGCGACAACCAGGGCTACTACTTCCGCGAGTCCCGGCGCACCGAACTGGATGCCCGGCTGCCCGGCATCGGTGAGCGCACCGACACCTTCGTCTGCGACGAGGTCGCCGACGAACGCTTCGCCTACTACCTCGCCGTCAACAACGTGCTGGGTCTGATCGGCACGTTCGGCTCCCAACGCCTGGCCGACGAGCGACTCCTCCTCGCGGCCTTCCGCCGCTTTCTCACCGACGTCGCCACAGGACCCGACGCACTGCGCACCTCCCTGCCCCGCCACCTGCTCGACTCGCCCGTGCTGCGCTGCAAGGCCAACCTGCTGACCCGGCTGCACGGCCTCGATGAACTCGTCGGCCCGGTCCACACCCAGTCCGTCTACGTCACCATCGCCAACCCCCTTCACTCCTGAGCGAATCGGACCTTCGCCCCGCACTTCCGAGGACCATGACCCACCTCGACTCCTGAGAGGAGCGCACCTTGCCTCCCACCGACGCGAACGCCGGCCCGAGCCCTGTCCACCCGGGCGACCCCGCCCACACCGGCGCCCCCGCCCACGCGCGCATCGTCGGTCCCCGAGCGCACAGCATGGGTGTCCGGAGTGCCCCGTTCACCGGGTTCGCCATCGATGACGACGACGGGGACTGCGAGGACACGCTGGACCTGCATCTGCCCGCGGAGTTCCTCGCACTCTTCACCGGAGGCACGGCCTACCTCCTGGACCAGCTCCCCACCTGGGGCCCGGTGGCCACTCGCGTCGGCTCCTTCCAACTGGTTCCCGTCCGCATCGATGAAGACCTGCCGCTCATCCATCACTGGATGAACGACCCCGCCGTCGCGGAATTCTGGAAGCTGGCCGGGCCCCGGAACCGGACGGAGGACCACCTGCGCGCTCAACTCGACGGCGACGGACGCAGCCTGCCGTGTCTCGGCATGCTGGACGGCACACCGATGAGCTACTGGGAGATCTACCGGGCGGACCTGGATCCGCTGGCCCGCCACTACCCTGCCCGTCCGCATGACACCGGGATCCACCTCCTCGTCGGCGATGCCGCCGATCGAGGGCGAGGGCTGGGATCCACCCTGGTCCGAGCCGTGGCCGACCTGATCCTCGACCGGCGGCCCGGGTGCTCACGGGTCGTAGCGGAACCCGATCTCGGCAACACCCCCTCCGTCGCGGCGTTCCTGAGCGCCGGCTTCCGGTACGCGGACGAGGTCGACCTGCCCGGCAAGCGGGCCGCCCTCATGATCCGGGACCGAGTCCTGCGCGATGTGCTGTAGCGCCCAGTGACGACGCGTTGACATTCGGTACACGGCTCGGGGTGCCACCAACCTGTCCGTCCGTCCCGAACCGTCCCCTTGAGCCGCCACCACTGTCCGAGCCATCGGCCCTGCCCAGCTCTCCCTCGCCCTCCGCCGCCCACGCCACTCAGGAGCCCGGCCGTGATCCCGCCCTCCCTGCCCGTCGTGATCGCCCGTTTGTCAGTGCCGGGTCGTAGGGTGGTCGGGCTATGACGAAGCCCTCACTCCCCGAACTCCTGCATGCCGCTGTCGCCGCTGTCGGCGGCACGGAGCGCCCCGGCCAGGTGACCATGGCCGAAGCGGTCGCCGAGGCGATCGACGACGGATCCCACCTGCTGGTCCAGGCCGGCACCGGCACCGGTAAGTCGCTCGGCTATCTCGTGCCCGCGCTGGCGCACGGGGAGAGGGTGGTCGTCGCGACGGCCACTCTGGCGCTGCAGCGCCAGCTCGTGGAGCGCGACCTGCCCCGTACGGTCGAGGCCCTGCACCCGCTGCTGCGCCGCCGCCCGGAGTTCGCCATGCTCAAGGGCCGGTCGAACTATCTCTGTCTGCACCGCCTGCACGAGGGCATGCCGCAGGACGAGGAGGACGGCCTCTTCGACCAGTTCGAGGCCGCCGCGCCCACCAGCAAGCTGGGCCAGGACCTCCTGCGGCTGCGGGACTGGTCGGACGAGACGGAGACCGGCGACCGGGACGACCTCACTCCGGGTGTGTCGGACCGCGCCTGGGCGCAGGTGTCGGTGTCGTCGCGAGAGTGTCTGGGCGCGTCGAAGTGCGCCTACGGCGCCGAGTGCTTCGCGGAGATGGCCCGCGAGCGTGCCAAGCTCGCCGAAGTCGTGGTCACGAACCACGCACTGCTCGCCATCGACGCCATCGAGGGCGCGCCGGTGCTGCCGCAGCACGAGGTGCTGATCGTGGACGAGGCTCATGAACTCGTCTCGCGGGTCACCGGCGTCGCGACCGGCGAGCTCACGCCCGGCCAGGTCAACCGAGCGGTGCGCCGCGCCGCCAAGCTGGTGAACGAGAAGGCCGCCGATCAGCTCCAGACCGCCGCCGAGGGCTTCGAGCGGCTGATGGAGCTGGCCCTGCCCGGTCGTCTGGAGGAGATCCCGGAAGACCTCGGTTACGCCCTGATGGCGCTGCGGGACGCCGCCCGGACGGTCATCTCCGCGATCGGCGCGACGCGCGACAAGTCGGTGCAGGACGAGGACGCGGTCCGCAAGCAGGCGCTGGCCTCGGTGGAGACGGTGCACGACGTGGCGGAGCGGGTCCTGAACGGCTCGGAGTGGGACGTCGTCTGGTACGAGCGCCACGACCGCTTCGGTGCGTCCCTGCGGGTCGCTCCCATGTCGGTGTCGGGCCTGCTCAGGGAGAAGCTCTTCGCCGACCGCGCCGTCGTCCTCACCTCCGCGACCCTCAAGCTGGGCGGCGACTTCAACGGCGTCGGTGCGTCCCTGGGCCTCGGTCCCGAGGGCGTCGAGGGCGAGGACATGCCGAAGTGGACGGGCGTCGACGTCGGCTCGCCCTTCGACTACCGCAGGCAGGGCATCCTCTATGTCGCGAAGCATCTCTCACGGCCCGCGCGGGACGGCGAGCGTTCCGACATGCTCGACGAGCTGACCGAACTCATCCAGGCGGCCGGTGGCCGCACCCTCGGGCTGTTCTCGTCCATGCGGGCCGCGCAGCTCGCGGCGGAGGAGCTGCGCTCCCGGATTCCCGAGTTCCCGATCCTGCTCCAGGGCGAGGAGACCCTGGGCGAACTGATCAAGAACTTCGCGGCCGCCCCGAAGACCTGCCTGTTCGGCACCCTGTCCCTGTGGCAGGGCGTCGATGTCCCCGGCCCGAGCTGTCAGCTGGTCGTGATGGACAAGATCCCGTTCCCTCGTCCCGACGATCCGCTGATGAGTGCCCGGCAGAAGGCGGTGGAGGACGCGGGCGGCAACGGCTTCATGGCGGTGGCCGCCACCCACGCCGCGTTGCTCATGGCCCAGGGCGCCGGCCGGCTCGTCCGCGCGTCGGGGGACCGGGGCGTCGTCGCCGTACTGGACCAGCGGCTGGCCACGGCACGGTACGGCGGCTATCTCAAGGCGTCACTGCCGGACTTCTGGTACACCACGGACCGTAACCAGGTGCGCAAGTCGCTCGCGGCGATCGACGCGGCGGCGAAGGTGGTGGAAGCGCAGCAGGCCGAGGCGAACTGAGCGTGGGCTGACACGGGCGCATGTCCTGGAGACAGCAGGGCCCCGGAACCGGCGCAGGGGTTCCGGGGCCCGGTCAGGGGGCGAGCCGACCGTAGGGCCCGCCCGCCGCAGGCGTCACACGCGCCGCAGCACCGCGACGACCTTGCCCAGGATGGTCGCGTCGTCGCCGGGGATCGGTTCGTAGGCCGCGTTGTGCGGGAGGAGCCAGACGTGGCCGTCCTCGCGCTTGAAGCGCTTGACGGTGGCTTCGCCGTCGAGCATCGCCGCCACGATGTCGCCGTTCTCGGCGACCGGCTGGCGGCGGACGGTGACCCAGTCGCCGTCGCAGATCGCGGCCTCGATCATGGAGTCGCCGACGACCTTGAGGACGAACAGTTCACCGTCGCCGACGAGCTGGCGGGGGAGAGGGAAGACGTCCTCGACGGATTCCTCCGCGAGGATGGGGCCACCGGCGGCGATGCGGCCGACCAGCGGGACGTACGACGCGGCGGGCTTGCCGGCGGTGTCCGTGGGCTGCACGGTCACGGCCTGGTCCGAGCCGCGGACCTCGTACGCCCGCGGGCGGTGCGGGTCGCGGCGCAGGAAGCCCTTGCGCTCCAGCGCCATCAGCTGGTGCGCGACCGAGGAGGTGCTCGAGAGGCCGACGGCCTGGCCGATCTCCCGCATCGACGGCGGGTAACCGCGCCGCTGTACCGAGTCCCGGATGACCTCGATCACCCGGCGCTGCCGGTCGGTGAGTCCCGAGCTGTCCGCCCGGATACCTGGAGGTCGGCCCGGCAGGGAGCGCTTGTGCCCCTCTGGGTTCGTGGCTTCGTTCATCACGTGTACCGGCTCGACTCGTCCCTGGGAGCGGTCCTGGGCGGTGATGGTGGCATTGTCTGCGGTGGTGGTCACGTCGGCCCCTCTCGATGGTCTCCCTGCTGGACAACGGTAGTTGCTTTCGAAAGGTTGCGCCAAACACACGTTCGAGTGAAAAAGTGCGATTCACCTGACGCGATCATGTGCCTGGGTGTATTGCTGACGCGCCACCTGGCGGGCAAAAGCGCCCATTGTTGTACTCTTCACCGCTGGATTGCCGACCTTGTGGGCCGCCACCCCAGTCTGCCATCCGGAACCTGCTCGTCCGGGCTCCGGGTTCCTTCTGTGCCGGAGTCCCACGCGTCCTCCGTGCGGCGCCCACGGTATCCCCGTAAGCCTCACATCGATACGGCTCTGCACCCGCGTGTCTCCGTGCGCCCCTCCGCGGACCCCGTGTCCGCCTCCGTTCCTCGCGACACGCGAGTTGGCCTCAATGTATGAGCCAATCCCCACATCTAGTGGTTGGATGGCTACGCCAGCCCAGAAGTTGTGGTCCCCCGGGTCTGAGACGGCTCCGCGATCGCCTATGCTTAGGGCTGCTTCGCGGGGCTCCTGTGGCCCGGTGAGGTTTTTGAGTCTGCTGTGAGGAGGGTTGGAGATCATGCACTGCCCCTTCTGCAGGCACCCCGACAGCCGCGTGGTCGACAGTCGTACGACCGACGACGGCACGTCGATCCGCAGGCGCCGCCAGTGCCCCGACTGCTCCCGTCGTTTCACGACCGTGGAGACGTGCTCGCTCATGGTGATCAAGCGGTCCGGGGTCACCGAGCCTTTCAGTCGTACCAAGGTCATCAACGGCGTGCGCAAGGCATGCCAGGGACGGCCTGTCACCGAGGACGCGCTCGCGCAGCTCGGCCAGCGGGTCGAGGAGGCGCTGCGAGCCACCGGAAGCGCCGAGCTGACCACCCATGACGTGGGGCTGGCCATACTCGGCCCGTTGCAGGAGCTCGACCTCGTCGCCTATCTGCGATTCGCCTCGGTCTACCGGGCGTTCGACTCGCTCGAGGACTTCGAGGCCGCCATCGCGGAGCTGAGGGAGGCGACGCGGGGCCCCGCCGCGGACGACGAAGACGCGGGAGCGGGGAGTCAGGAAGACGACTGCGGGCCCGGCGGGACCACTCAGGTCCGCGTGCCCGCCCACGCCGCCGACTGACCGGCGGGCCGGAATCCGGAGGAGAGCCGGTTTCCGGCCGGGAGGCGGCGACCGAAGACCTGTTGCGGGCGGCAGCTGAGGGTGCCCGCGACACAAGACAGAACACCGTGCCACGGGAACAAACGTGGCACTTCAGGGCGTTTTTGCCCGTACAGGGAGGCGGCATGACAGAGACGGCGAGCGGTCCGGCACGAGGTTCCCGAGCCAAGGGCGCCAAGGCCACCAAGGGGCTGCGTGTCGAGCGCATCCACACCACCCCCGGCGTGCACCCGTACGACGAGGTGTCGTGGGAGCGCCGTGACGTCGTCATGACCAACTGGCGCGACGGCTCGGTCAATTTCGAGCAGCGTGGCGTCGAGTTCCCCGACTTCTGGTCGGTGAACGCGGTCAACATCGTCACCAGCAAGTACTTCCGCGGTGCCGTCGGCACCCCGCAGCGCGAGACCAGCCTCAGGCAGCTGATCGACCGCATCGTGAAGACGTACCGGAAGGCCGGCGAGGACTACAAGTACTTCGCCTCGCCCGCCGACGCCGAGATCTTCGAGCACGAGCTGGCCTACGCCCTCCTGCACCAGATCTTCAGCTTCAACAGCCCCGTCTGGTTCAACGTGGGCACCCCGCAGCCCCAGCAGGTCTCCGCCTGCTTCATCCTGTCCGTCGACGACTCCATGGAGTCGATCCTCGACTGGTACAAGGAAGAGGGCATGATCTTCAAGGGCGGCTCCGGCGCCGGCCTGAACCTCTCCCGCATCCGCTCCTCCAAGGAGCTGCTGTCCTCCGGCGGCAACGCCTCCGGTCCGGTCTCCTTCATGCGGGGCGCCGACGCTTCCGCCGGCACCATCAAGTCCGGTGGCGCCACCCGGCGCGCCGCCAAGATGGTCGTGCTCGACGTCGACCACCCCGACATCGAGGACTTCATCGAGACCAAGGTCAAGGAAGAGGAGAAGATCCGCGTCCTGCGCGACGCGGGCTTCGACATGGACCTGGGCGGCGACGACATCACGTCCGTCCAGTACCAGAACGCCAACAACTCGGTCCGTGTGAACGACGAGTTCATGAAGGCCGTCGAGGAGGGCGGCAAGTTCGGCCTGCGCGCCCGGATGACCGGTGAGGTCATCGAGGAGGTCGAAGCCAAGGCGCTGTTCCGCAAGATCGCCGAGGCCGCCTGGGCCTGCGCCGACCCGGGCATCCAGTACGACGACACCATCAACAACTGGCACACCTGCCCCGAGTCCGGCCGGATCACCGCGTCGAACCCGTGCAGCGAGTACATGCACCTGGACAACACGTCCTGCAACCTGGCCTCGCTGAACCTGATGAAGTTCCTGAAGGACGACGGCAAGGGCAACCAGTCCTTCGAGACCGAGCGCTTCCAGAAGGTCGTCGAGCTGGTCATCACCGCGATGGACATCTCGATCTGCTTCGCGGACTTCCCGACCCAGAAGATCGGCGAGAACACGCGCGCGTTCCGCCAGCTCGGCATCGGCTACGCCAACCTCGGCGCCCTGCTGATGGCCACCGGCCACGCCTACGACTCCGACGGCGGCCGCGCCCTCGCCGGCGCCATCACCTCCCTGATGACGGGTACGGCCTACCGCCGCTCCGCCGAGCTGGCCGCGGTCGTCGGCACGTACGACGGCTACGCCCGCAACGCCGACGCCCACAAGCGCGTCATGGCGCAGCACGCCGACGCCAACGGCAAGGCCGTCCGCATGGACGACCTGGACACCTCCGTCTGGGCCGCCGCCACGGAGGCCTGGCAGGACGTCGTCCGTCTCGGTGAGAAGAACGGTTTCCGTAACTCCCAGGCGTCCGTCCTCGCCCCGACCGGCACCATCGGTCTCGCGATGTCCTGCGACACCACCGGTGTCGAGCCCGACCTGGCGCTCGTGAAGTTCAAGAAGCTGGTCGGCGGCGGCTCGATGCAGATCGTCAACGGCACCGTCCCGCAGGCCCTGCGCCGCCTGGGCTACCAGGAGGAGCAGATCGAGGCGATCGTCGCCCACATCGCCGAGCACGGCAACGTGATCGACGCCCCCGGCCTGAAGCACGAGCACTACGAGGTGTTCGACTGCGCCATGGGCGAGCGCGCCATCTCCCCGATGGGCCACGTCCGCATGATGGCCGCGATCCAGCCGTGGATCTCCGGCGCCATCTCCAAGACGGTCAACATGCCGGAGACGGCGACCGTCGAGGAGGTCGAGGAGATCTACTTCGAGGCCTGGAAGCTGGGCGTCAAGGCGCTCGCGATCTACCGCGACAACTGCAAGGTCGGCCAGCCGCTGTCGGCCAAGAAGAAGGAGACCGAGGAGAAGAAGGCCGAGGAGCCCGCGGCCGTCGAGGCCAAGGTCGAGAAGGTCGTCGAGTACCGCCCGGTCCGCAAGCGCCTTCCCAAGGGCCGCCCGGGGATCACCACGTCCTTCACGGTCGGCGGCGCCGAGGGCTACATGACCGCCAACTCCTACCCGGACGACGGTCTCGGCGAGGTCTTCCTGAAGATGTCCAAGCAGGGCTCGACGCTGGCGGGCATGATGGACGCCTTCTCCATCGCGGTCTCCGTCGGCCTCCAGTACGGCGTGCCGCTGGAGACGTACGTCTCGAAGTTCACCAACATGCGCTTCGAGCCGGCCGGCATGACGGACGACCCGGACGTGCGGATGGCGCAGTCGATCGTCGACTACATCTTCCGCCGCCTGGCGCTGGACTTCCTGCCCTTCGAGACCCGCTCCGCGCTCGGCATCCACTCCGCCGAGGAGCGTCAGCGGCACCTCGAGACCGGTTCCTACGAGCCGGCCGAGGACGAGGTCGACGTCGAGGGCCTGGCCCAGTCGGCGCCCCGCGCCCAGGAGTTGAAGGCGGTTGCCACGCCGAAGGCAGAGGTCGAGGCGGCCAAGCCCGCCCCGAAGCAGGCCCACACCAGCGCCGAGCTGGTCGAGATGCAGCTGGGCATCCAGGCCGACGCCCCGCTGTGCTTCTCCTGCGGTACGAAGATGCAGCGGGCCGGCTCCTGCTACATCTGCGAGGGCTGCGGCTCGACCAGCGGCTGCAGCTGACGGCACGCGGCTTCTGAAGTGAAGTGAGGGGCGCCGGCCATGGCCGGCGCCCCTCACCGCTAGTGGGCCCTGCCCATGACCCGGGTGAAGGTCGCCGGGTCCTCCTCGAAGCCGTGCACGCCGGGACGGAAGGACCACTCCCCGGAGTCGTCACGGACGAATTCCGCGATCGTGGCCGCCGTCGCCCCGAGGACCGAGCCGAAGTCGTCCTGGGCGAGCACGGTGTAGCGGTCCACCCGGATGCGCATGGCCGGATTCAGCACGTTGACGAACGTCTTGTGGCCGAACCGCTGTTGGATGACGACACCGACCACCACGCGCGCGTACCGGCCGTCGAGCCGGTCCAGTTCCAGCGTCATGACCTCGTCCCAGCCGAAGCCCCTGCCGTCGGTGCTGTCGCGGTTGAGGAAGATCGTGCCGTCCGGAGAGCGGCTGTCGAAGTGCACCAGATAGGCCGGGGTCCCGTACGGGTCGTCCGACAGGAACGTTGCGGCGACGAGGTCGAGATCCGTGGGCGGCCGGCCCGCGGGACTGGGGTCCCACTTGAGCCCGACCTCGACCTTGCCGAATCCCTTGCTGAAGCCGGTCAACAGGCCTCCCCTTCCCCCGATGGCTGCCGCACTCCCCAACTCGGGTGTAGTCAGGGCTTTTTCTCCATCGTGCCACGTGCGCGGGGCGCACGCGCGGGCGATCTCCGCCGGAGCGTGACCGACGCCACGCCCGGTGGCCTTACGATGGCGCGGTGCTGGTCAAGTGGATTCGCTGCACCGTGGTGGACCGCCGCGGCTTCGAGCGGGGGCAGCGGAAATGGGCGGGGCTTCCGGGAGAGCCGGGTTTCCGTGGGCAGGGTGGGGGCTGGAGCCGGCGGCGGCCGGGGGTGGCGCACCTCTTCGCCTTCTGGGAGAGCCGTGCCTTCTACGACTCCTTCATGGCCCGCTCGCACGACCGCCTGGCGGCCGCCCAGTCCGGAACGTTCAAGGACGCGCAGGTCAAGCTGTTCGAGTACCGCTTCGATGTGAAGACGGGCTTCGAGCCGCGGTTCACCGACGCCGATCTGATCCGTGTGGCCCTGTGCCAGGTCCACGAGGAGCGTGTCGAGCACTTCACGCTCATGCAGGAGAAGGTCTGGAACCCGGCGATGGCGGGTTCGCCCGGCATGATCCGCGGCATGTTCGGCGAGGCGCCGGGGCAGGAGTTCCTGGTCCTGTCGATGTGGCGGTCGGCGGCCGAGCACGGCAAGTACCGCACCGAGCGCGTGGAGCGTCTCGCGCTGCGTGCCCAGACCGAGGCCGACGTCGCGGCGCTCTCCGGTGACATCGTGGAGCTGGAGCCGTCCTGGACGGTCTGAGACCGCCGTCGTACGTTTGAATACCAAACTCACCTCCCGAAAGTGCGGCTCAGCGTGCCCGGAAGCGGCTTCGGAGGCGGGATTCGTGTGACCTACGCCGTATGGAGCCCGTACGGGTGCTCGACTTCACCTCGTTCGATCTAGGGTTTCGGCATGGCACGACCACGGCGCATCGTCCTTGTCCGGCACGGCGAGTCAACGGGCAACGTCGACGACTCCGTGTACGAGCGCGAGCCGGACCACGCTCTCGCGCTGACCGAGCGCGGCCGGCGGCAGGCGGAGGAGACCGGCAAGGAGCTCCGGGAGCTCTTCGGCAGGGAACGCGTGAGCGTGTACGTCTCCCCGTACCGCCGGACGCACGAGACACTCCGCGCCTTCCACCTCGACCCCGATCTCATACGGGTCCGGGAGGAGCCCAGGCTGCGCGAACAGGACTGGGGCAACTGGCAGGACCGGGACGACGTGCGCCTGCAGAAGGCCTACCGCGACGCCTACGGCCACTTCTTCTTCCGGTTCCCGCAGGGCGAGTCCGGCGCCGACGTCTACGACCGGGTCGGCGGCTTCCTGGAGAGCCTCTTCCGCAGCTTCGAGGCCCCTGACCACCCGCCGAACGTCCTGCTGGTGACCCACGGACTCGCGATGCGACTGTTCTGCATGCGCTGGTTCCACTGGACGGTCGCGGAATTCGAGTCGCTGTCGAACCCCGGGAACGCCGAGGTGCGGATGCTCGTTCTCGGGGACAACGGCAAGTACACGCTCGACCGGCCTTTTGAGCGCTGGCGGGAACCGATCCCGTACTGGGTGAACGGATAGAGTGGCAGAGCGATGACCGCTGACTCCTCTTCCTCCGGGCGCCTGGAGCGCGCCCTGGCGAGCCTGCGCGGACTGGCCGTGGGGGACGCCCTGGGCTCCCAGTTCTTCGTCCCGGTGAACTATCCCCTGCTGAAGCGACGCGAGCTGCCCGCGGGGCCCTGGCAGTGGACGGACGACACCGAGATGGCCTGCTCCGTGGTCGCCGTCCTCGCCGCGCACGGGCGCGTCGACCAGGACGCACTGGCCCGCTCCTTCGCCGAGCACCACGACTTCGACCGGGGCTACGGCCCCGCGGTCAACCGGCTGCTGAGACTCGTCCGGGAGGGCGAGGACTGGCGTGAGCTGGCCGCCGGGCTGTTCGCCGGACGGGGGTCCTGGGGCAACGGAGCGGCCATGCGGATCGCCCCACTGGGCGCCTGGTACGCGGACGATCCGGAGCAGGCGACTCATCAGGCGGAGATCTCGGCCTACACCACCCACCAGCACCGTGAGGCCGTCGTCGGCGCCATGGCCGTGGCCGCCGCGGCGGCGCTGGCCGGCTCACCGGACGGCCCGCCCAGCCCCGAGGCGCTCCTCGACGGCGTCATCGCCCTGGTACCGAAGAGCGCCGTCGGCCAGGGACTCGTGCGTGCCCGGGACATGCTCGACTACGGCGACGCGGTCACCGTCGCGGCGGTGCTGGGCTGCGGACGCCGTACGACCGCCCACGACACCGTTCCCTTCGCCCTCTGGTCGGCCGCGCGCAGCCTGGGCGACTTCGAGGCGGCGTTCTGGACGACGGCCGGGGTCGGGGGCGATGTGGACACCACGTGCGCGATCGTCGGCGGTGTGCTCGCCTCCGGCAAGGCGGGGACACCGCCCGCCGAGTGGGTGGAACGCTCCGAAGCGCTGCCGGACTGGGTGCCGACTGGGCTCTGAAGGATTCGGCGATCGATGCCGGAGCGGTCACTCGGTCGTGATCCCGGGCCGCGCCGGTGGTTGTTGCTTCGGAGCAGGCGAACTCGGAAACTCTCCGTGTCCGCCGGGAACTCTCTGTGACCGCCGCCCGTTCCTCTCATGTCCGTCGTTCGCTGCCGCGAGGCGCGGCAGCGAACGACGGACGGGCAGAGCGCGATGGTCGGAGGGGGGTGTGGAGATGGCCTGCGTGCTGCCGGTGCCGGTGGTGGTTCCCGTACTGGTTCTCATGCGGGCGCTGGTGACCGGGGTGCGGCAGGCCGGACCGTCGCATGTGCCGTCCGTCCCCGGGCGGCGGTCCGGCCGACTGCGGCTCCGCGTGGCCCGGCCCCGGTCAGCCGACGCCCGGGCCCGCCACGCCGGCGAGGGAGTCGAGATCGCTCTTGCGGACCCTGATCACCAGCCAGGAGGTGAGGAACGCGATCCCGGCCATCGCGGCAGCCGGCACGAAGGCGGTGGAGATGCCGTGGGCGAGCACCTCGTGGCCCCAGGGCGCGGGCAGCTGGTGCGTCTTGGCGAAGTGGGCCTGCTGCTCCGGCGAGCCGTTGGCGAGGAACTTCGGCAACTGCTTCTTCGTCTCGTCCTTGGCGGCCGAGCCGAACACGGTCGTCAAGATAGACAGTCCGAGCGAACCGCCCACCTGCTGCATAGCGTTGAGGAGTCCCGACGCGGCACCCGCCTCGTGCTGGGCGACGCCGGACACGGCCGTGACCGTGGCCGTCACGAAGTTCAGGCCCATGCCGAAACCGAACACCAGCATCGGCCCCAGCACGCCGCCGAGGTAGGAGCTGTCCGGCCGGATGAAGGTCTGCCAGACCAGTCCGATCACCACGAGCCCCGTGCCGGCCATCATGAACGGCCGCGGGCCGAGGGCCGGCAGGAAGCGCTGAGACAGGCCGGCACCGACCGCGATCGCGACCGTCACAGGCAGGAAGGCCAGACCGGCCCTGATCGCGCTGTAGCCGAGTACGTCCTGCACGAACAGCACGATGTAGAAGAACATGCCGAACATCGCCGCGGCGAGACTCAGCATGATCACGTATGTGCCCCAACGGTTGCGGTCGCCGAACATCCGGAGCGGGGTGATCGGCTCCTTCGCCCGCATCTCGGTGAGGACGAAGGCGAGCAGCAGCACCAGGGCAGCGCCGAACGAGCCGAGGGTGAGGCCGTCCCGCCAGCCGTTCTCCGAGGCACGGATGAACCCGTAGACGAGCGAGGCCATGCCAGCCGTCGAGGTCAGCGCACCCGTGATGTCGAAGCGCCCGGGATGCCGCTGGGACTCGTTGATGTAGAGCGGCGCGAGCGAGGCGATCAGCACACCGATCGGCACGTTGACGAACAGTACCCATCGCCAGTCGAGCCAGTCCGTGAGCATGCCGCCCGCCAGCAGGCCGATGGCGCCGCCGCCCGCGGACACGGCGGCGAACACACCGAAGGCCCGGTTGCGTTCCGGGCCTTCGGGGAACGTCGTGGTGATCAGTGCCAGCGACGTGGGCGAGGCGATCGCGCCTCCCACACCCTGCAGGGCTCGTGCGGCCAGCAGCTGCCAGGGCTCCTGGGCGAGACCGCCCAGCAGGGAGGCGAAGGTGAACAGCAGGATGCCGGTCATGAAGACCCGGCGACGGCCGAGGATGTCGCCGGCCCGCGCACCGAGCAGCAGCAGGCCGCCGAAGGTGAGCGTGTAGGCGCTGACCACCCAAGTCAGATCGGTGGTGCTGAACTTGAGCGCATCTTGAATGTGCGGGAGCGCGATGTTCACAATCGTCGCGTCGAGTACCACCATGAGTTGGCAGGCCGCGATGACGGTGAGTGCGATGCCGGGATGCCCCTCCCGGCGGGCCACGCCCGGTTTTGGCTCCTGAAGCAGCTGAGAGGTCGTCACTATGGGTCCCCCCTAAGAGTATTAGTGAACGCTCGCGTTCACTGTCGCGCCCACGGTAGTGAGCCCCAACAGTGAACGCAAGCGTTCACTTAATCCTGCGCCCCGCTTCGCGTCCCCCTGTTGCTGCGGCGTGGCGCACCCCTTTCCCCGGAATCCCCGCTTCCCTTGTTGGAGAGACACAGATGGTTACCTCGCGCTGGACGGCCGCTCCCGATCGGGCGGCTTCCCCTCGTCGGCGCGGCGTGGTGCTGGAGCGCGCGATCCTCGATGCCGCGCTGGAGCAGCTCGGCGAGGTCGGCTGGAAAGGCCTGACCATGGAGGGAGTCGCCGCCGGCGCGCAGACCGGCAAGGCCGCGGTGTATCGCCGCTGGACCTCCAAGGAGGACCTCGTGGCGGATGCGCTGGTGGCCGGACTGCCTCGGGTCGAGACGGCCCCGGACCTCGGCAGCGTGCGCGAGGACCTCCTCGCTCTGTGCCGCGAGGTACGGCAGATCATGTTCTCACCCCCGGGTGTCGCGCTGCGCTCGGTGATTCACGAGTGCGACCAGACTCAGGCGGAGCGCTTCCAGGAGGTGATCGTCGGAGGGGTGGTGGAACCGACCGTCAAGCTCCTCGGCGAGGTCATCACGCGTGGAATAGAGCGGGGCGAGGTGCGTTCGGACGCGGCCAGCGGCTATGTCTTCGACGCCATTCCGGCCATGATGATGTACCGCTCGAAAATGTGCGCCAGCGAATGGAGCGATCAAGATCTCGAAGAGATGATCGACCAGCTGATGCTCCCGCTGCTGCGGCCCTACGGAAGGTGATCGCGCGCGACGGCGATCCGTGTGGCGGTGGGCCGACCGGGGTGTCGGGTGACGACCCCGGCGGCGTACCCTAAGGGCGCCATGCCGTACGAACCACCCACTCACACCGTCGAGCGCTCCCTGCGCGCCACGACCGGAGCCAAGGTCATTGCCGGTATCGACGAGGTGGGGCGCGGCGCCTGGGCCGGACCTGTCACCGTCTGCGCCGCGATCACCGGACTTCGCCGCCCGCCCGAGGGGCTGACCGATTCCAAGCTGCTGACGATCAAGCGGCGCACGGAACTGGCGGAGATCCTGCAGACGTGGGTGACGGCCTATGCGCTGGGGCATGCTTCCCCCGAGGAGATCGACGACCTGGGGATGACGGCCGCGCTGCGGCTCGCCGCGGTCCGCGCCCTGGACGACCTGCCGATCCGCCCCGACGCCGTGATCCTCGACGGGAAGCACGACTACCTCGGCGCCCCCTGGCGGGTGCGCACGGTGATCAAGGGCGATCAGTCGTGTGTGGCCGTCGCGGCGGCGTCGGTGATCGCCAAGGTTCGGCGCGACAAAATGATGGCCGAACTGGGTGTCGACCATGCAGACTTTGGATTTGCGGACAACGCCGGGTATCCGTCGCCCGTGCACAAGGCCGCACTGGAGGAGTGGGGGCCCACCCCGCTCCACCGCTTGTCGTGGGCGTATCTTGATGCGTTGCCTCAGTGGCGGCACCTCAAGAAGGTCCGCAGCTGGGCGGACGGAAGCGTTCCGGAAATCGAGGGCCAGCTCGGCTTCGATTTCTGACGGTTCCGCTCGCACTCATGTGCCACCCGGTCGCCCACGCCGCACCAACGTTTGATAAATATCAGCTCATGCCTCTCATTCCCGAGGAGCCTCAGATTCACGAGAGTGCCCAGGGTCCCCGCGCGACTCCGGCCAGCGGCCGTACCGCGCCGACCCCCCGCCCCGTACCCGGCCCCCGCCCCGCGGCTCCGTCCCGCCCCGGTCGTCCCGGTCCTCCGCGGCCGGCGCCGCCGGTGCAGCGCACGCCGCGTGACGTGACTCCGGCCAAGCCGGGCCCGTCCGGCCCGGCCGCTCCCGCCGCGGCGGCCTCCCCGCAGATCCAGCTGATCCCGGCCTCGGCCGAGGGCGCGCTCGACGCCGCCGAGGAGGCGGTGGACCTGCTGCTGGACTCGGGCCGTGCCCCCGGCGACGTGCTCGTGATCACCACCGGGTCCCAGCACCCGTGGGCGGAGCACGAACTGTCCTTCGGTGAAGCTTCCTACTGGGCGCAGCACGACGCCGGTGACGACGTCTTCTACGCGGACGCCGCCGTCGCCTCCCGCGCCGCGTCCCGTCCCGTGGTCGTCGTGGCCGTCAACGGAGGCCCCGCTTCCGCTGCTGCCTCGGCCCTTCCGCTGGCCCACACCCGGGCCGGTGCCCTGCTGATCGTCTGCGGCGACCCGCAGCAGATCAACTCGGTGCTGGGCGCAGGCGTCTGAGCCTTCTCCGGCACCTCGGGGCACCGGGGTGACAAGGGAACCGCTCCGGTGGAACCCGCACGGCGTGGCCTTTGGCATGCCCGCACACCCGCACATCGGGCGGCCGTTCCGCGTGCGGACGGCTTTCCGGCATACACCAAGACGCCGGGCGCGGAGCAGCGGTTGCGGGGTGGACGCCGGATCCCCGGCCCACGCTGCTGGGCCTGCCGAGGCCGGACCGCCCCGAGGAACGCAAAAGCCGATCGTCCCCAGAGGAACGCAGAGGGCGATCGTGCCCGGAGCGACGTGAAGGCCATACCGCGCAAGGCGGAAACGGCCTGTGCCGTGTCGAGCAGGCCGACGCCCACCCGGCGCGGCCTCGTGCGGCGCGGTGTCGTGTCCCGGCGGCCGAGCGGTCGGTGGTCGGCTCGCCGTCCGTGCGGGCAGGGCGGCGGCCGGAAGACGGTCGGGCACTAGCCTGACCTCCTGCCGTGCCCTTCAGCGAGCCGCCGCGCGGCGCAGGACCTCGGAGACCGGGCCGCCGGTGCGCGGCGCGAGCGGCGGGGTCTCGGACGTGGCGAAGGGTTCGGGTGCGGAGTCGGCGTTGGGGCGGCGGCCGCTGCGTCCTTCGCCGAGCACATGCCAGCCGTCGTGGGTCAGCGTGACGTACGCCCCGCACCGCAGCCCGTGCAGCGTGCAGGCGTCACGCAGGCCCCACATCCAGGCGCCGTCCTCCTCCGTCCAACCCGCGTCGCCCTCGCGGCAGTAGATGAGGATGGCCGTGCGCACCGGGGTCCGGCGTCTCAGGTCGTGCGGAATCACCCGGCGCAGCTGCGCGAGCAGCGCGTTGCGGAACATCCAGCCGTCGGCCGGGGCCGGACGACGCGTGAACGACGCGCTGGCGCACAGCCGCTCGTCCGGATCCAGCACTGCCACGATCGCCGTGGAGGGCCTCGGCCGATGGCGGGCGTGCAGCCCGCTGACGACCTCACGGGGGTTGCGCAGCAGAGGGATCCCGGCGGCGGCCCATTCGGCCGGCTCGAGCAGGCGACTGGCGGAAACGGCGGACGCGGAGGTCGACAACGAGGCCGCCGAGGACGAGGCGAATCCGAAGGTCACGTTCCTCCCTTCGGCTACGCGCCCACACTGCGGGCGAGGTCGGATTCGAGGGACCGCGCACCGCAGCAGAGCCCGACCGATCACGGACGAGCCGCGCGGGGAGCGGACCTCAATTCTTCCTGCCGAACTTGGATGCGGCAACGAGCAATTGGGCCACCGACTGTTATCTGGTGGTGCGTGGCTTATATCCCTACCCAAAGGTAAGCCCGATGACGCCTGAGGTGTCAGGCCGTGCCCATACGGTTGCCGACGCGGGGTGCCGGGTCAACCCTGCACGGCCAGGACCAGCGGCAACACCGCTCGTGCGCCTGACTTTCTGAGCAGACGTGCCGCGACCGCGAGGGTCCAGCCCGTCTCTGTGAAGTCGTCGACCAGCAGCACCGGGCCGTCGGCCGCAGTGAGCGCCGAAGCGAGGGCGGGCGGTACCGTCAGCGCACCGTCGAGGGCCTTCAGCCGCTGCGCGCTGTTGCTGCGCGACACCCGCGGCACGTCCTCGGCGTACTCCACGGAGCCGAGCAGCGGCAGGCGGCCGACCTCGGCGATCCGGGCGCCCAGGGAGTGGATCAGCGAGGGCCGGGTTCGCGAGGCGACGGTGACGACACCCACCGGCCGGTCCTGGGCGCCGGCCACACCGGAGGCCCAGCCGCCGGGGCCCTTCGCCCAGTCGGCCAGGACACCGACCACCGCACCTGCCACATCGTCCGGCACAGCGGTGTCCGGCGCCTGGGGCGCGAGGAGCGGACGCAGCCGGTTGCCCCAGCCGATGTCCGAGAGCCGACCCAGAGCCCGCCCCGAAGCGGCCTGTTCACCGGCTGGAATGCGTCCCTTGAGATCGATGCCGATGGCCGGCAGGCCGGTCGGCCACATGCGGCGGGGCTCCACCTCGACGCCGGCCCGGCCCAGGTCACTGCGCGCGGCGTCCACCGCCGCCGTGGATGTGTCGGCGGTGAAGCGGGGTCCGGCGCAGTTGTCGCAGCGGCCGCAGGGCTTGGCGCCCTCGTCGTCCAGCTGGCGCTGCAGGAACTCCATCCGGCACTCGGTGGTGGACGCGTAGGCGCGCATAGCCTCCTGCTCGGCCGCCCGCTGCCGGGCCACCCAGTCGTAGCGCTCGGTGTCGTACGACCAGGGCCGCCCGGTGGCGATCCAGCCGCCCTTGACGCGGCGGACCGCTCCGTCCACGTCCAGGACCTTCAGCATGGTCTCCAGCCGGGAGCGGCGCAGCTCGACCAGGGGCTCCAGCGCGGGCAGCGACACGGGGCCGTCCGCCCGGGCGAGGACGTCCAGGGTGCGCCGGACCAGCTCCTCGGAGGGGAAGGCGAGCGATGCGAAGTACTGCCAGATCGCTTCGTCCTCCTTGCCCGGCAGCAGCAGTACCTCGGCGTGTTCGACACCGCGGCCCGCCCGGCCGACCTGCTGGTAGTAGGCGATGGGGGAGGAGGGGGAGCCGAGGTGGACCACGAAACCGAGATCCGGCTTGTCGAAGCCCATGCCGAGCGCCGAGGTGGCGACCAGCGCCTTCACCCGGTTGGCCAGCAGATCGTCCTCGGCCTGCTGACGTTCGGCGTTCTCCGTCTTGCCCGTGTACGAGGCGACCGTGTGCCCGCGCTGCCGCAGGAACGCGGTGACCTCCTCGGCGGCGGCGACCGTGAGCGTGTAGATGATGCCGGAGCCCGGCAGATCGTCGAGGTGGTCGGCGAGCCAGGCCATCCGGTGCGCGGCGTCCGGCAGCCGCAGCACGCCGAGGCTGAGGCTCTCCCGGTCCAGCGGCCCGCGCAGCACCAGGGCGTCCGAGGTGCCGCCGGTGCCCAGCTGCTCGGCGACATCCGCGGTCACCCGGGCGTTGGCCGTGGCGGTGGTGGCCAGCACGGGGACACCGGGCGGGAGGTCGCCGAGCATGGTGCGCAGCCGCCGGTAGTCGGGACGGAAGTCGTGACCCCAGTCGGAGATGCAGTGGGCCTCGTCCACGACCAGCAGGCCGGTCGCGGCGGACAGTTTGGGCAGCACCTGGTCGCGGAAGTCCGGGTTGTTGAGCCGCTCCGGGCTGACGAGCAGGACATCGACCTCGCCGGCCGCGATCCCGGCCTGGACGGCGTCCCACTCCTCGGTGTTGGAGGAGTTGATGGTGCGGGCGTGGATGCCGGCCCGGGCCGCGGCCTCCACCTGGTTGCGCATGAGCGCGAGCAGGGGTGAGACGATCACCGTGGGTCCGCTGCCTCTGGCCCGCAGCAACGAGGTCGCCACGAAATACACCGCGGACTTGCCCCACCCCGTGCGCTGCACGACCAGGGCCCGGCGCCGCTCGGCGACCAGCGCCTCGATCGCCCGCCACTGGTCCTCGCGCAGCCGGGCCGCGCCCGTGGCATCCCCGACGAGCCGGGCGAGGACGGCGTCCGCCTGCGCCCGGAGATCCGCGTTGCTCGTGTGCTCCATGGGTCCCATACAACAGGACGGGACCGACAAGCGGGCGGACCACTGCCCCGGGCTGTGGACAACCCGGACGGTCTTGTCGTGTCCCTGATCCGACTTGTCCACAGGCTCAACCGGAATCTCAAGATCCGCGAGATCGTCGGCGCATGACGAATCACAGCGAAACCACCGGACCGTTCGAAAACAGCGACATCCCGGGACAGGAGCCGCTCACCGGTCCGTCCGCGCACGACACACAGGTCACGCTGCGCACCCCCGCCGAGCTGGCCGACGCCCTGCCCTACCTCCTCGGCTACCGGCCGGAGGACAGCATGGTGCTGGTGGCCCTGCTCGACAAGGAAGGCCGGGGCAGGTTCGGAGGCCGGGCCCGGCTCGGCATCCCGGCGAACGAGGAGGACTGGGAGGCGGCCGCACGCCAGCTGGCCCACGGACTGGTCACCGGCAGTGCACGGCGCGGAGCCCGGCCCGAACAGATGGTGGCCTACGTCTGCCAGGAACCGGCCCCGGGAGAGTCCGGCCGCGACGTCAAACGCCGGCTCGAGCGGCTGGCCCACCTGCTGCGCACCCAGTGCGGCGAACTCGACGTGCCGGTCATCGAGGCACTGTGCATCTCCGACGGCCGTTTCTGGTCGTACTGCTGCCCGATCGAGAGCTGCTGCCCCGAGGACGGCTCGCCGATGGGCCTGCCCGGCATCTCCGTCCTGGCCGCCGCGGCCACCTACGCCGGCATCCAGGTGCGCGGCACACTCAGGGAGTTGCGTGCCAGGCTGCAGCCCTGGGAGACGACCGCGGCCCTGGAGCAGGAGCTCGCGCTGGACGCGGCCGGTATGAGCCTGGTGCCCCGCATTCTCGACGAGGCGTCCCGCGCGCAGGTGGCGGAGGAGACCCTGGACCTCGCCGAGCGGATCATCCACCGCTTCGCCGTCGCGGCACCGGTGTCCGGCACGCATCCGGCGGACCTGCGCGACGACCGCCTGCTCGCGCACGACGAGGCGGCGACTCTGATCCTCGGGCTCCAGGACCGTACGACCCGCGACCGCGCGGCCGCGTGGATGGAGGGCGACGAGGCGGGGCCGGCCCTCCGGCTCTGGCGGGCCCTGGCCCGCCGCTGCGTCGGACCCTACGGCGAGCACGCCGCGGCCCCGCTGACCCTGGCCGGCTGGGTCGCCTGGTCGACAGGTGACGAGTTGGAGGCCCGTGAGGCGCTGGCCATGGCGCTGGGCGCGGATCCCGACTACCTGTTCGCCCGGCTGTTGCACCAGGCCTGCAACGAAGGCCTCGACCCGGAAGCGATCCGCCGCTGCCTGCGCGCGGACCGTGCGGATCGTGCGAGCTGTACGCCGGTGGAGACCGGCTCACCGTCGCACGCGGAGGAGACGACGGCGCGGGCCGAACTCCCGGCAGGCGAAGACGCGACAGCGACCGCCCGAGCGGACGACCAGATGGGAGCCGAAGTGGGCCGAGGGACGGGCACGCGTCGACGGCGCCGTATGCGGCCTGCCGACGGCGGCGATGCCCCTCGCCCGGCCAGGACGGGCGGACGACGGAGGCCGGCCGGTTCCCATCCCGGCCCGTCGACGGCCGAATCCTCGAGCCCGGGCAGTCGGGCCCTGGGCAGCGCGCGCACGCGTGCGGCGGAACCGGGCGGCACCACGACCGGCGCAGCCCTGTCGAAGAACGACCGGCGCAAGCCCGAAGGGGAGGGGTGATGGCTGTGTGGGGGAGCGCGGGCGGCGGTCCCTGGCGAGCAGGTCCGCCCGAGGAAGACGCCTGGCGTAGCGACGGAAGCTGCGGGAAGCGGCACCCACCCCCGGAGGCCGTTCCGGAACCGACCTCGCGCGAGTCGATGCGACCGCCTTGGTGGTGACGCACTTCTGGGCCGCTTGGCCGGCCGGGTCCATCGGCCGTCCCCGACCGCTCGGGGCGCCTGCGAGGGCCCACCTCGCGTCCCTTGGTGGAAGCGGCTCCTGATCGGCCTGAGCGGCAGCACTCCAACCTCGCGCCGCCATTCGGTCGGCTTCCCCCAGGCGAGCCGTGACCTGGACGAGTGCCGCTCCGTTCACCGGGTTCCTCCGAGGATGCCCCGGCCTTCGGGCCGGGGAGGAATCGGACTCCTGCGGAGCAGGGCAGGGATGGCCGGATCGCCGTCGGGGCGGTCCGGCGTCCACCCCGCACGGCGGTGATGCCGCCCACGATGATCGAGAGCTCTCGACTGTCAGTGCTCTCAGATAGGTTCGGATGCATGACGACAGAGGCGACCACGAAGGACACCGGGCATGCCCGGTACACCTTCCGTGTGCGCCTGTCGAACACGGCCAGGGGCCGGCTCGAAGCCGAGTGGGATCGCTGCCGCTGGATCTGGAATGAGTGCGTCGCGAAGTCCCGGCAGGTCCACGCGCAGAGCCGGGCGACGGGCGAGAAGCTGACGTGTGGTCCGGCTCAGCTCGACAAGATGCTGACCGAGGCACGCAGGGCGACGCCATGGCTGGCTGAGGGCGCGAGCGTGCCTCAGCAGCAGGTGATTCGGGACTTCGCCAGGTCGAGGGCGAAAGCGCTGAAGGACATCAAGGATCGGTTGCCGATGCACCGGCGGGCCGGGATGCCCCGCTTCAAGAAGAAGCGGGAGGCGCGGCCCAGCCTCAACTACACCAGGCGCGGTTTCCGCCTCAAGGACGGCCGCCTGCACCTTGCGGGCCGGATCGTGCTGAGGGTGGTGTGGTCGCGGGACCTGCCGGCCGACCCGTCGAGTGTGCGCGTGTACCAGGACAGCCTTGGCCACTGGTATGTGTCCTTCGTCGTTGCCGCGCAGAGCGAACCGCTCGCCCCCACGGGGCGCGTGCTCGGGGTGGACTGGGGTGTGAAGGAGACCGCCGCCACCACCGACGACGCCTACGATCTGCCGCATGCCGAGCACGGCAGGCGGGCCGCGCAGCGGCTGGCGAGGTATCAGCGGATGATGGCCCGGCGGCGCCGTCCGAAGGGACAGCCCGCATCCGCCGGGTACCGCAAGGCCCAGGCACAGGCGGCGAAGCTGCACAAGAAGGTGGCGAGGCAGCGGGAGGACACCGCCCGCACGTGGGCCAAGTCCGTGATGCGCGGCCACGACGGGGTTGCGGTGGAGGACTTCAGGCCGAGGTTCCTGGCGAAGACCACCATGGCCCGCAAGGCGGCCGATGCCGCCATCGCCGCGACGAAGCGTGCCCTGGTCGAGACGGGCCGCAAGCACGCACGGGACGTCCGTCTCGTGCACCCGGCGCACACCACGATGGACTGTGCCAAGTGCGAAGCGAGAACCAAGCACGCACTGCCTCTGTCGATGAGAACGTATGCCTGCACCGTGTGCGGAGCCGTGTCCCCCAGGGACAAGAACTCCGCCCGCGTGATGCTGGTCCGGGCAGGTTGGAACCCGGACGGTGCCGAGGGCGTAAGACCACCGGAGCCGCCGGCTCCGGCGGCGGCCTGAGCCGTAAATCCCCGCACAGCCCTGGAGGGCGACCGCATCCACTCCCTTCAGGGAGGGGAGCCTTCAACTGAGTGGCGGAACGCCTGGACAGGCCCTGCCGCCGTACGACCCTTGTCCGACGGGGCGTCCCAGGGGCGCCCAGCACGTTCGAGGCGCCGCGAGCGCAGAGGAAGCCACCCCATGCACCAGCAGCCGACTCCGCCCTCCACCGCCGAGGACCAACGCCGGCCCTGGGACAGGCGCGAGTGCTTGCCTCTCGACGGTGCAGACGTCACCGCACGGCAGATCATCGCCGCCCCACCGTCACCCAGGGACCTCGGGGCGAACCCGGTCACAGGCCACGACAGGCCAGCGGCGCCGGATCCAGGATCATGCCAGGTCAGGACACCGGCACCGACTCCGATCCCAGGCCAGGTCCGATCATCGGCATCGGCCCCGGTTCCTGCCCAGGTCAGGTCGCCGGCGCTTGCCCCCGCCGAGGCCCGCCGCTGACGACGCGACGCCGGCCCGGGTCGAGGACCACGGCGGCGGACGTCCGGCCTCGGCCCTGGCACCGGACGGCCGACCCGTGCCGCACCTGAGCTCCGCCGCCGTCCACCTCCTCGACACCGGCCTGCTCGGTTCCGGTCGGCTCGCCCCCGGCCTGCTCGACTCCGTACAGACCGACCACCTCGCTCGGCTGCTCGGCGCCCCGGCCATGGATGCGGGCTGGGGACTGCGGGGCCTTGGTGCCAAGGAGGTGGGACACAACCCGTTCGGTCACTGGACCGGAGCCGTCCGGGTCCACGACACGGCATTCGCCGTCGCCGGACTGGCCGCCGCCGGCTACGAGAAGGAAGCCGGCGGCCTGCTGAGAGGACTGCTGGAAGCGGCGGAACACTTCGGCCACCGGCTGCCGGAGATGTTTGCCGGCACACAGCGCTCCACCGGGAGCGCTCCCCTCCCGCACCCGGCGGCCTGCCGGCCGGCGGCCACCGCGGCGGCGTCCGCGATCATGCTGCTCACCTCGCTCGCGGGCATCCGCCCCGACACCCCCGCCCGAACGGTCACCCTGAGACCCGTGCGCAGCGCGCCGCTCGGTGAACTCGGCCTGATCGGGCTGCGCGTCGCCGGCGCCCCGTTCGCCGTGCGCATCAGTCGGCTCGGGCTGGCCATGGTCGAGGAGGCGGCGGACGGCCTGCAACTGGGAGTCTGACCTCGTACGACCCCACGGAAGCGAGGAACAGGAGCCGGTCCTGCGCCCCACATCAGAACGAAGCGGAACCACCGTCGATGCGCCCGGGGAAGGGAGTGTTTATCGTCAGGAAGACGACTATGATCGCGGCATGCCCTACGACCCGTCAGCCTTTCCGCCCTTTGCCGTCACCGTGGACCTGGTCGTGCTGACCGTGCGCCGCCATGCCCTGTGCGCGCTGGCGGTCCGCAGGGGCGAGCCTCCGTTCCAAGGACGCTGGGCGCTGCCCGGAGGTTTCGTACGGGCCGACGAGGACCTCTCCCAGGCGGCGGCGCGCGAGCTCGCCGAGGAGACCGGGCTGTGCGCACACGACCCCTCCGCCCCCGCCCAGGACAACGGGGCGCATCTCGAGCAGCTCGCCACCTACGGGGACCCCAAGCGGGACCCGCGCATGCGCGTGGTGAGCGTCGCGCACCTCGCGCTCGCGCCCGACCTGCCCGCCCCGCGTGCGGGAGGCGACGCCAGCAACGCGCGCTGGGCACCTGTCGAGGAACTGCTCCAGCAGGGCGGATACGGCCGTGACGGCGAGCCCGTGGCGCCGCTCGCCTTCGACCACGCCCAGATCCTCGCCGACGGGGTCGAGCGGGCCCGGTCCAAGATCGAGTACTCGTCGCTGGCCACCGCGTTCTGCCCGAGCGAGTTCACCGTCGGCGAGTTGCGCCGGGTGTACGAGGCGGTGTGGGGGGTGGCCCTGGACCCGCGCAACTTCCACCGCAAGGTCACCGGAACCCCCGGATTCCTCGTCCCCACCGGAGGAACGACCACGCGCCAGGGCGGTCGGCCGGCGCAGCTCTTCCGGGCGGGCGGTGCCACCCTGCTCAACCCGCCGATGCTGCGCCCCGAGGTCTGAGGCGCGCGGGCGCCCGGCCGCCCGGACGATCAGGTGGGCCGATCGTGCGGGCGGGGTGCCGATTCCCCCGAACGGCGGACGTTATCCGGGTCGATCGGCACCACGTGTGGTAGGGAACCGGGTGATACCCGAAAAAGAGGACATCACGCGCTATCTTGCTGCAGGTGATCCAGGCCTTCGGACTGACCAGCAATCCCCGCAAGGCGCACCCGCCCGCCCTCGACGACGTCTCCTTCGAAGCGCGCCCGGGGCATGTCACCGTGCTCCTCGGAGGCGCCGGCGCGGGCAAGACGACTGCGCTCAGACTGATGCTCGAGCTTCAGCCGGGGCGTGGCATCACCTACTTCAGAGGGCGGCCGTTGCATCGGATCGCCCACCCCGCGCGGGAGGTCGGCGTGCTCCTCGGTGACGTGCCGGGGCATCCGGCCCGCTCGGTGCGCGGACATCTGCGCATGTTGTGCGCGGCGTCGGGACTTCCGGCGCGACGGGCCGACGAGGTCCTCGAAGTGCTCGGCCTCGTCAGCCTTCGTGAGGAACGCCTCGGCACGCTCTCGCGCGGGGTGGACCGCAGACTCGGCCTGGCCTGCGCCCTGCTGCCCGATCCGCACACGCTCGTCCTGGACGAGCCCGCCGACGGTCTCTCCGTCCGTGAGGCGCAATGGCTGCACGGCACGCTGCGAGCCCACGCCGGCCAGGGTGGCACGGTGCTTTTCACCACGGCCGATCCCAAGGAGGCCGCGCGCACGGCCGACCGGGTCGTGACCCTCGACGGCGGCAGACTCGTCGCCGACCAGGCGGCCAGCGAGTTCGCCCGCACCCGGCTGCGTCCGCGGGTGGCCGTCCGCAGTCCGCACGCAGCACGCCTCGCGGCCCTGCTCGCCAAGGAGGCCCGTACCACGCGCCGGTCCGTCGAGGTCGTACGGGAGGGCGGCAATCGCCTTTCGGTGTACGGATCGACGACCGCCGATGTCGGCGAGACGGCCTTCCGCCATGGCATCCCCGTGCACCAACTCGCCGACGAGATCGCCGACATGGGGCCGGGATCCGGTGCCGGGATCGATTTCTCGTCCGGGGTGGCGACCGCCGAGGCGGCGAACGAGTCATACGCGGAGTTGGAACACGCCGGGACCGGTTGCTCGCCCGCGGAGGCCGAGCCGACGGTGCGCGGTTTGCCGACGGTGGAGCCGGGTGCCTCGGGGGTCGTCCTCGCGGCGTCCGTGTCCGGCATCCCGGCGCCCGGTTCGTCGTCGGCCGAACTCGCCGCGTTGGCATTGGACGCGTCCGTGTCCGGGCAGGCCGCTGTGGCGTCTGGCCTCTCGTCGGGCGAGCCGGGCGCCACGGCGTCGGGTTCCGCGGGGAGGGATCGCGTCACCCTGCCGTTCGGCTTCTCGGTGGGAGAGCGGGCGAACGCCCCGGCGGACACGCCGGCGCCGCGGCGGGCCGTGCCCGGCGTTGCCTCGGGCGAGGAACCGTCGGCGGGCGAGCGGGCCCAGGCCCCCAGCGGTGAACAGCCGTCGCTCGGCGAGACGTCCGAGGCCGGGGCGGGAACGGAGCACAGGCAGTCCACCCAGCGCGTACCGGCCGAGGCCGTGCCGCCGGACGACGCGGCCCCGGGAACCGGCGGGACGGCACACGGCGAGATCGGTCCCGTTGGCGAGGACGCGCTCGACGGAGGTGCCGGAGTGGTGCCCGCCGAGGTGCTCGCGGGAGTCGACGGTGGTCGCACCGCCGACACGACGGTCACCACGGACGCCGGGCGCGATGGGGCCTCGGCGGCCCGGGAATCGCAGACCGGGGGCGTGAGCGCTGTTGCAGCGGGCATCTCCGCCCTGCGCACCCGCCTCCCCGGCGCCAGGAACCCCGGCACCGGTCAGCCGCAGGCCACCCCCGCTGCCCGCCCCGACGGTGTACGTTCCCCCGATCCCCTGTCCCCCCTCCCGCCCCCCATCTCCGTCCGCCCCGCCCCCAGCCCCCTGCGCCCCCTTCGTTACGAGATCCGGCGCGCCACCGGCATCGGCGTCGGCTTCGTCACCTGCGGTGCCGTACTGGCGGTGTCCGCGCTCACCGCCGTAGTGCTGGCCAGGATCGGGCACACGCCGCAGGCGCGGCTGTTCGCCGCGTGGCCGCGGGAGTTGCCGCTGCCGCCCGCGGCGCTCGCGGCGGGGCTCCTGGGTGCGCTGGCCTTCGGGGACGAGTTCCGCCACCCCGCCCTCGCCGCGGACCGCGGTACCGTGCCCCGCCGACTGGGACTGCTCACCGCGAAACTGCTCGTCTCCGGAGCCACCGCTGCCATGTTGGCCTTCCTCACCGTGGGCTGCGACGCCGAAGCGCTCTACATCGTCTACGGTCGGGAGCTCACGCAAGTTCCCCCGGACTGGCTCTCGTTGGCCGCGAGTTGGTTCTGTCTGGTCGTCGGTTGCGCATGGGCGGGTGTGCTGGCGGCCGGCGTGTTCCGGTCCACCACGGGAGGCCTCGCCGCCGTACTCGCCGTACCCGTTGTCGTCGTCCCCCTCGTGCACGAAGCGATGCAGGGGCCCGTCCTGCGCCTGGCAGCCGGATTTCCGGTGCGGATGCGCGAGATCTTCCTTCCCCAGTGGCCCTTCGGCGGCGATCGCTACCTGCTCGGGATGGCGCGGGTGCTCGCCCAACCCGTGGGCGGCGCACTGGCGTTGTCGCTGTCGGCGCTGCTGTGCGCCTATCTGTACACGACACTGCGCACCCGGCTCCGGTGACGAGCGTGCGTCCACTTCCGATCCCGCCGTGTGCGCAACTCCATGTGGAAAGCCCATTCCTTTCCGATAAGGCGTCAATTGCGACGGCGTGAGCGATCACCCTTTCGTGTGCTTTTCACCAAAGACCTCAAGGGAGTTGGAGGCGACGCCGACAAAGGATCCGTGAGTACCCTTGCGCACACCATGATGACCGCCGCCCGCTCCACCGACTCCGGTCTGGCCGGCCCGGGCGAACTCGACCGCTATCCCTACGCAGAGCCCCAGGTGGCCGATCGCGTCGGAGCGCCCTCCTGGGAGGGCGCGGATCCCGAGCTGGGCCGCGTCGGCCGGCGTGCCGCGGGCAGCCGCGGACGCGGCCTGCACGGCCAACTCGTTCAACAGCTGGGACAGATGATCGTCTCCGGCGACCTGGGTGCGGACCGCCCGCTTGTGCCCGAGGAGATCGGCCAGCGCTTCGAGGTCTCCCGCACCGTCGTCCGCGAGTCCCTCCGAGTCCTCGAGGCCAAGGGCCTGGTCAGTGCCCGCCCGAACGTCGGCACCCGCGTGCGTCCCGTCAGCGACTGGAACCTGCTCGATCCGGACATCATCGAGTGGCGGGCCTTCGGGCCCCAGCGCGACGATCAGCGCCGCGAGCTGAGCGAGCTGCGCTGGACGATCGAGCCGCTCGCCGCCCGCCTTGCCGCCGGCCACGGACGGGAGGACGTGCAGCAGCGCCTCTGTGACATGGTCGAGATCATGAGCCATGCCATGGCACAGGGCGACGCGCTGACGTACTCGCGCGCCGACAACGAGTTCCACTCGCTGCTCATCCAGATCGCCGGCAACCGCATGCTGGAGCACCTCTCCGGGATCGTCTCGGCGGCCCTCCAGGTCTCCGGCGGTCCGGTCACGGGTTGTGACCGCCCGAACGAGGCGTCGCTCGCGCAGCACGCGCGGATCGTCGACGCGCTGGGCACCGGCGACGGCGCGGCCGCCGAGACGGCCATGCGTCAACTGCTCACGGTCCACCCCGAGGTCGAGCGCGTGGTGCCCGCCCCGCGCGAGCACTGACCCGCACGGTCAGGGCGGTGCGGTCGCCGGTGTGCGGGGTCAACCCGGTTCTCGTGGCACTCGTGTCGGCGCCGGGCTCATTGCCGGCCGCCGCGGGGGCCCCCCCCCCCCCGGGGGGGGGCGGGGGGGGCGCCCCCCGGGGGGGGGCGGCGGGGGGGGCCCCCCCCCCGCCCCCCCCCGCCCGGGGGGGGGGCGGGGGGGGCCCCGCGCCGCGACGGGCCGCCGGGGTCATGCGCGCGACCGGGCGGGACGGCAATGGTGATCTCATCCGCCCGCATTTGACAGCTTTTGACCGCTTACGGGGTGTGACTCGGGCCACGCAGATTGGGCGTAACGCTCGGGGAAACAGCGCGATGACCTAAGAGGTGACAGCCGCGGAGGGAATACGGACGCCATCACAGGCGCTGTGCATCTTCCCGGCCCCCGCCCGCGCCGTCGGCCCATCCCCAGGCCGGTGGTCGGCTCCTGTCCGCAGTGGACGGTGCCGGAAGCCGTTTTCCAACGTTCCGAGAGGTTGTTCGTGTCGGCCAGCACATCCCGTACGCTCCCGCCGGAGATCGCCGAGTCCGTCTCTGTCATGGCGCTCATTGAGCGGGGAAAGGCTGAGGGGCAGATCGCCGGCGACGATGTGCGTCGGGCCTTCGAAGCTGACCAGATTCCGGCCACTCAGTGGAAGAACGTACTGCGCAGCCTCAACCAGATTCTTGAGGAAGAGGGTGTGACGCTGATGGTCAGTGCCGCAGAGCCCAAGCGCACCCGCAAGAGCGTCGCAGCGAAGAGCCCGGCGAAGCGCACCGCCACCAAGACGGTCGCGGCGAAGACGGTGACGACGACGAGGAAGGCGACCGCCACCACGGACGCCCCCGCGGCGCCCGTCGCTCCGGCCGCGGCCGATTCCGCCGAGGAAGCCGCACCCGCCAAGAAGGCCGCGGCCAAGAAGACGACCGCCAAGAAGGCGGCCGTCAAGAAGACCGTCGCCAAGAAGACGGCGCCGGTCAAGAAGACCACGGCCAAGAAGGACGACGTCGAGCTTCTCGAGGACGAGGTTCTCGAGGACACCAAGGTCGCCGACGAGCCTGAGGGCACCGAGAACGCCGGCTTCGTCCTGTCCGACGAGGACGAGGACGACGCGCCCGCGCAGCAGGTCGCCGCGGCCGGCGCCACCGCCGACCCGGTCAAGGACTACCTGAAGCAGATCGGCAAGGTCCCCCTGCTCAACGCCGAGCAGGAGGTGGAGCTGGCCAAGCGCATCGAGGCGGGTCTGTTCGCCGAGGACAAGCTGGCCAACGCCGACAAGCTGGCGCCGAAGCTCAAGCGCGAGCTGGAGATCATCGCCGAGGACGGCCGCCGCGCCAAGAACCACCTCCTGGAGGCCAACCTCCGTCTGGTGGTCTCCCTGGCCAAGCGCTACACCGGCCGCGGCATGCTCTTCCTGGACCTCATCCAGGAGGGCAACCTCGGTCTGATCCGCGCGGTCGAGAAGTTCGACTACACCAAGGGCTACAAGTTCTCCACGTACGCCACCTGGTGGATCCGTCAGGCGATCACCCGCGCCATGGCCGACCAGGCCCGCACCATCCGTATCCCGGTGCACATGGTCGAGGTCATCAACAAGCTTGCGCGCGTGCAGCGCCAGATGCTCCAAGACCTGGGCCGCGAGCCCACCCCGGAGGAGCTGGCCAAGGAGCTCGACATGACCCCGGAGAAGGTCATCGAGGTCCAGAAGTACGGCCGCGAGCCCATTTCGCTGCACACCCCGCTGGGTGAGGACGGCGACAGCGAGTTCGGTGACCTCATCGAGGACTCCGAGGCCGTCGTCCCTGCCGACGCCGTCAGCTTCACGCTCCTGCAGGAGCAGCTGCACTCGGTTCTGGACACCCTGTCCGAGCGCGAGGCCGGTGTCGTCTCCATGCGGTTCGGTCTCACCGACGGTCAGCCGAAGACCCTCGACGAGATCGGCAAGGTGTACGGCGTGACGCGTGAGCGCATCCGCCAGATCGAGTCCAAGACCATGTCGAAGCTGCGCCACCCGTCGCGTTCCCAGGTGCTGCGCGACTACCTCGACTAGGTCACGGTCGTACGACGGCGAAGGCCCGGCTCCCCTCGCGGGAGCCGGGCCTTCGTGCTGCGCGCGAGCCCGAAGTGGATCACTCTGGGTGTTCCGGCATCACCCGAGAGTGAGGAGACTGCATGCGCCGTACCGTTGCCCAGGCACTGATCCGGCCACTGGCCCTGGCGGCCGCCGTGGCCGCCATACCCCTGGTGAGCGCGGTTCCCGTGGCCGCCGACAGCGTCGTGGTCGGCGGCTTTCCGATAGACGTCTCCCAGGCCCCGTGGACGGTCGCCCTGTCCAGCCGTGACCGTTTCGGAGGTACCCGGGCGGGCCAGTTCTGCGGCGGCGTGGCGGTAGCGCGTACGGCGGTGCTCACCGCGGCCCACTGTCTGGCCGAGGACGTCCTCGGGGGGCCCCCGAACCGCGTGCGCGACTTCCGGGTCATCGCGGGCCGCACCGATCTGCTGTCGGGTGAGGGGCAGGAGGTCTCCGTACGCGACGCATGGGTCAATCCGGGGTACGACACCGGCACCAACGCCGGCGACTTCGCCGTACTCACCCTCGCCAAGCCGCTGCCGCAGAGCGCGGTCATCGGCATGGCCGGCGCAGGCGATCCGGCCTACACGCCGGGCACGCAGGCCACGGTCGCCGGATGGGGTGACACGACCGGCGGGGGCGGCTATGCGCGCCGGCTCCATGCCGCACACATGCGCGTGCTGCCCGACGACCTCTGCGCCCGCGCCTATCCGGGCGGTCCCGACGGCACCTACCGGCCCGAGAGCATGCTCTGCGCCGGGGAGACCGGCGGGGGCCCGGACGCCTGCCAGGGAGACAGCGGCGGGCCGCTGGTGGCACAAGGACGGCTGATCGGCCTCGTGTCATGGGGGAGCGGCTGTGGCAGGCCGGGCAGCCCTGGCGTGTACACGCGCGTCTCCGGCGTCGTGAGAGCGCTGGAGGCGGCCTCACAGAGCCGCGAGGCGCCCCACGGACGCTCCTGACGCGCTCGCATCGGGATATGAGCACGGGCGGCCGCTCCTGGACAGGAGCGGCCGCCCGTTCACCGGCCTGTACCGGGGCTGGCTCGTCGTGTGTGCGAGATTCAGCGCTCTTCTTCGGAATCGGGGCTCGGAGCGGACGTCAGCCGCTCCGTCTCGTCCTGTATCTCAGCGGCGATCTTCTTGAGTTCCGGCTCGAACTTGCGACCGTGGTGGGCGCAGAAGAGCAGTTCTCCGCCGCTGAGCAGGACGACGCGCAGGTATGCCTGGGCGCCGCAGCGGTCGCAGCGATCGGCGGCCGTCAACGGGCTCGCGGGGGTCAGAACAGTAGTCACGTCGCCTCTTCTCTAGCTCGACGAGCTGTCGTACCAGGGTCAACATCCAACCAGCCCGAAAACGTTCCCGCTCGTGGCTTTTCCTGGAAAAAATCTTCCGGGGCGGCTGTCTGCTGCCGGTTGGCGGCGAATGTGCCGTAGTGCGTCTCTTGTAGTGCTTACGGTTTCGCGCAGTGTTGTGTTTCGGTCCTCCAGGCCGGGTTGCCTGTTGTTCAGGAGGACGTGCCCGGAGCCTAAATGGTTCATGCCTCGAAGGGAACGTGATATGTACTTCACTCCATCGAGGGATCGAACATGTATGCGAGCCTGGACTAGTCTGAGTTCACGACGAGGGTGGCGTTACACCGGCCCTACCAGGCCTCGGTACCCTCTGAGCGGCGACCGAAGCCGTCCCCTACCCAGTAGGGGGCCAACTGAAATTCAGCGAGGAGCGAACCGCGTGACCGCCGACACGTCCGTGCCGTCCACAGCGCTGCTGGCAGGAGCAGACCGGGACGGTTCCAACTACACCGCGCGGCACCTGCTCGTCCTCGAGGGCCTCGAGGCCGTGCGCAAGCGCCCGGGCATGTACATCGGCTCGACCGACAGCCGCGGTCTGATGCACTGCCTGTGGGAGATCATCGACAACTCCGTGGACGAGGCCCTCGCGGGCGTCTGCGACCGCATCGAGGTGATCCTCCACGACGACGGTTCCGTGGAGGTGCGCGACAACGGCCGCGGCATCCCCGTGGACGTCGAGCCCAGGACCGGCCTGTCCGGCGTCGAGGTCGTCATGACCAAGCTGCACGCCGGCGGCAAGTTCGGCGGCGGTTCGTACGCCGCCTCCGGCGGTCTGCACGGCGTCGGCGCCTCCGTGGTCAACGCCCTCTCCGCCCGCCTCGACGTCGAGGTGGACCGCGGTGGCCACACGCACTCCGTCAGCTTCCGCCGTGGCGTGCCCGGCGCCTTCGCGGCCGACGGCGCCGACGCGAAGTTCGAGGCCAAGAGCGGCCTGCGCAAGACCAAGAAGATCCCCAAGACCCGTACCGGCACGCGCGTGCGGTACTGGGCCGACCGGCAGATCTTCCTCAAGGACGCCAAGCTCTCCCTGGAGAACCTGCACCAGCGCGCCCGGCAGACCGCCTTCCTGGTACCGGGTCTGACGATCATCGTGCGCGACGAGTTCGGCCTGGGCGAGGGTGGCAGCAAGGGCGAGGAGTCCTTCCGCTTCGACGGCGGCATCAGCGAGTTCTGCGAGTACCTGGCGGGCGACAAGCCCGTCTGCGACATCCTCCGCTTCTCGGGCAAGGGCACCTTCAAGGAGACCGTCCCCGTCCTCGACGAGCACGGCCAGATGACCCCGACCGAGGTCACCCGTGAACTGGGCGTCGACATCGCGCTGCGCTGGGGCACCGGCTACGACACCACCATCCGGTCCTTCGTCAACATCATCGCCACCCCCAAGGGCGGCACCCACGTCTCCGGCTTCGAACAGTCCGTGACGGGTGTGTTCAACGACGTGCTGCGCGCCAAGAAGCTGCTGCGGGTGGCCGAGGACAACATCGTCAAGGACGACGCCCTCGAGGGCCTCACCGCCGTCGTGACCGTGCGTCTGGCCGAGCCGCAGTTCGAGGGCCAGACCAAGGAGGTCCTGGGCACCTCGGCGGCCCGCCGCATCGTGAACAACGTGGTCACCAAGGAGCTCAAGGCCTTCCTGACCAGCACGAAGCGGGACGCCGCCGCGCAGGCCCGGGTCGTCATGGAGAAGGTGGTGGCCGCCGCCCGCACGCGCGTCGCGGCCCGCCAGCACAAGGACGCCCAGCGCCGGAAGACCGCCCTGGAGTCCTCGTCCCTGCCGGCGAAGCTCGCCGACTGCCGCAGCGACGACGTCGACCGCAGCGAGCTGTTCATCGTCGAGGGCGACTCCGCGCTCGGTACGGCCAAGCTGGCCCGGAACTCCGAGTTCCAGGCGCTGCTGCCGATCCGGGGCAAGATCCTCAACGTGCAGCGGTCGTCGGTGACGGACATGCTCAAGAACGCCGAGTGCGGCGCGATCATCCAGGTCATAGGAGCGGGCTCGGGCCGCACCTTCGACATCGACCAGGCCCGCTACGGCAAGATCATCATGATGACCGACGCCGATGTGGACGGCTCCCACATCCGCTGCCTGCTGCTCACGCTGTTCCAGCGCTACATGCGGCCGATGGTCGAGGCCGGCAGGGTCTTCGCCGCCGTGCCGCCGCTGCACCGCATCGAGATCGTCCAGCCGAAGAAGGGCCAGGACAAGTACGTCTACACGTACTCCGACCGCGAGCTGCGGGACAAGCTGATGGAGTTCCAGAGCAAGGGCATCCGGTACAAGGACTCCATCCAGCGGTACAAGGGTCTGGGTGAGATGGACGCCGATCAGCTGGCCGAGACCACGATGGACCCGCGTCACCGCACGCTGCGCAGGATCAACCTGTCCGACCTCGAGGCCGCCGAGCAGGTCTTCGACCTGCTGATGGGCAACGACGTGGCGCCGCGCAAGGAGTTCATCTCCAGCTCCGCTGCGACGCTGGACCGGTCGCGCATCGACGCGTAGCCGCTGCGCTGGGCCTCGGCCGATTCGGTCGGCCTGGGGCGGGCTGACCCGGGGGGCCGGGGCGGGCGACGGGGATTGGTGGCCGGCGGAGGGGGACAGTGGTCTGCCTCCGCCGGCCGTGTGCTCCCGGTCGGCCGGGCGGTATTTTGCCGTCGCCCGCGGGCTTCTGCGGTGGCCTGTGGGCTCCGGGGTCAGTCAGCTGGGCTTTCGCCGCCTGGCGGATGGACTACTTCGCCGGTCGCTTGCGGCGGCCGATGGGCCGCGGTCGGGACGCGGCAGACCACGCCTTCGACCGCGACGGCCGGTCGCTGATCGCCGACGCCACATCCTGGCGCCCACCGGCGACGCCGGCTTCACTGTCGACGTGCGTGGGCCGATCGTGCTGGGCCTGGCGGGGCGTGATCCTGCCGGGTCGGACAAGCCCTGTTTCCGCCGGTCGGACAGCCCTGTTCCTGCCGGGTCGGGCAGACCCTGTTCCTGCCGGGCCGGACATGGCCTGATCCCGTCGGGCCGGACAAGGCTTGGTCCGGCCGGGTGCGGTCGGGGCTCCTGGGCGCTCGCGGACGCTTGCGTCGGCTCTCTCCATTCCCGGTATCCCATGCCTCCCAGGCCGAGTCGTCGTGAGCTTTGGGTGGCCCGACGCTTTTGACGGGTACCCGCCAAGCGCGGTGCCGGGCTCCGCGGCCACCCCGTCACCGGCACTGTCTGCCAGGAGCCCGCGCCGCTCCCAGTCAGTGGGCGAAACCCCTGCCCCGACCGACCTCCGCCTCCGCCTCCGCTCCGGCGCGGTATCCACCCGCGGGATCTACACCCGTGGGTGGAGAAGAGCCGTTCCGGGTTTCCACCCGTGATCCACCCCGGCTCCGATCTCCCGACCTGCGCTTTTCCGTAGCTTCGTAGGTGTCGGCAGTACCCGCTCCCGAGGGGACCTTCTCGCTCACGGAGGCTTTCATGTCCGGGCTCGTCAACGCGCTGGCGATCGTGGCCGTCGCCGCCATAGTGATCGTGCGGCAGTTCCGCGCCCGCGCGATCAACACCGACCGGCGCTGGTGGCTGATCCCCGTGGTCCTCGCCGTCTTGGCGCTGCGCGAGCCCGGCATCCTCGACGTCCACCACCGTGCGGAATCCGCCGTGCTGCTCGCCGTGGAGCTGTTCATCGGTGTGGCCATGGGCGCCGGCTGGGCATGGACGACCCGCATCTGGACGGAACCGGACGGCGTCGTGTGGACCACGAGCACCAAGGCGAGCGTTGCGGTATGGATCGTGGGCATAGCTCTGCGCATCGGTGTCTACGCCGTCGGCGCCGCGCTCGGCCTGCGCCAGGACAGCTCCGCCCTGATGTGCGCTCTCGCAGCCACTCTGCTGGTCCGCGGCGGAATTCTGGTCTGGCGGGCGCAGTCCCTCGGCACCGCGAGCCACCCCGCCCCGGCGTACGGTGACGGCATGCGGTCGGTCAGGAGGGAGCGCGCGTGAAGGAGAACGCCTGGACGCGCTGGCCGTCACGGGAGGCGCTCGGCCGCGAGGGAATCTCCCGGCCCCGGCGTTTGATCGCCTGGTCCATAAGGTGCCTGGTGATCGGCATGCTCCTGTGGGGCGCGTACAACCAGAGACACGTCGGCCTCTGGGGCGGACTCGCTGCGATGGCCGGGGTCCTCGTCGCTGCTCTCCTTGCCTGGTCCTTCTTCAGGACCACCTACCAGCACCGGCTGGTGCCCTCCCTGATGCTGATGGGCGCACTCGCGGGCATGGCGGTCGCCGCCGAGGCCACGGGGTTCAGAGGACCGGCCCTCGTGATCTGGTGCGGCTGTGGGATCGCCGCCCTGGAACGGCTGCCGCTCGCGGCCGCGACTCCGGTGACCACGGTGGGCCTGGCCGCATACGCCGCTTTCAGCAACGACGTCTGGCTGACCACGGCCGCCTCGGTCGCGGGCATGGCCCTCGCCGGCTACGTCCTGCGGCTGGACGCCGAAGCCCGCGGCCACGCGCAGCAACTGCTCGCCCAGGAGCGCGCCGCCCGGGCCGCCGAGGCGGAGTCCGCGGCGCTGGCCGAGCGTGCCCGCATCGCACGGGAGATCCATGACGTGCTGGCCCACAGCCTCTCGGCGCAGCTGGTGCACCTGGAGGCGGCCCGGCTGCTGATCGAGAAGGGCGCGGACCGTGACCGCATCCTGGAGCGGGTGGTGGCCGCCCGGGGCATGGCCCGCGACGGACTCGCCGAGACCCGGCAGGCCCTGTCCGCGCTGCGAGGCGAGCTGACCCCGCTGGAGGACTTCCTGAGCGAACTCGTCAGCGGGGCCGACGGCGCCGAGGTCACCGTGACGGGTGAGCGCAGACCCCTGCCGGCCGAGGCCTCCCAGGCCGTGCGCAGGGTCGCGCAGGAGGCGCTGACGAACGTCCGCAAGCACGCTCACGGCGCCAAGGTGCACCTGCGGCTCGACTACAGCGAGCACGAAGTGACGCTGGACGTTCGGGACACGGGCGGGCGGCCGGGCGAACTCACGGGATCCGGAGCCGGGTACGGTCTGCTGGGTATGCGCGAGCGGGCCGAGCTCCTGGGCGGCTCACTGGACGCGCGGCCCGAGGAGGAGGGGTTCGTGGTGACGCTGAAGGTACCTGTATGACGGAGACGGAGGGGGAGAAGAAGCCCGCACGTGTGGTGGTCGCCGACGACCAGACCGTCGTCCGGGAGGGCATCGTGATGCTGCTCGGGCTGCTGCCCGGGGTGGAGGTCGTGGGTGCCGCGGGAGACGGTGAGGAGGCGGTGCGGCTGGTCGGGGAACTGGCCCCGGACGTGGTCCTGATGGATCTCAGGATGCCCCGCTGCGACGGTGTGGAGGCCACCCGGCGGATCCGGGCGCAGTACCCCGGGACCCAGGTCGTGGTGCTCACCACGTACGCGGACGACGAGTCGCTGTTCCCCGCGCTGCGCGCCGGCGCCCGGGGGTATCTGACCAAGGACGCGGGCGGTGACGAGATCGTGCGTGCCGTGGAGAGCGTGCTGTCGGGGGAAGCAGGTCTGGCGCCCAGTGTCCAGCGCCGGTTGCTGGAGCGGCTGTCACAGCCCGAGCCCGGCCCGCCGGCGACCGTCGAGGCGCCGCCCGACGGTCTGACCGCGCGGGAGACCGAGGTGCTGCTGCTGATCGCCGAAGGACTCAGCAATCAGGAGATCGCCCGCAAGCTGCATGTGTCGACCGCGACCGTGAAGACACACATCAACAACCTCTTCTCCAAAACGGGCCTCAAGGACCGGGCGCAGGCGGTGCGTTACGCCTACAGCAAGGGGCTGGTACGGCCGCCCACGCAGTGACTCACCTGATGGGGTGAAGAGCCGGAGGAAGAAGAGTCAGGGATCTTCCCGATCTGTCCATCCTTGGGCATGCAGTCAAGCAATGGCCGTGCCCGTGGCATGGGGGGCGGCCCCGAGAGTTCGTCCGAGAACCGGCAAGACCACGGCGCGCCCGCCCGCGACGTGACGTACGAAGACCCTTGGTACGACGCACTGGCCTCCGGCTGGGGCGAGCTGGAAGGCACCGGCGTTTCGGCGCCGGCGGTGCCACCCGCTCGCCGGGAGGGGAGCGCAGCGGCGGTTCGGGCACGCGATGTGTACGTCGAGGTGCAGCGCAGCGCGGCCTTTCAGGAGGTGCGCACCAGGTACCGGCGGTTCGTCGTGCCGGGAGTCGCCGCCTTTCTCGCCTGGTACGTGGGCTATGTGGTCACCGCCACGACCGCACCGAGGCTCATGGCGCGGCCCGTGGCGGGAGCGGTGAACATGGCCATGCTGGCCGGGCTCGGACAGTTCCTCACCACGTTCCTGCTGACCTGGGCCTATGCCCGGCACGCGCGGCTGCGCCGGGACCGGGCGGCGCTGGAACTGCGCTGGGACACCCAGGAACTGACCCGCGAAGCGCGGGGAGGCGCCTTGTGACCGGCGATCATCAGACGCTGGCGCTGCTGTTGTTCAGCGGTTTCGTGGCCGTCACCCTCGGGATCACGACGTGGGTGAGCCGTCGCCGGCGTGGTTCGGCGGAGGAGTTCTACGCCGGAGGGCGGCTGTTCTCTCCCATGGAGAATGGTTTTGCCATCGCGGGTGACTACATGTCGGCCGCCTCCTTCCTCGGGGTCACCGGACTCATCGCGCTGTACGGGTACGACGGGATGCTGTACGTCGTGGGATTCCTGGTGGCCTGGCTGGTCGTGCTGTTCCTGGTGGCCGAACTGGTGCGCAACTGCGGGCGGTTCACCCTGGCCGACGTGGTGGCCGCGCGGATGAGCGAGCGGCCGGTGCGGATCGCCGCGGGAACTTCCTCGGTCACGGTGTCCGTTCTGTATCTGGTGGCGCAAATGGTCGGCGCGGGCAGTCTGGTGGCGCTGCTGCTGGGGCGGACGAGCGGGGCTGCTCAGGCGTGGGCGGTCATCGGGGTCGGCGCGCTCATGGTGATCTACGTGTCGTTGGGAGGGATGCGGGCCACCACCTGGATCCAGATCGTGAAGGCGGTCCTGCTGCTGAGCGGCACGATCGCGCTGACCGTCCTCGTCCTGCTCCGCTTCCACGGCGACGTCGACCGCCTGCTGCTCACGGCCGCGGACCGCAGCGGTCACGGAAGGGCGTTCCTGGCGCCGGGCCTGAAGTACGGCGGGACCTGGACCGCCCGCCTCGACTTCATCAGCCTGGGACTCGCTCTCGTACTGGGCACCGCGGGACTGCCGCACATCCTGTCCCGCTTCTACACCGTGCCCACCGCGCGGGCCGCCCGCCGTTCCGCCGTGTGGTCCATCGGGCTGATCGGCGGCTTCTACCTGATGACGATCGTCCTCGGCTTCGGGGCGGCCGCGGTGGTGGGGACGGATGCGGTGCGCGGTTCGAACGCGGCCGGGAACACGGCGGTACCGCTGCTCGCTCTCGATCTGGGCGGTGGCGCGGGGTCCACCGGGGGCACGGTGCTGTTCGCGGTCGTCGCCGCCGTCGCCTTCGCCACGATCCTCGCCGTGGTCGCGGGTATCACCCTCGCCTCCTCGGCGTCGGTGGCGCACGACCTGTACGCGTCGCTGCGGCGCTCGGGCGGCAAGGCGCGCAGCGAGGTGGCGGTGGCGCGCTGGGCGGCGGTCGGCATCGGCGTCGTGGCGATCGCGCTCGGTCTGCTGGCCCGTGACCTCAATGTCGCCTTCCTCGTCGGCCTCGCCTTCGCCGTCGCCGCCTCGGCGAACCTCCCGGTGCTGCTCTACTCGTTGTTCTGGCGCGGCTTCACCACCCGGGGCGCGGTGTGGGCCGTATACGGCGGGCTGATCCCGGCGCTCGGACTGGTGCTGCTCTCCCCGGTGGTGTCCGGCAGCCCCACCTCGCTGTTCCCGGACGTCGACTTCCAGTACTTCCCGCTGCAGAACCCGGGCATCGTCTCCATCCCGGTCGGCTTCCTCGCCGGCTGGCTCGGCACCGTCACCTCAGAGGAGGTCGCGGACGAGGCCAGGTACGCGGAGACGGAGGTTCGGTCGCTGACCGGCGCCGGTGCCGTGTAGCCGGTCACCAGCGGCTCGTACGGGTCGCTACGGCGCCACCCAGGCGTACCGGTGTTCCGGTCGGCCGGTGTCGCCGTACTTCAGAGAGAGCCGGAGCCGGCCGGCCTGTTCCAGGTGGCGGAGATAGCGCTGGGCCGTGGAGCGGCTCAGGCCGGTCCTGGCGGCCACCTCGTGGGCGGACAGCGGCTGGTCGGCGCGGTGCAGGACGCCGCAGATCAGATCGGTCGTGGGCTCCGAGTGGCCGCTCGGCAGGCCGGGCGCGGACGGTGCGGGTGACGTCCGCAGCGCACCGAAGATCCGGTCCACCTGCTCCTGCCCCGCCAGGCCGCGGCCGCCGACCCGGTCCACCGTGCGCCGCAGCGCGGCATAGGAGTCCAGGCGGGTGCGCAGGGCGGCGAAGGTGAAGGGTTTGACCAGGTAGTGCAGGGCGCCCAGGCGCATCGCCTGCTGGACGGTCGTCACATCGCTGGCCGCTGTGATCATGATGACGTCGGTGCCGTGGCCCTGCTCGCGCATGCGGTGCACGAGGTCGAGACCCGTCTGGTCCGGCAGATAGTGGTCGAGCAGGACCAGGTCGATGGTGCCTCGTTCGACGGCAGCCAGGGCCTGGGCAGCGCTGTGCGCGCGGGCGGTCACCCGGAAGCCGGGAACCTTCCCCACGTACTTGGCGTTTATCTCGGCGACGCGGAAGTCGTCGTCCACGACCAGGACGTCAATCATCAGGCCTCTCCTCCAAGGCCGCCGGGCGTTAAGCCCGTGTTTCGGCTCCGCAGTTGTAGCGCGAGCAAAAAGAGCACAACAGGCTCTTGCGAGCAAAAGAACGGCTTGCGCTCACAAGACTCCTGCTGTGGCCGGGGCCACACCTACCGTCCCGGGCCATGAGCGCACACACCAGCCCCGCCATCGAGCTGCGGGGCGCGAGCAAGATCTTCAGAACCCCGTCAGGGGGACTGCACACAGCCGTGCGCGGTCTGGACCTCACCGTCGAGCGCGGCGAGTTCGTGGCCGTGGTCGGCCCGACCGGCTGCGGCAAGTCCACCACGCTGACGCTGGTCAGCGGCCTGGAGGAGCCCACCGAGGGCGAGGTGCTGGTGGCCGGCGAGCCGGTCGAGGGCGTCGGCGACAAGGTCGGCTTCGTCTTCCAGCAGGACGCCACCTTCCCCTGGCGCACGGTCCTGTCCAACGTCATGGCCGGCCCCCGCTTCCGGGGCGTGCCGAAGGCCGAGGCCAGGCAGAAGGCCCGGGAATGGCTGGCCCGTGTCGGCCTCGCCGCCTTCGAGGACCGTTACCCGCACCAGCTCTCCGGCGGTCAGCGCAAGCGCGTGGCGCTCGCCGCCACGTTCGTCAACGACCCCGAGATCCTGCTGATGGACGAGCCGTTCTCGGCGCTGGACGTGCAGACCCGGGCACTGATGTCGGACGAACTGCTGGAACTGTGGGAGGGCACGGGCGCCTCCGTCGTCTTCGTCACCCACGACCTGGAGGAGTCCATCGCGCTCGCCGACAAGGTCGTCGTGATGACCGCCGGACCCGCGACCGTCAAGCAGGTCTTCGAGATCGACCTGCCCCGGCCGCGCAAGGTGGAGTCGGTGCGCCTGGAGCCGCGGTTCATCGAGATCTACCGCGAGATCTGGGAGTCCCTCGGCGAAGAGGTCCGCATCACCCGCGAGAGGGGTGCCGCCCGTGTCGCCTGACGTCATGCCCGAGGCCCGGGCCGCACTGGCCAGGACCGAGCCCGTCGACAAGACGAACCGCGCGCAGACCCGCGCCCAGGCCGCCCGCCGCCGCAAGGCCCTCGTCGTCACCGTGCGTGTGCTGCTGCTGGTGGCCGTCCTCGGGCTGTGGGAGGGGCTGTCCCGGGCGAAGATCATCGATCCGTTCAACTTCTCGATGCCGTCGAAGATCTGGGACCAGATCTCGACCTGGGTGATGCACGGAACCGCGCTCGGCTCGCTGGGCGAGCAGATCTGGTACACGCTCTACGAGGCACTGCTCGGCTGGGTCATCGGTGTGGTCGCCGGTGTGCTCCTCGGTATCGCACTCGGGCGGATCAGGTTGCTCGCCGAGGTTCTTGGTCCATACATCAAGGTGCTCAACTCGATCCCCAGGATCGTCCTGGCGCCCATCTTCCTGATCTGGTTCGGGCTCGGCCCGTCCTCAAAGGTGGCCTCCGCCGTCGTGCTCGTGTTCTTCCCGGTGTTCTTCAACGCCTTCCAGGGCGCCCGTGAGGTGGACCGCAACCTGGTGGCCAACGCCCGCATCCTGGGCGCCAGCGACCGCCGGGTGACGCTCCAGGTGGTCATCCCCTCGGCCACCTCGTGGATCTTCACCAGCCTCCACGTCAGCTTCGGTTTCGCCCTGATCGGCGCCATCGTCGGCGAGTACATCGGCGCGACCAAGGGCATCGGCCTGCTCGTCGCGCAGTCGCAGAACACCTTCAACGCGGCCGGCGTCTACGCCGCGATGGTCATCCTCGCCGTCGTCGCCCTCGCCGCCGAGGGACTGCTCACCTTCGCCGAGCGCCGCATCTTCCGCTGGAAGCCCACCGGTTCCGACAGCTGACCGGCCCTTCACCGCCCTCAGCGACCCCACCACCCCTCACCGGGCATCCCCGGCCCCGCCCTGGGCCATCCCCGGCCCCCGGACCAGCCCCCCACGCCTTCCCCGTACCGCCTCTCACAAGGACGTGAACCGCATGCGCAACACCGCCAGATACGCCTCCCTCGCCGCCGCAGGCCTGCTCGCGCTCTCCTCCCTCACCGCCTGTGCCAACGACGCGGCGAGCTCCACGACCGACACCGGGAGCGACTCGGGCGGCGGCAAGGGCGAGACCGTCAAGATCATGGTCGGTGGCCTGGACAAGGTCATCTACCTGCCCGCGATGCTCACCCAGCGCCTCGGCTACTTCCAGGCGGAGGGTCTGAACGTCCAACTCCTCAGCGAGCCCGCCGGTGTCCAGGCCGAGACCGCGCTCGTCTCCGGCCAGGTGCAGGGGGCGGTCGGCTTCTACGACCACACCCTCGACCTGCAGACCAAGGGCAAGTCCGTGGAGTCGGTCGTGCAGTTCTCGCACGCGCCCGGCGAGGTCGAGGTGGTCTCGAACAAGGCGGCCGGCGACCTCACGTCGCCCAAGGACTTCAAGGGCCGGAAGCTGGGCGTGACCGGGCTAGGTTCCTCCACCGACTTCCTCACCAAGTACCTCGCGGTCAAGAACGGCGTGCAGGTCAACGAGTTCAGCCCCGTCGCCGTAGGGGCCGGGCCGACGTTCATCGCGGCCCTCCAGAAGGGGGCGATCGACGGCGGCATGACCACCGACCCGACCGTCGCGACGATCCTGGACAAGAAGGTGGGCAAGGTCCTCATCGACATGCGCACCCCCGAGGGCTCGCAGAAGGCGCTGGGCGGGCCGTACCCGTCGTCGAGTCTGTACATGCAGACGGACTGGGTGAACGGACACAAGGACACCGTCCAGAAGTTGGTCAACGCATTCGTCAAGACGCTCAAGTGGATGTCCACCCACAGCGCCGACGAGATCGCCGCCAAGATGCCCGCCGACTACTCCCAGGGCAGCAAGACGCTCTACGCGCAGGCCATCAAGAGCACGCTGCCGATGTTCACCGACGACGGCGTGATGCCGCAGGGCGGCCCGGAGACCGTCGAGAAGGTCCTCAAGTCGTTCAACCCCAACATCAAGAACGCCAAGGTCGACTTGAGCAAGACGTACACGACCGAATTCGTCGACGCTGCCAAGTAGACGAGTCCGCTCAGACGCGGGTCGCCCACACGTAACGGTGTTCGGGGCGGCCCGCGTCGCCGTACTTGAGGGTCAGCCGCGCCCGCCCGGTGCGCTCCAGGAGCTTCAGATACCGCTGGGCCGTCTGCCGGCTGACCCCCGTCCGCTCGGCGATCTCCTGGGCGGACAGCGGACCCTCGGCGTTCATCAGCGCCTGGCGCACCAGCTCGGCCGTCGTGGGGGAGTGCCCCTTGGGCAGCCCGGGCTCCGACGGCGCGGAGAGGGCGCCGAAGATGCGGTCCACCTCCGCCTGTTCGGCCTCGCCGCCGCCGTCCAGCGTGCGCCGCAGCTGTGCGTACGCCTCCAGCTTGGCGCGCAGACCGGCGAAGGCGAACGGTTTCACCAGGTACTGCAGCGCCCCCTGCCGCATCGCGGCCTGGACGGTCGACACGTCCCGCGCCGCCGTCACCATGATCACATCGGCCTGATGGCCGCGCCGGCGCATCTCCCGGACGACCGCGAGACCGGTGTCGTCGGGCAGGTAGTGGTCCATGAGGACCAGGTCCAGCCGGGGCAGCGTCTCCACCTGCCGCAGCGCCTCGGCGGCGCTGTGTGCCTCGCCGGCCACATGGAAACCCGGCACCTTCTCCACGTACGCGGCGTTGACCCGGGCGACGCGGGCGTCGTCGTCCACGACCAGGACCTCGATCATCGGGTCTCCTCCTCGGTGACGGCAGCGGGCTCGAGGGACTTCTCCAGCACCGCGGGTCGAAGCTCCGGCTCGGTCAGCGCCTCCGGCAGGACCACGGTGAACTCCGCGCCGCCGCCCGCCGCCTCGCCCACCGTCGCGCTTCCGCCCTGCCGTTGGGCGAGCCGGCTCACCAGCGAGAGCCCGAGGCCCCGTTTGCCGTGCGCGGGCGGCTTCTTGGTGGACCACCCCTCCGTGAAGATCAGCTCCCGCTGGTCCGCCGGGATCCCGGGGCCCGTGTCCCGCACCCTGAGGACGACCGTACGGCCCTCGGTGCGCAACTCGACCTCCACGCGCGCGTGCAGTGTGCCGGCGACCGCGTCGAGGGCGTTGTCCACCAGGTTGCCCACGACCGTGACCAGACCCCGCGGATCGATGAGCCGGTCGGGCAGCCTGGTGTGCTCGGACACCCACAGCGCGACTCCGCGCTCGGCGGCGACGGTCGCCTTGCCGACCAGCAGCGCGGCGAGCAGGGGATCCTGGATCTTCTCGGTGACCTGCTCGGCGGTGGCCCGGTGGTCGCCGACCACCTCGCCGACGAACTCCACGGCGTCGTCGTACATCTCCAGTTCCAGCAGTCCGAGCAGGGTGTGCATGCGGTTGGCGTGCTCGTGGTCCTGGGCGCGCAGGGCGTCGATCAGCCCGCGCGTGGAGTCGAGTTCCCGCCCCAGCTGCTCCAGTTCGGTGCGGTCGCGCAGGGTGGCCACGGCGCCGCCGTCGCCGGTGGGCATACGGTTGGCGACCAGCACGCGCTGGCCGCGCACGGTGAGCAGATCGGTGCCGGTCACCCGGCCGGCCAGCACGTCCGTCGTACGGCCCGCGCCGAGCGCCTCGTCCGGGGTCCGCCCGACCGCCTCGTCGCCGATGCCGAGCAGCCGCCGCGCCTCGTCGTTGAGCAGGCGGATACGACCGCCGCGGTCGAGGGCGACCACGCCCTCCCGGATGCCGTGCAGCATCGCCTCGCGCTCCGCGAGCAGCGCCGAGATGTCGGAGAAGGCCAGGTCCCGGGTCTGCCGCTGGACCCGCCGGGAGATCAGCCAGGCGGCCAGCGCGCCCACCGCGAGAGCGCCGCCGGCGTACGCGAACAGGCCCGGGATCGCGCTGATCAGCCGCGCCCGCACGCTGTCGTAGGCGATACCGACCGAGACCGCCCCGATGATCCGGTGATGCGTGTCGTACAGCGGCACCTTGCCGCGCGCCGAGCGGCCCAGGGTGCCCTTGTCGATCTCCATGACCTCCTTGCCGCCCAGAGCGTCGGTGGGGTCGGTGGAGACGTGCCGGCCGATCTCCGAGGGCGTGGTGTGCGACCAGCGCACGCCCCGCTGGTCCATCACCACGATGTACTCGGCGTGCGTGGCCCTCCGGACCCGCTCGGCCTCCCGCTGCACCGGACCGTCAGCGGTCGGCGGGGTGCTCAGGACGCCCTCGGCGATCTGCGGGTCCTGCGCCGTCGTCTGCGCGATGGACAGCGCACGACGCTCCGCCTCCTGGTCCAGCTGCTTGCTCAGCGGCGCCAGGAACAGCCCGGTCGCGAGCACCGCGACCCCCGCGGCGATCGCCACCTGCATCAGCAGCACCTGCGAGAACACCCGCCGCGGCAGACCGAGGCGCAGACGGCGTGCGGGGGCAGTGGGGCTCATACCCACGAAGGTACGTGGATGGGCACGCCCGCCCCAGGGGGTGTGGTGGGGATCTCTTGACCAGGTCTTGAACGAGGCGGTCGCCGCTGCGAGGAGCGACTCGCTCAGCTCGCCAGCGCCGTCGGCCTCAGCTCGCGCACGGACACGACGTCCATCCGGGCCGGAGTGCCGAGCACCGCCGCACCGCAGCTCTCCGGACGGGGCGGCAGCGCCGCACCCTGCGCCACGGTCACCCGCCAGCGGCGGCCGTCGGCGTGCCCGACGGTGACCTCCCAGCGCGGGGCCGCGCCGTCGGTCCGTACGACACTCAGCAGCCCCGCCCGGTACTCGCCCGCCACCGACCGGACGGCCAGCTCGGCCGCCTGACCGGGTCGTTCCCAGGCGGAGCAGCCGCGACACCCCTCGACCACCACGCGCCCCTCCTGCGCGCCGTGCAGCGCCTCCTTGATGGTGTGCGCCTCGGCGCGGCCGTAGGCGTAGCCGTACGGCAGGACGAGCACGGTCGGCGAGAAGCGATGTCCACCCAGATGGGTGACCTCCCAGACGCCGCGCACCCCGGAGGCGCACAGTTCGGCGGCGAGGGGACGGCCCAGGAGGGCGCAGCAGCGGTCGCGCTTGCCGTTGGTGCACACGAGCGCGAGCGGGTCGCCGCGGTACGGGCGCCCGCCGAGCGCGGTGCCGTAGGAGTGGTGGTCACCCGCTCCGAGGGCGGCGAAGTCGAGGTCGAGCAGGCGGCGCGGATCGCGGGTCGTGGCGCCGTGCAGCCACACGCGGCCGGGCACGGTGTGGGCGGCGTACACCTGCCGGACGGCGGGCGTGCCGGGGTCGGCGTGGCGCCCGGGGCGCCGGATGAGCGCGACGCGTACGCCGGTTTCCTCGGCGGCCGCCTCCAGCGCCCGCCCCACCGCCGGGTCCAGGTGGCTCGAAGTGAGCGCCTTGGCGCCCCACGGGCCGGGCTGTTCCAGCAGCAGCCACGTCGTCGCCGTGGCCGCCGTACCGGAGACGGGCTCGTCGAGGCTCCGGGAGACGGTCGCACACGTACTCACAGAGGTGAGCCTAACCTGACTCTCCCCGGGGCGACTTCCGGCCGTGGTTGTGTCCTACTCCGTGAGGGTTTCGGGACCGACCTGCTCCGGCAGCGGCAGCGGCTGCGGAGGCCGCGGGCCGACGTACTGGCCCACCGGGCGCATGCGCAGCGGGCGCTCGCCGTACTCCTCCAGGGCGTGTGCGATCCAGCCCGCCGTCCGGGCGACGGCGAAGATCGTCTCGCCGGCGGTGGCGGGCATGCCGCTGGACGCGGTGAACACCGCCAGGGCCAGGTCGACGTTGGCGTGCAGCGGGGTGTGCCGGGCGGTCGTGGCGACGACGTCCCGGGCGGCGAGCAGGGCGGACTCCGCGCGCGGGACCTGTTCCAGCAGGCTGAAGAGCACGCTCGCGCGCGGGTCCTCGCCGGTGTACAGCCGGTGGCCGAGCCCCGGGACCCGGCGGCCCGCGCGCAGTTCGTCGGCGATCACCGGGACCGCCGTGCCCTGGTCGAGCACGTCGAGCAGCATGCGGTGGGCGGTGCCGCTCGCGGCGCCGTGCAGTGGGCCCTCCAGGACGCCGAGCCCGGCCGAGACGGCCGCGTAGGCGTGCGCGCGGGCCGATGCGGCGACCCGGACCGCGAGCGTGGAGGCGGCCAGATCGTGGTCGGCGAGGAGGGCGAGGGCGGTGTCCAGGACGCGCAGGGAAGCCTCGTCGGCGGGGCGGCCGGTCAGCCGGCCCCAGAGTCGCTGGGCGAGCGGGCCGTCGTCCTTGTGGTCGCGCCGGACCGGCGGCAGCGCGTCGACGAGCGTGGGGATCAGGATCCGCGCGGTGTTCAGCACGGCGTCCTCGGACAGGTCGAAGCGCAGCGGGTCCTCGGCCGCCGCGGCGACGGCCGCCACGCGCAGCCGGTCGGTGGGGGAGGCGTGCTCGGACAGCGCGTTCACCGCGCGGCGCGCGACCTCGACGGTGGGGCGGGGTGCGGAGAGGGTCGCGCCCGGGGTGAGCCGGCCGGTCCACAGCCACTCCGCGACCTCCTCGTAGGAGTGACGGAGCGCCAGCTCGACGGCGTCCACGCCCCGGAAGTAGTACCGGTCCCGCTCGATCAGCGTGATGCGGGTGCGGACGGACAGGTCCCCGCCGGAGCCCGGGGTGCCGGCCGCCTCGCGGCGGTGGCGCCGGGCGAGGGCCTCGACCTCCTTCGCCTCGAAGGTGCTGGCACGGCCGCCGGGCTCGCGCCTGCTGCTGAGCAGGCCGCGGCTCACGTACGCGTACACCGTCTCCGGCTTCACGCCGAGCAGTTCGGCGGTCTCCTTGGTGGTCAGCCTGCGCCCCGGACGGCCGGGAGCGGGTTCGTGATCGCGCATGGGGGTCACCGTAGCCGCCTCTGCACATGTTGAGCAGATTGAGTTGATCGAATCAATATTGACAAGCAAATAGTCAAGCATGGACAGTCGGATCAAGTCCAGGGAGGAGAACCATGACCATCGACAGGACCGCGACCCCGCTCATCGACGCACCGCGCGGACTCGCCGGCGTCGTCGTCACCGAGACCGAGATCGGTGACGTCCGGGGGCGGGAGGGCTTCTACCACTACCGCCAGTACTCGGCCGTCGAACTCGCGCGGACCCGCGGCTTCGAGGACGTCTGGCATCTCCTGGTCCACGGCACGCTCCCCGATGCGGAGCGCCGCGCCGCCTTCACCGCCGAGACCGCGGCGCTGCGGCGGCTGCCCGAGGAGGTCCGCGCGGTGCTGCCCGCGATCGCCGCGGCGAGCCGCGTCTCCGGCCCGCTGTCCGGGCTGCGCACGGCTCTGTCCCTGCTGGGCTCGGCGCGGGGACTGCGACCGGTGTACGACATAGACGCCGACCGGCGCCGCGCCGACACCCTGGCCGTCTGCGCGGCCGTACCCACACTGCTCACCGCGCTGTACCGACTGGGGGAGGGCCTCGACCCCGTCGAGCCGCGCGAGGACCTGCCGTACGCGGCCAACTACCTGTACATGCTCACGGGTGAGGAGCCCGAGCCGCGGCGGGCGCGTGCGGTGGAGCAATACTTGATCTCAACCATTGATCATGGATTCAATGCATCAACCTTCACGGCCCGCGTCATCGCCTCCACCGGAGCCGACGTGGCCGCTTGCCTGACCGGAGCCGTGGGCGCCCTGTCCGGGCCGCTGCACGGAGGCGCGCCCAGCCGGGCCCTGGACACCCTGGACGCCATCGGCACGCCGGACCGTATCGACCCCTGGATCCGCGAGCGGGTGCTCGCCGGCGACCGGATCATGGGCTTCGGACACGCCGTCTACCGCACGGAGGACCCCCGTTCGCGGATGCTGCGGGAGATCGCCCAGAGCTTCGGCGGTCCGCGCGTGGACTTCGCGGTGGAGGTCGAACGCCGGGTCGAGGCGATCCTCGCCGAGCTGAAGCCCGGCCGCGAACTCCACACCAACGTCGAGTTCTACGCCGGCGTGCTCATGGAACTCTGCGGACTGCCCCGCGAGATGTTCACCCCCACCTTCGCCGCGGCGCGCGTGGTGGGCTGGAGCGCCAACATCCTGGAACAGGCGGCCGACTCGAAGATCATCCGTCCGGTCGCGCGGTACGTGGGGCCGACACCGCCGGTCGCGGTGCCGGCCGCCGGCTGACACACCCGCCGCAGGGGCCCCTCCTATCCTGGACCGGCAGTCGGTCCGCACGAGAGAGGTCGCCCCTTGGGGAACAGCCCGGTGAACAGCCCGGACACAAGCCGTAGCCCGCAGCAGATCCCGGTCGTCGTGCTCGCCGGTTTCCTCGGCTCCGGGAAGACCACGCTCCTCAACCACCTGCTGCACCGCAGCGGAGGCAGCCGGATCGGGGCGATCGTCAACGACTTCGGGGCCATCGAGATCGACGCCATGGCCGTCGCGGGAGCCCTCGGCGACTCGACCGTCTCGCTCGGCAACGGCTGCCTGTGCTGTGCCGTCGACGCGAGCGAGCTCGACCTCTACCTGGACCGGCTCGCCGACCCCGGCACCGGCATCGACGTGATCGTCATCGAGGCCAGCGGGCTCGCCGAGCCGCAGGAACTCGTGCGCATGGTGCTGGCCAGCGAGCACCCGAGGGTCGTCTACGGCGGCCTGGTGGAGGTCGCGGACGCTGCCGAGTTCGACGACACGCGCGCGAAGCATCCCGAGATCGACCGGCATCTGGGCCTCGCCGACCTCGTCGTCGTCAACAAGCTCGACCGCGCGGACGACGCCGACCGGGTGCTGGACCTCGTCCGCGCGCTCACCGACCGCGCCGCCGTCGTCCCCGCCACCTACGGCCGTATCGACCCCGAGTTCCTCTTCGACTGCAAGCCGAGCGAGGAGCGCATCGGGCAGCTGTCCTTCGACGACCTCCACGAGCACACCGGGGGCGATGAGCACGCCGGTCATCTGCACACCGGCTACGACAGCCTGTCCTTCACCTCCGAGGTCCCCCTGGAACCCCGTCGGCTCATGCGGTTCCTCGACAGCCGCCCCCAGGGGCTGTACCGGATCAAGGGGTACGTCGACTTCGGGCCGTACGACACCCTCAACCGGTACGCCGTGCACGCCGTCGGCCGGTTCCTGCGCTTCTACCCGGAGCCCTGGGGCGCCGCCGGCGACCGTCTCACCCAGCTCGTGCTGATCGGCTCCGGCATCGACACCGAGGCCCTCGGCCAGGAGCTCAAGGGGTGCCGGAACGACGCCCCACACGCCGACGAACACGGCATGTGGGGCGTCCTGCGCTACGTACCGGGCCCGCACGAGACGGACCTGGAGGATCCGCCCGCCTAGAGCACCGGTCCCGCGACCACCGCCACCGTCTTCGGCAGCGACGTGCCCGAACCGTCCCGGCGCGGGTCCAGCTCCGGCAGGTCCGCCGGGGTGCCGTTCTTCTGTGCCGCGAGCGCGGGAACCACGCCCGCCCAGGCCAGCGACAGGCAGTCCTCGCCCTTCAGGAACCGCTGGCAGCGCACGCCGCCCGTGGCCCGGCCCTTGCGCGGGTACTGGTCGAACGGGGTCAGCTTGGCGGTCGTCTGCACCGAGTCGTCCAGCGTGCCGCGCGAGCCCGCGACCGTGAACACCACCGCGTCGGCAGCCGGGTCGACCGCCGTGAAGGAGATGACCTTCGCGCCCTCGGAGAGCTTGATGCCCGCCATACCGCCGGCCGGGCGGCCCTGCGGACGCACGATGGACGCCTGGAAGCGCAGCAGCTGGGCGTCGTCGGTGATGAAGACCAGGTCCTCCTCGCCGGTGCGCAGCTCCACCGCGCCGACGATCCGGTCGCCCTCCTTCAGCGTGATGACCTCCAACTCGTCCTTGTTGGACGGGTAGTCGGACACCACGCGCTTGACGACCCCCTGCTCGGTGCCGAGCGCCAGGCCCGGGGACGACTCGTCCAGCGTGGTCAGGCAGACCACCGTCTCGTCGTCCTCCAGGGAGACGAACTCCGCCATCGGCGCGCCTCCGGAGAGGTTCGGCGCGGCCGCCGTCTCCGGCAGCTGGGGCAGGTCGACCACGTTGATCCGCAGCAGCCGGCCCGCCGAGGTCACCGCTCCGATCTCGCCGCGCGCGGTCGCCGGGACCGCGGAGACGATCACGTCGTGCTTGACGCGCTTGGCACCCTCCTGCTCCGGGAACGGCTCGGCGGTCGCCGTACGGGCCAGCAGGCCCGTGGAGGACAGCAGCACCCGGCACGGGTCGTCGGCGACCTGCAGCGGCACCGTGGCCACCGGGGCGCCCGCGGACTCCAGCAGGACCGTACGCCGGTCGGTGCCGAACTTCTTGGACACGGCGGCCAGTTCGGCCGATACCAGCTTGCGCAGCTCCGCGTCGGACTCCAGGATCCGGGTCAGCTCCGCGATCTCCGCGGTGAGCCTGTCCTTCTCCGCCTCCAGCTCGATGCGGTCGTACTTGGTGAGGCGGCGCAGCGGCGTGTCGAGGATGTACTGCGTCTGGACCTCGCTCAGCGAGAAGCGCCGCATCAGGTGCTCCTTGGCCTGCGCGGAGTTCTCACTGGACCGGATCAGCCGGATGACCTCGTCGATGTCGACCAGCGCGGTCAGCAGACCCTCGACCAGGTGCAGCCGGTCGCGCCTCTTGCCGCGCCGGAACTCGCTGCGGCGGCGGACCACGTCGAAGCGGTGGTCGAGATAGACCTCCAGCAGCTCCTTCAGGCCCAGCGTGAGCGGCTGGCCGTCCACCAGCGCGACGTTGTTGATGCCGAAGGACTCCTCCATCGGGGTCAGCTTGTACAGCTGCTCCAGGATCGCCTCCGGCACGAAGCCGTTCTTGATCTCGATGACCAGGCGCAGGCCGTGCTCACGGTCGGTGAGGTCCTTGACGTCGGCGATGCCCTGGACCTTCTTGCCGTTGACCAGGTCCTTGATCTTCGCGATGACCTTCTCGGGGCCGACCGTGAAGGGCAGTTCGGTGACGACCAGGCCCTTGCGGCGGGCGGTCACCGTCTCGATCGAGACCGTCGCGCGCATCTTGAAGGTGCCGCGGCCCGTCGCGTACGCGTCCCGGATGCCGTCCAGGCCGACGATCCGGCCGCCGGTGGGCAGGTCCGGGCCCGGGACGTGCTTCATCAGCGCGTCCAGGTCCGCGTTCGGGTGCCTGATCAGGTGGCGGGCGGCGGCGACGACCTCGCGCAGGTTGTGCGGCGGCATGTTCGTCGCCATGCCGACCGCGATGCCCGAGGAGCCGTTGACCAGCAGGTTCGGGAAGGCGGCGGGCAGCGCCACCGGCTCCCGCTCCTGGCCGTCGTAGTTCGGCGCGAAGTCGACCGTGTCCTCGTCGATCGACTCGGTCATCAGGCTCGTCGCCTCGGCCTGCCGGCACTCGGTGTACCGCATGGCGGCCGGCGGGTCGTCGTTGCCCAGCGAGCCGAAGTTGCCGTGGCCGTCGACCAGCGGCACGCGCATGGAGAACGGCTGGGCCATGCGCACCAGGGCGTCGTAGATCGACGCGTCGCCGTGCGGGTGCAGCTTGCCCATGACCTCGCCGACGACGCGCGCGCACTTCACATAGCCGCGGTCGGGGCGCAGGCCCATCTCGTTCATCTGGTACACGATCCGGCGGTGCACCGGCTTGAGGCCGTCACGGGCGTCCGGCAGGGCGCGCGAGTAGATGACCGAGTACGCGTACTCGAGATAGGAGCCACGCATCTCGTCCACGACGTCGATGTCGAGGATTCTCTCCTCGAACGAATCGTCGGGCGGCGGGGTCTTCGTGCTGCGGCGGGCCATCGCTGCCGGCTCCTTGCTACTGAAGCGTTTGATGGATCTGACGCGGACCATTGTGGACCGCGGCACTGACAACCCGGGCCATGGCCCGGTCTTCCACGGTCCGCCCGGCACCGCAAGGCACACCGGACCGGCACCGCACAGTGCCCGCCGGCCGTCCTGCGGGCACGCGAGTCGCAGGGTACGGGATCCGCTGTGGGCGTACGTCCCGCCGGAACTTCGCCGAGGCCCCGCACGGTTTGCATACAGTGGCAGGAACGGCAGGAAAACCGCGGTTTTCACAACCGCCTCCGCTCGCGAAGGGATGTACATGCCCATGGGTCACACGACCACAGCCGAGGCAGGCTCCGGGGGCCTGGCAGCGACCGAGCACCGCCTGGCCAACGGTCTGCGCGTGGTGCTCTCCGAGGACCACCTGACCCCGGTGGCGGCGGTCTGCCTCTGGTACGACGTCGGCTCCCGCCACGAGGTCAAGGGGCGCACCGGCCTGGCCCACCTTTTCGAGCACCTGATGTTCCAGGGCTCGGCGCAGGTCAAGGGCAACGGTCACTTCGAGCTCGTACAGGGCGCCGGCGGCTCGCTCAACGGCACGACCAGCTTCGAGCGCACCAATTACTTCGAGACCATGCCCGCGCACCAGCTGGAGCTCGCCCTCTGGCTGGAGGCCGACCGCATGGGCTCGCTGCTGGCCGCCCTGGACGACGAGTCCATGGAGAACCAGCGGGACGTCGTCAAGAACGAGCGCCGCCAGCGCTACGACAACGTGCCCTACGGCACCGCCTTCGAGAGGCTGACCGCCCTGTCGTACCCGGAGGGCCATCCCTACCACCACACGCCGATCGGCTCGATGGCGGACCTGGACGCGGCCACCCTGGAGGACGCCCGCCGGTTCTTCCGCACCTACTACGCGCCCAACAACGCGGTGCTCTCCGTGGTCGGCGACATTGACCCCAAGCAGACCCTCGCCTGGATCGAGAAGTACTTCGGGTCGATCCCGTCCCACGACGGCAAGCCCGCGCCCCGCGAGGGCTCCCTGCCGGACGTCATCGGCGAGCAGAAGCGCGAGGTCGTCGTCGAGGAGGTCCCGGCACGCGCTCTGATGGCCGCCTACCGGCTGCCGCACGACGGCACGCGCGCGTGCGACGCCGCCGACCTCGCCCTGACCATCCTCGGCGGCGGCGAGTCCTCCCGCCTGTACAACCGGCTGGTGCGCCGCGACCGTACGGCCGTCGCGGCCGGCTTCGGCCTGCTGCGCCTGGCCGGCGCTCCCTCCATGGGCTGGCTGGACGTGAAGGCCTCCGGTGACGTCGAGGTGCCGGTCATCGAGACCGCCATCGACGAGGAGCTGGCCCGGTTCGCCGAGGAGGGCCCCACGCCCGAGGAGATGGAGCGGGCCCAGGCCCAGCTGGAGCGCGAGTGGCTGGACCGGCTGGGCACGGTCGCCGGCCGCGCCGACGAACTGTGCCGCTACGCCGTCCTGTTCGGCGACCCGCAGCTCGCCCTCACCGCCGTCAAGCGCGTCCTCGAGGTGACCGCGGAGGAGGTCCAGGAGGTCGCCAAGGGCCGCCTGCGCCCCGACAACCGCGCGGTCCTGGTCTACGAGCCGAAGTCCCCGGAGCAGGCACCGGACGCCGACGTCCCCGAGGACCCGGAGCAGGAGGCCACCGTAGAGGCGGGCGCCGACCACAACGAGAACGAGGAGACGGCCAAGTGACCGAGCTCGCCACCATGGACTTCCATCCCCAGCCGCAGGCCGGCGAAGCCAGGCCCTGGGCGTTCCCGGCCCCCGAGCGCACCGCGCTCGACAACGGTCTGACGGTGCTGCGCTGCCACCGCCCCGGCCAGCAGGTCGTCGCCGTCGAGGTGCTGCTGGACGCGCCCCTGGACGCCGAGCCGGCCGGCCTGGACGGCGTCGCCACGATCATGGCGCGGGCCTTCTCCGAGGGCACCGACAAGCACTCCGCCGAGGAGTTCGCAGCCGAGCTGGAGCGCGCGGGCGCCACACTGGACTCGCACGCCGACCACCCCGGCGTGCGGCTCAGCCTGGAGGTCCCGGCCTCCCGCCTGGCCAAGGGCCTCGGCCTGCTCGCCGACGCGCTGCGCGCGCCCGCCTTCGCCGACAGCGAGGTGGAGCGGCTGGTCCGCAACCGCCTGGACGAGATCCCGCACGAGCTGGCCAACCCTTCCCGCCGGGCCGCCAAGGAGCTCTCCAAGGAGCTGTTCCCGCTGGTCTCGCGCATGTCGCGCCCCCGCCAGGGCACCGAGGAGACGGTCGAGAAGATCGACGCCGACGCCGTACGCGCCTTCTACGGCCGGCATGTACGCCCCGCCACGGCCACCGCGGTCGTGGTCGGCGACCTCACCGGCGTCGACCTGGACGCGCTGCTCGGCGACACGCTGGGCGCCTGGACCGGCACCGCGGGCGAGCCGCGGCCCGTGCCGCCGGTGACCGCCGACGACACCGGGCGCGTGGTCATCGTGGACCGGCCCGGCGCCGTGCAGACGCAGCTGCTCATCGGCCGCGTCGGCCCCGACCGGCACGACCGCGTGTGGCCCGCCCAGGTGCTCGGCACCTACTGCCTCGGCGGCACGCTCACCTCCCGCCTGGACCGGGTCCTGCGCGAGGAGAAGGGCTACACCTACGGTGTGCGCGCGTTCGGCCAGGTCCTCAGGTCCGCGCCGGACGGCACGGGCGCGTCGATGCTCGCCATCAGCGGTTCCGTGGACACCCCCAACACCGGTCCGGCGCTGGAGGACCTGTGGAAGGTGCTGCGCACCCTCGCGGCGGACGGCCTGACCGACGCCGAGCGGGACGTGGCCGTGCAGAACCTCGTCGGGGTGGCGCCGCTGAAGTACGAGACCGCGGCGGCCGTGGCGAGCACGCTGGCCGACCAGGTCGAGCAGCACCTGCCCGACGACTTCCAGGCGACGCTGTATCAGCAGCTGGCCGCGACGGGCACGGTGGAGGCCACGGCGGCCGTCGTGAACGCCTTCCCGGTGGACCGCCTGGTGACCGTCCTCGTCGGTGACGCCTCCCAGATCAAGGCGCCGGTGGAGGCGCTCGGCATCGGTGAAGTGACCGTGGTGGCGGCCGAGTAGAGCGCGCCGTCGCAGCGGCCGGGTGCGCCCGGGAGGCCGCACGCGCGCGTGGGGCCCTGACGGTCTACGGACCGTCAGGGCCCCTGCCGTTTCCCAGCCCTACCCCAGATGCCCGATTTGAGGCGGAGGTTGCCTGTCTGCCCTGTGGGATGCGCTACAAAAGCCCGGATCGGTTTGGGGTTCGAAAGCAGGCTTACGTAGCGTCGCCCAGGCTGTTCGTCGGTAGGCAGTGCGCCGCACCCGCGGCACCGGACAGTCATCGCCGAGTCCCCGTACGGCGCGAGCCAGGGGAGCCGGGGACCCACGCAGTCCCTGGGGTGAATCGGGCGCCCGCGCGAGTCGCGAGGGGCCCGTAGGAGACCTTCCTGCTCCGAACCCGTCAGCTAACCCGGTAGGCGAGAGGGAAGGAAAGGACCAGCCACTCCATGGCGTTCATGTGCGCCACCGGGAAGCACCGCAAGCCCGGCCGGGTCAAGCGCACCACCGCTCAGGCGGCGGGCATCGCGGCCCTCACCACCACCGGTGTCATCGGCACCCTCGCCGCCTCCCCGGCACTCGCCGCCGAGAACACCGTGGAGCAGACCGGCCTCACACCGGTCCTCACCCTGAGCGACGACGTGGCCGAGCACATCGACGCGCAGGCCACCGCGCAGCGGCAGGCCGCCGAGCAGAAGGCGGCCGAGGAGGCCGCCGCCAAGAAGGCGAAGGAGGAGCGCGAGGCCAGGGCCCGCGCCGCCCGGGAGGCCGAGCGCAAGCGCCTGATGAACACCTTCGTCGCCCCGATCGCGAACTCCTACGTCTCCACCGGCTACCGGGCCAGCAGCTCCCTGTGGTCCTCTGGCTCGCACACCGGCATCGACTTCCACGCGGCGAGCGGCACCCCCGTGCACGCGGTCGGCGCCGGCACCGTCGTCTCCACCGGCTGGGGCGGCGCGTACGGCAACCAGATCGTGATCAGGATGGCCGACGGCATGTACACCCAGTACGGCCACCTGTCGTCCATCGGCGTCTCGGTGGGCCAGCGGGTCACCCCGGGCCTGCAGATCGGCCTGTCCGGCGCGACCGGCAACACCACCGGCCCGCACCTGCACTTCGAGGCCCGTACGACCCCCGACTACGGCTCGGACGTCGACCCCGTCGCCTACCTCCGCAAGCACGGCGTGAACGTCTGACGCCCCCTCGCGCGGCATGCGAAGCCCCGGCTCACCGAGCCGGGGCTTTCGTCGTTCTTTCACGGCCGCGCCCCGGCCCGCTGACCAAAAAATATCCATGGATTCCGACCCGCCGTCGGAAATTCCGGCTCATTGGAATAGAGTCACGGAACACGCGTCCATCGTCGACGTTTCACGGGGATTAAGGCGGAGGTCGGTCATGCGTATTCCGGCGCACTCGGTGTGCACGGCCATCCGGGACGACATCGTCGCGGGTGTCTACGAGCGCGGCGGCCGGCTGACCGAGGAAGTCCTCGCCCGCCGCTACGGCGTCTCGCGCGTCCCCGTCCGCGAGGCCCTGCGCACCCTGGAGGCCGAGGGCTTCGTGGTGACCCGCCGGCACGCGGGCGCGTGCGTGGCCGAGCCGACCGAGCAGGAGGCCGCCGACCTGCTGGAGATGCGCCTGCTGATGGAGCCGCTCGGGGCCGCCCGGGCCGCCCAGCGGCGCACCGAGGCCCATCTGAAGGTGCTGCGCGGCCTGGTCAGGCTGGGCCAGGAGCGGGCCAGGCGGGGACACAGCGAGGATCTGCGCTCGCTGGGCGGCTGGTTCCACGAGACGCTCGCCCAGGCCTGCGGCAGCCCCTCGCTGACCGCGATGCTCATCCAGCTGCGGCACAAGATCGCCTGGATGTACGCGGTGGAGGCGCCGCCGAGCCCGGTGGACTACTGGGCGGAACACGGCGCCATCGTCGACGCGGTGGCGCGCGGCGACGGCGAGCGTGCGCGGGCGCTCACGGCGCTGCACACCGAGCGTGCGACGGCCGTGCACCGCCTGCGTTTTTCCGGGGCCGGCGAGCGTGTGAGGACTTCGCAACACGCCGTAAACATGTCGGGCCTCCGGCATTAACACGGACGCCGTATACAAAGAAGAGTAATTCGGCTGCGCTGTATTTCGCTGCCCTGATTCCGGTGTGCGCGCAATGAGCCCGGAAACACAGAGCCGCGCCGCCCGAAAAGGCGACGCGGCTCCGGCGTATCAGCGTGCTGCCGTTCAGACCGTCTCGGGCAGTTCCTCGAGGCCCTCGGCGACCAGCTTGGCCAGACGGTCCAGGGCGACGTCCGCGCCCTCGGCGTCGGAGGCCAGCACGATCTCTTCGCCGCCCTGGGCGCCCAGGCCCAGGACGGCCAGCATGGAGGCCGCGTTGACGGGGTTGCCGTCAGCCTTGGCGATCGTCACCGGGACGCCTGCGGCCGTGGCGGCTCGGACGAAGATGGAGGCGGGGCGGGCGTGGAGGCCCTCGGCCCAGCCGACGTTGACGCGGCGCTCAGCCATGTGTTGCTGCCCTTCAGTCTTCAGGGTTGTCTAGACCAGTTTCCCATATCGCGAAGCGTGCCCGGAGCGGACCTTCGTCCGCCCCGGTGTGGCGCCGAAACCGCGGCCTCGGTTCCGGCTTCCGTCCTCCACAGACTGCCCCGCGCCCTTGTCGGACGCGAGCCGTACTCTGGGGCCCATGCAGACCTCGGCGGACCGGCAGGACCGGCACCAGTACCCCGCCCACTGGGAGGCGGACGTGGTGCTGCGCGACGGTGGCACCGCGCGCATCAGGCCCATCACCGTTGATGACGCCGACCGCCTGGTCAGCTTCTACGAGCAGGTCTCGGACGAGTCGAAGTACTACCGCTTCTTCGCGCCGTACCCCAGGCTCTCCGCCAAGGACGTCCACCGCTTCACGCACCACGACTTTGTGGACCGGGTGGGACTCGCGGCCACCATCGGCGGCGAGTTCATCGCCACCGTACGCTATGACCGCATCGGCGCCGACGGCATGCCCGCCACCGCGCCCGCCGACGAGGCCGAGGTCGCCTTCCTGGTGCAGGACGCCCACCAGGGCCGCGGCGTCGCCTCCGCCCTGCTGGAGCACATCGCGGCCGTCGCCCGCGAGCGCGGCATCCGCCGCTTCGCCGCCGAGGTGCTGCCGGCCAACACCAAGATGATCAAGGTGTTCACGGACGCCGGCTACACCCAGAAGCGCAGCTTCGAGGACGGCGTCGTCCGCCTGGAGTTCGATCTCGAACCCACCGACCGCTCCCTCGCCGTGCAGCGGGCGCGCGAGCAGCGCGCCGAGGCCCGTTCGGTACGGCGGCTGCTCATGCCCGGCTCGGTGGCGGTCGTCGGTGTCGGCCGCGCCCCCGGCGGCGTCGGCCGCAGCGTCCTCGGCAACATCCGGGACGCCGGCTACGGCGGCCTGCTGCACGCCGTGAACAAGGCCTTCCCGGAGGACCTCGGAGAGGTCGACGGGGTGCCGGCGTACCGGTGCGTGAGCGACATCGGCGGTCCGGTGGACCTCGCCGTGGTCGCCGTGCCGGCCGAGCACGTGCCCGCCGTGGTCGCCGAGTGCGGAGAGCAGGGAGTGCAGGGGCTCGTCGTGCTCTCCGCCGGGTACGCCGAGAGCGGGCCCGAGGGGCGCGAGCGGCAGCGGGCCCTCGTGCGGCAGGCACGCGCCTACGGCATGCGGATCATCGGCCCGAACGCCTTCGGGATCATCAACACCGCGCCCGACGTCCGGCTGAACGCGTCGCTCGCCCCGGAGATGCCCCGCCCCGGCCGCATCGGGATGTTCGCCCAGTCGGGGGCCATCGGCATCGCCCTGCTGTCCCGGCTGCACCGGCGCGGGGGAGGGGTCACGGGGGTCACCGGCGTGTCCACCTTCGTCTCCGCCGGCAACCGCGCGGACGTCTCCGGCAACGACGTCCTCCAGTACTGGTACGACGACCCCGAGACCGACGTCGCCCTCATGTACCTGGAGTCCATCGGCAACCCCCGCAAGTTCACCCGCCTCGCGCGCCGGACGGCGGCGGCGAAGCCGCTGGTCGTGGTGCAGGGGGACGGTTCCGCGCCGCCGGGGCACGCGGTCCGCGCCACCCGGCTGCCGCACGCCACCGTCTCCGCGTTGCTGCGGCAGGCCGGGGTGATCCGGGTCGACACGATCACCGAGCTGGTGGACGCCGGACTGCTGCTCGCCCGGCAGCCGCTGCCGGCGGGGCCGAGGGTGGCGATCCTGGGGAACTCCGAGTCGCTGGGCGTGCTGACGTACGACCGGTGTCTGGCGGAGGGCCTGCGGCCTTCGCGTCCGCGGGACCTGACGACCGGGGCGACGGCGCAGGACTTCCATCGGGCGCTGGGCGCCGCGCTGGCCGACGAGACGTGCGACTCCGTCGTGGTGACGGCGATCCCCGCGATCGGGGAAGCGTCGCCGGGGGACGCGGAGCTGGCCGAGGCGTTGCGGTCCGCCGCGGCTGCCGTTCCGGGGAAGCCGGTGCTGGTGGTGCACGTGGAGCTCGGGGGGCTCGCGGAGGCGTTGTCGGCTGCGGCCAGTACCGCACCCGCGGCCGTGGAAAAGGCACCCGGCACCGAGGGCGGTGCCCATCGCCCCGCGGATCGACCGCCCACCGCGATGGCGGAGGCGGCCAGCCCTCCGGAGGGCACGCACCTCATCCCCGCCTACCCCGCCGCCGAACGTGCGGTGCGGGCGTTGGCCGAAGCCGTCAGGTACGGGCAGTGGCGGCGGGAGGCGGCCGATCCCGGGAAGGTGCCCGAGTACGACGACATCGACGAGAAGGGGGCCGCGCGGCTGATCGGCGAGCTGCTCGCGCGGGGGGAAGGGCTCACCATCTCCGACGCGGAGACCTGCGAGCTGCTCGGCAAGTACGGCATCCCCGTGCGGCGCGCGCTGCCCGCGCCCACCCCCGACACCGCCGCCGAAGCCGCCCGCACTCTCGGCTACCCCGTCGCCCTCAAGGCCACCGCCCCGCACCTCAGGCACCGCGCCGATCTGGGCGGCGTACGCCTCGACCTCGCGGACGAGGAGCAACTGCGCCGGGCGTACGCCGAGTTGACCGAGCTGTTCGGCAAGCCGGAGGAACTGCGCCCGGTGGTGCAGGGCATGGCACCGCGCGGCGTCGACACCGTCGTACGGGCCGTGATCGACCCGGCGGCCGGCGCCGTGCTGTCCTTCGGGCTCGCCGGGGCCGCCTCCCAGCTGCTCGGGGACATGGCGCACCGGCTCGTCCCGGTCACCGACCGGGAGGCGACCTCGCTGGTGCGGTCGATCCGTACGGCACCGCTGCTCTTCGGCTGGCGCGGCTCCACACCCGTCGACACCCCGGCGCTGGAGGAGCTGCTGCTGCGGGTGTCCCGGCTGGTCGACGATCACCCGGAGGTGGTCGCCGTCACCCTCGAACCGGTCGTCGTCGCCCCGCACGGCGTGAGCGTCCTCGGCGCCACGGTACGGCTCGCGCCCCCGCCCGCCCGCGACGACCTCGGCCCGCGCACGATGCCGGCCTACTGACCGGGGAGGGGGGACCGCATGGAGATCGCCGGCCGGCGGCTGCCGGAGGGCAGCTGGTGGGACTGGGAAGTGATCGTCTGGGACGGCGGGCAGCTGCGGCCGGCCGCCGGGTACGACCTCCCCTCTCACCACGGCCTGGAGATCGTCTTCACCGCCCCCGGCTTCGTCTCGTGCCTCTCCGCCTTCCAGGACCCCGTCTTCCGTGAGCCCACCGCCGAGGAGGGGGCACGGCTGCGGCGCGCGCTGGGCGAAACACCGCCCGTCGTGGTCGCGTTCGAGGCGGACGGCGGTGGACCCGATCCCGTCTCCTGCCTGATCGCCGCGGAGGGGCTGGACGTCCTGCCGGGGCTCGTCGTACGGCGCTCACGCGTGCGTGCCCAGGTCGCCCCCGGTCTTCGCGACTGGCCCGGACCCCCCTTGCCCACGGATTAGGATGGACGCCATGGCCAAGACCAGTACGACGACCCAGGGGCTGCGCGCGGCGATCGAGCGCAGCGGCTACTACCCGGCCCTCGTGGCCGAGGCGGTGGAGGCCGCTGTGGGCGGCGAGCCCATCCAGTCGTACCTGGTCCACCAGGAGACGACGTTCGACCAGAACGAGGTGCGGCGGCATGTGACCGTGCTCGTTCTCACCGGCAACCGCTTCATCGTCAGCCACACCGACGAGCAGGCCGCCGACAGCACCTCCCCGACCCCGTACGCCACCACCTCCACCGAGTCCGTGAAGCTCGGCCGGATTTCGTCGGTCGTGGTCAGCCGGGTGGTCGCCAATCCCGAGCAGTACACGCCGGGCACCCTGCCCCGCGAGGTCGTGCTGACCATCGGCTGGGGCGCGGTCAGCCGCATCGACCTGGAGCCCGCCGCCTGCGGCGACCCCAACTGCGACGCCGACCACGGCTACACGGGCAGCTCCACGGCGGACGACCTCAGCCTGCGCGTCAGCGAGGCCGGGGACGGCCCGGAGACGGTGCGCCAGGCGCTCGCCTTCGCTCAGGCCATCTCGGAGGCGACCGCGGACATCGCCCGCTGATGTCCCAGCTCTCCGCCTGGGACTACCCGGAACCGCTCGCCCTGCACACCGCGCCGCTGCCCGAGTACGGCACCGGCTCCCTCGCCGATCTGCTGCCCACCCTGGCCGCCGGTCTGGGCGTCCCCGGGCTGACCGCCACGATTCCCGAGCTGACCGCGGCGGACCGGGTCTGTGTCCTGCTGATAGACGGGCTCGGCTGGGAGCAGCTGCGGGCGCACGCCGACGAGGCGCCCTTCCTGACCTCGCTGCTCGGCACCTCGCGCGGCGGCACCGGCCGTCCGCTCACCGCCGGCTACCCGGCGACCACCGCCGTCTCCCTCGCCTCCGTCGGCACCGGCCTGCCGCCCGGCGTCCACGGCCTGCCCGGCTACGCCGTGCGCAACCCGGACACCGGCGAGCTGATGAACCAGCTCCGCTGGCAGCCGTACACCGATCCGCGCGCCTGGCAGCCGTACCCCACCGTCTTCCAGCTGGCCCAGGCAGCCGGGGTGCACGCCGCCCAGGTGACCTCGCCCATCTTCGAGCACACCCCGCTCACCAAGATCGCGCTCAGCGGCGGCAGCTTCCACGGACGGCTCAGCGGCGAGGAGCGCATGGACCTCGCGGCCGAGCAACTGGCCGCCGGGGACCGCTCGCTGGTCTACACGTACTACTCCGAGCTGGACGGCGCCGGACACCGCTACGGCGTCGCCTCCGACACCTGGCGCGGCCAGCTGATGTACGTCGACCGGCTCGCCCAGCGCCTCGCCGAGCAACTGCCGCCGCGCAGCGCGCTCTACGTCACCGCCGACCACGGCATGGTCGACGTCCCGTTCGACGACGAGCACCGCATCGACTTCGACACCGACTGGGAGCTGCGCGCCGGGGTCGCCCTGCTGGGCGGCGAGGGCCGGGCGCGGCACGTGTACGCGGTGCCGGGCGCCGAGAACGACGTGCTGACCGTGTGGCGCGAGGTGCTCGGCGAGCAGTTCTGGGTGGCCTCGCGGGACGAGGCGATCACCGCGGGCTGGTTCGGGCCGCACGTCGACGAGCGGGTGTACCCACGGCTCGGGGACGTGGTCGCGGCCGCGCACGACGACGTCCTGATCATCGCGTCGGAGCGGGAGCCGAAGGAGTCGTCGCTGGTCGGCAACCACGGTTCGATGACGCCCGCCGAGCAGCTGATCCCGCTGCTCGAAGTACGCTCCTGACGCTCCCCCCTGTGACTACTCGCCGAAAGGTGCTCAACTCCTCATGCCCGAGCTGGTGTTCTTCTCCGGAACGATGGACTGCGGGAAGTCGACGCTGGCTCTGCAGATCGAGCACAACCGCTCCGCGCGCGGTCTCGTCGGCATGATCTTCACCCGGAACGACCGCGCGGGCGAGGGCAAGCTGTCCTCCCGGCTCGGCCTGGTCACCGACGCGGTGGAGGTCGCCGACGACCAGGACCTGTACGCCTCCCTCGTGGACCACCTCTCGCAGGGCCGCCGGGCCGACTACGTGATCGCGGACGAGGCGCAGTTCCTCGCGCCCGAGCAGATCGACCAGCTCGCGCGCGTGGTGGACGATCTCGGCCTGGACGTGTACGCCTTCGGGATCACCACCGACTTCCGCTCCAAGCTCTTCCCCGGCTCGCAGCGGCTGGTGGAGCTGGCCGACCGCATCGAGGTGCTCCAGGTGGAGGCGCTGTGCTGGTGCGGCGCCCGGGCCACGCACAACGCCCGCACGATAGGCGGCGAGATGGTGGTGGAGGGCGCCCAGGTGGTCGTCGGCGACGTCAACCAGGCGGCCGGCGAGATCGGCTACGAAGTGTTGTGCCGGCGCCACCACCGCCGCCGGATGACCGCCGCGACGGCCCGCGCGGCGGCCCTGTCCCCGGACGTCCTGCCGGTCTCGTCCAGCTGACTCCGACGCGGAAGACCGGCTGATCCCGCCCGAAGGCCCACTGCGGGCGCTGGTCCCGCCCCGAAGGCCCTGTGCGGGCCCTGACCCTCCCCGGGGTGCTCAGCGCGGGCTCTCGATCACCGAGAACTCAGCGCCCTCCGGGTCCGCCACCGTCGCCACCCGTCCGTGCGGGCTGTTCTGCGGCTGTCTGATGACGCGGCCGCCGAGGTCCGCCACCTGCCGTACCGTCGCGTCGGCGTCGGCGACCTCGAAGTACGTCTGCCAGTGCGGTCCGCGGTCGCGGGGCAGGCCATGGCCCACGCCGTGCAGTCCGGCCACCGGGCGGCCCGCGAGATGGAGGGTCACGTAGTCGAAGTCGGCGGAGACCACCGGCTCCCGCTCGTAACCGAACACGGTCGCGTAGAACTTGGAGACGCTCTCGGTCTCGAAGGTCACCAGCTCGTTCCACGAGGGCGTGCCGGGCACTCCCGTGAGCGTGGTGCCGAGATGCGCGGAGCCCTGCCAGATGCCGAACACCGCCCCGGAGGGGTCCGAGGCGATGGCCATCCGTCCGGCCTCGGCGGCGTCCAGCGGCCCGACCGCCACGGTGCCGCCGCACTCCCGCACCGTGTCGGCCGTCTGGTCCACGTCGTCCGAGGCGAGGTACGGCGTCCAGGCGATCGGCAGCCGCCGGTCCGGCGGCAGCTGTCCCATGCCCGCCACCTCGCGCCCGTCGAGCAGCGCCCGCACGTACGGGCCGAGCTGCTGCGGGCCCGGCCGGAACTCCCAGCCGAACAGCTCGCCGTAGAACTCCTCGGTGGCGGCCAGTCCGTGCGCCATCAGGCTCACCCAGCAGGGCGTGCCGGGCGCACGCCGCGCGTGCGGGCCGGCCGGCTCCCGTGCCTCGGTCATCGATCACTCTCTCCCCGGCCCCTCGCGGTGGCCATGTCGCTTCCGCTCCCCGGAAGGGGTCTCCCACGCCGGCAGCGGGTACGCCCGTGCCGGTGCCCGCATCCTCCACGCCGCGACGGGACTTACCGCGCCGACGCTCGGCGACACCTCCGGGAGGATGCCCGGTCTGCCGTCTTCGCCGCTTCCTGACGATGGCCGGCGGATGTCGGCCGGCTCTACAGCACGTGCTCGATCCCATACGCCGCGTGATCGAGCCTGTCCGGCCGAGCAGAGTAGCCGGACCTGGACGCCGCGGCCACCCCTGGCGTATGCATGGCGCCATGACAGCCATCATCACCGCATCCGATCTCGCACATGAGCTCGCCGGAGACCGCCCTCCGGTGCTGCTGGACGTGCGCTGGCAGCTGAGCGTGGCGAAGGCGGCGGGCGCGCCGGCCTTCGACGGGCGGGCCGAGTACGCGGCCGGGCACATCCCGGGCGCGGTCTTCGTCGACCTGGACCGGGAACTGGCCGGAGAGCCCGGCAAGAGGGGCCGGCATCCGCTGCCGGACCTCGCGGAGTTCGGCGCCGTGATGCGCCGCGCGGGCGTGTCGGCCGGCCGGCCGGTCGTCGTGTACGACGGCGGCCAGGGCTGGGCGGCCGCGCGCGCCTGGTGGCTGCTGCGCTGGACGGGTCACCCGGACGTGCGGGTTCTCGACGGCGGATTGCCGTCCTGGCAGGGGGAGCTGTCCACCGAGGTGCCGGCCGTGGCCGAGGGCGACTTCCGACCGGCGCCGGACGCATCGGGTCTGCTGGACGCGGATGCCGCGGCGGCCCTGGCCCGCGCGGGCGTGCTGCTGGACGCGCGGGCGGGGGAGCGGTACCGCGGCGAGGTGGAGCCGATCGACCGGGTCGGCGGGCACATCCCGGGCGCGGTGTCGGCGCCGACGACGGAGAACGTGGGCCCCGACGGCCGCTTCCTGCCCGCGGCGGAGCTGCGGGACCGCTTCAAGGCCCTGGGCGTCTCCTCGGACGCTGAGGTGGGCGTGTACTGCGGTTCGGGCGTCTCCGCCGCGCACGAGGTCCTCGCGCTCGCGGTGGCCGGCATCCCGGCGGCCCTGTACGTCGGTTCCTGGTCGGAGTGGTCCTCGGACCCGTCCCGGCCGGTGGCGGTGGGCGCGGATCCGCAGTAGCGGCAGCCGGGCAGCGCGGCACGCGCGCGTGCGGCCGGAAAGCCGGGCACGCGCGAGTGCAGCCGGAAGTGGGGGCACACACGCGTGCCCCCACTTTTCCGTTTCCTTACAGCCGGTTACTCCTGCTTCTTACGGCGCGTGCCGAAGACGATCTCGTCCCAGCTCGGCACGGCGGCGCGGCGGCCGGGGCGGACGCCGTCGGCCTCGGCCTGCCGGTCGGTGGCACCGATCAGCCGGTCGCGGTGGCTGCCCACCGAGCGGGGCATGAGGACGTCCGCGTAGGCCGAACCGGCCGAGGCGGCGGGGGCCGGCGGCTCCTCGGCCGGTTCGCCGACGGGTTCCTCCGGCGTCTCCGCCGGGCGCTCCGGGACCACCAGGTCACCCCGGAAGCTCGGTACCGCCTCCAGCAGGCTGGTCAGCGAGTCGCGTTCGCCCGTGCTCTCCTCGGGAGGCTCGGACGCCTGCGCGGGCAGGGTCGGCCGCTCCCGGTCGCCCCGGTCCAGCGCCCGGTCCATCGAACGCTCGCGTGGCAGACGGGCGATGCGCGGCACGAACGGGAAGCTCGGCTCGGGCACGGCGAGGTCGTCGGACTCGCCGATCAGCGAGCGCGCCTCGTCGTCCACGGCCTGGACGAGCCGCCGGGGCGGGTCGTACGTCCAGCTCGCCGAGTGCGGTTCGCCCGCGACCCGGTAGACGAGGAGCACCTCCCAGGTGCCGTCGTCGCGGCGCCAGGAGTCCCACTGCACGGTGTCCTTCTCGGCGCCGCGCAGCAGCAGCCGCTCCTGCACGGCCTCGCCGAGCAGCGGACCCGAGTTCTCGCCGGGACGGCGGACCGGCGTCTTGCGGGCACGCTCGGCCATGAAGGCGCGCTCGGCGAGCACGGGGCCCTCGAAGCGCCGGACCCGGTCCACGGGGATGCCGGCGAGCTGCGCGACCTCCTCCGCGGTGGCACCGGCACGTATACGCGCCTGGATGTCACGGGGGCGGAGATGGCTCTCGACCTCGATCTCGATCTGCCCGAGGCGCGGCCGGTCGCCGCGCACGGCGGCGCGCAGCCGTTCGTCGATCGGAAGGGTGTACTCCGTTGCGTCGGCAGCCTTGAGCACCAGCCGTGTGCCGTCATTCGAGACGGCCACGACACGCAGTTCGGGCATGGGGACCTCCCGGGTGGTGCCTGCCGACGTCACGTGCGTCGCTGCTTCCGCTAGTCGAGTGTGGCCTGCCCGGGTGCAGCCTGCCACAACCTTGCCGAGTTGCCCGGCGTGTCGGGCGCGGGCCCTGGGCCGCCGTTATGGCACGGTTACCTATTCGCAACGCTAAGTGACCAAATTCGTCACCCTGTGCAACTAGCCCCCTCCCGGCGGTCCTTCAAGGCCGCGGACACCCTGGTGGGGACCGGACCCAGGGCTCGCAACAGTACTCCATTTGGACCATGTGCGTGGATGGACGCGCCGCCCAACTTATGGCAAGGCTTGCGACTTGGCCGTCGGTAACCGGTTTTGCCGATCATGAACGTGGCGAACTTCACGCAATCCCCAGAAACGGAACTAATGGTTTCCGCTGTACGTCCCTATCTCGTGCAGTCGGTAGCCCGATGTCGATCAAGTACGGGAAAGGCAGGCAGGTTCCGGGTATGCGTGAAACGCCCGATGCGGGTCGCAAGCGGATCGACCTGAGCGTCGCCCAGGTCGCGGGCAGTGCCCTTGCGGCCGTCGTGGCGGCCAGACTGGCGTCGTACTTCGGTGTGTACGGCACGATCCTCGGCGCGGGAGTCGTCAGTGTCGTCGCCACCTGCGGGGGCACGCTGTTCCAGCACTTCTTCAAGCGGACCGGGGAGCAGCTGAGGGAGGCGACGGCCGTGGCCCGGCCGAGGGAGGCGACGGTCGCGGCCCGGCCAGGGGAACAAGTGCCACCGGCTCCGGGCGAGTTCACCGAGGGCACCGTCTACCGCGCGCGGACGAAGAGCCGGCGTCGGCCGGTGCTCGCGGCCGCCGTCGTGTTCGGGGTGACGATGGCCGGCATCACGACGTATGAACTGGCGTCCGGCGACAGCTTCAGCGGCGGCACGGGCACGACGGTCAGCGACGCGGTGACCGGACGGGGCTCCTCCTCCGCCGGCACGTCGGGCTCTCCCGCCAAGTCGGACGAGGCACCGGTGCCTTCGGGCACTCCGTCCCGTGAGTACGCGCCCGAGGCCGGTGGCGGTACGACCCACAGCGCGACGCCGACACCCGGCCACTCCGCGGGCGGGGAGGCGAGCGACGGCCCGAGCCCGTCCCCGACTCCCACGCCCAGCGGGACCGTTGACATGCCTACGACCCCAGAACCCTCCGCAAGTAGTCGTTCTGGAACAGCCGTTCCGGGTCAAGTCGGTCCCTCAGCGCAGTGAACTCGTCGAAGCGCGGGTAGACGCGCGCGAAGTACTCGGCGTCCCGCGTGTGCACCTTGCCCCAGTGCGGGCGGCCCTCGTGCGCGGTGAAGATCCGCTCGGCGGCGGTGAAGTAGGCCTGGTACGGCGTGCCCCGGAACATGTGGACGGCGATGTAGGCGCTGTCGCGGCCGGAGGCGGTGGACAGCGTGATGTCGTCGGCCGGGGCGGTGCGCACCTCGACGGGGAAGCTGACCCGCAGCCCCGAGCGTTCGACCATGGACTTCAGTTCGCGCAGCGTCTCCGTCAGGGCCGCGCGCGGGACGGCGTACTCCATCTCCACGAAGCGCACCCGGCGCGGCGAGGTGAAGACCTTGTAAGGGATGTCCGTGTAGGTCCGCGCGGACAGGGCCTTGCTGGAGATCCGCGCGATGGCGGGAACGGCGGCGGGGGCGGCGCGGCCGACCCACTGGGCCACCTGGAAGACGCCGTTGGAGAGGAACTCGTCCTCGAACCAGCCGGCCAGCTGGCTCACGGGCTGCTCGGGACCGGCGCTGCGGTTGTTCCGCTTGGTGTTGGTGTTGCCGGTGTGCGGGAACCAGTAGAACTCGAAGTGCTCGTTCTCCGCCCAGAGTTGATCGAACTCGGCGAGGACCCGGTCGAGGGGCATCGGCTCCTCGCGCGCGGTGAGCAGGAAGACCGGCTCCACGGCGAAGGTGATCGCGGTGACGATGCCGAGGGCGCCGAGGCCTATTCGGGCGGCCGCGAAGATCTCCGGATTCTCCTTCTCGGAGCAGGTGAGCACCGAGCCGTCCGCCGTGACGAGTTCGAGTCCCTTGATCTGGGCGGCGATCGAGCCCGACTCGCGGCCCGTGCCGTGCGTGCCGGTGCTGGTGGCCCCGGAGACGGTCTGCTCCATGATGTCGCCCATGTTGGTGAGCGACAGACCCTCGCGCGCCAGCGCCGCATTGAGTCTCTTGAGCGGGGTGCCGGCCTCGACCGTGACGGTCATGGCGTTCCGGTCGATGGTGCGGATTCCCGTCAACAGTTGAGGGTGGATCAAGACACCGTCGGTGGCGGCGATCGACGTGAAGGAGTGCCCGGTCCCCACGGCCTTCACCTTCAGGCCGTCCTCGGCGGCCCGCCGCACCGCCGCGGCCAGCTCCGCCACCGACGCCGGCGCGACCTGCCGGGCGGGCCGGGCGGAGACGTTGCCGCCCCAGTTACGCCAGGTGCCGTTCTTCCCGCTCGCTGTGCTGCTCAACGGTGCCTCCCCGACCCGCGGCCGGCCTGCGCAGCCGGCGGTACCCGAGGAAACCGACCGCGACCGCGACGGCCCCGGACACGGCCGGAACCCCGTACCCGGCCCGCGCCCCGGCCGCGTCGATCACCGAGCCGGCCGCGGACGAGCCGAGCGCGACCCCGACCGCGAGGCCGGTGCTCACCCAGGTCATGCCCTCGGTGAGCTGCGCGCGAGGTACGTGCTCTTCGATGAGGGACATCGTCGTGATCATCGTCGGTGCGATGGACAGCCCCGAAACGAACAGCGCCACGGCCAGAAGCGGCAGGTTTCCGACCAGTAGGAGGGGGATCATACTCACGGCCATCGCCGCCACGCCCAGCAGCCAGCGGCGTTCCGGCGCCCCGGCGAACCGCAGCAGCCCGAAGACCACCCCGGCCACGCAGGAGCCGGCCGCGTACAGCGCCAGCACCACGCTCGCGGCGCCCTTGTGGCCGCGCTCGTCGGCGAAGGCGACGGTGACCACGTCCACCGACCCGAAGATCGCGCCGGTCGCCACGAAGGTGGCCACCAGAACCTGCAGCCCGGCCGAGCGCAGGGCCGTGCCGCCGCCGTGGTGCTCGCGCGGGTGCGGATGCGGCTCGGTGGCGCGCTGGGCGGTGAGCCAGAAGACGCCGGCCGCGAGGAAGCAGGCGGCGAGCAGCGGCCCGGCCTCCGGGAACCAGGTGGTGGACAGCCCGATGGAGATGATCGGGCCGAAGATGAAGCAGATCTCGTCGACGACCGACTCGAACGAGTACGCGGTGTGCAGCTTGTCGGTGCCCCGGTACAGCGCCGCCCAGCGGGCCCGGATCATCGCGCCCAGGCTCGGCACCGAGCCGATCCCGGCCGCGCACACGAACAGCACCCAGTCCGGCCACCGGAAGTGCGCGGCGAGCAGCAGCCCGGCCGCCGCCGTGAGCGCCACCAGGGTCGCGGGACGCAGCACCCGGCGCTGCCCGTGCCGGTCGACCAGCCGGGAGATCTGCGGCCCGATCGCCGCGGCGGACAGCGCGATGGTGGCCGACAGCGCCCCCGCGAGCCCGTACCGCCCGGTCAGCTGCGAGATCATCGTGACCACGCCGATGCCCATCATCGACAGCGGCATCCGCCCGAGGAATCCCGCGGCGGAGAACGCCTTGGTGCCGGGTTCGGCGAACAGGGCTCTGTAGGGGCTGGGCACGTGGTCTCCGAAGCGGCTCGGTAAGGCGCGAATGCGGCTGATACAGCTTACGAGTTAGGTGACCCTAATCGCACCTCGTTTGACCGCCGGAAAAACCGGTATAAACCGACTGGAACCCGACTCGTCACCCCGCTGTTTCCCGGCCGTCAGCAGCGGGTGGCAGGATCGAGACATGCCAGACGCGCTCGATGCCACCCCGTACGACGCCCTGCTTCTGCTCTCCTTCGGCGGCCCCGAAGGCCCGGACGACGTGGTCCCGTTCCTGGAGAACGTCACGCGTGGGCGCGGCATCCCGAAGGAACGCCTGAAGGAAGTCGGGCAGCACTACTTCCTGTTCGGCGGGGTCAGCCCCATCAACGACCAGAACCGCGCCCTGCTGGACGCCCTGCGCAAGGACTTCGCCGAGCACGGCCTGGACCTGCCGGTCTACTGGGGCAACCGCAACTGGGCGCCGTATCTGACGGACACCCTGCGCGAGATGGTCGCCGACGGCCGCCGCCACATCCTGGTGCTCGCCACCAGTGCCTACGCCTCCTACTCGGGCTGCCGCCAGTACCGCGAGAACCTGGCCGACGCGCTGGCCACCCTGGAGGCCGAGGGCCTGCCGCTGCCGAAGATCGACAAGCTGCGGCACTACTTCAACCACCCCGGCTTCGTCGAGCCCATGATCGACGGCGTGCTGCGCTCCCTCGAAGACCTCCCCGAGGACGTCCGCGCGGGCGCCCACATCGCCTTCACCACCCACTCCATCCCGGCCTCCGCCGCCGACACCTCCGGCCCCGCCGAGACCCACGGCGAGGGCGGCGCCTACGTCGAGCAGCACCTGGACGTGGCCGAGCTGATCGCCGACGCCGTCCGTGAGCGCACCGGCGTCGACCACCCCTGGCGGCTGGTCTACCAGTCGCGTTCCGGCGCCCCGCACATCCCGTGGCTGGAGCCGGACATCTGCGACCACCTCGAGGAGCGGCACGCGGCGGGCGTCCCGGCCGTGGTCATGGCGCCCATCGGGTTCGTCTCCGACCACATGGAGGTCCTCTACGACCTCGACACCGAGGCCAAGGCCAAGGCCGAGGAGCTCGGCCTGCCGGTGCGCCGCTCGGCCACCGTGGGCGCCGACCCGCGGTTCGCCGCCGCCGTCCGTGACCTGATCACGGAGCGCGCCGCCGTGGAGCGCGGCCAGGACGTCACCCCGTGCGCCCTGGGTGCGCTGGGCGCGAGCCACAACCTCTGCCCGGTCGGCTGCTGCCCCGCCCGTGCGCCCCACCCGGCCGCCGCCGGCGCCGACAGCCCCTACGCGTGAGGAGACCCGTGACCGACCCCCTGCACCGGGAACTGCTGGAGCTGGCCCAGGAGGCCGCCCGCCGCGCCGGTGAGCTGCTGCGGGACGGCCGGCCGGCCGACCTGGCCGTGGCGAGGACCAAGTCCAGCCCGATCGACGTCGTCACCGAGATGGACATCGCGGCGGAGAAGCTGATCACCGATCTGATCTCCGGCCGCCGGCCCGACGACGGCTTCCTCGGCGAGGAGGGCGCCTCCATGGCGGGCACCAGCGGCGTCCGCTGGGTGATCGACCCGCTCGACGGCACGGTGAACTACCTGTACGGGCTGCCGACCTGGGCGGTGTCCATCGCCGCCGAGCAGGACGACGAGAGCGTCGTCGGGGTCGTCGCCGCTCCGATGCGCGGCGAGACGTACCACGCCGTGCGCGGGGGCGGGGCGTGGGCGACCGGCGCGTGGGAGGGCGAGCGGGCGCTCGCCTGCCGTCCCGCGCCCCCGCTGGACCAGGCGCTGGTCTCCACCGGCTTCAACTACGTCGCCGAGGTCCGCGCACACCAGGCCGAGGTGGCCGGCCGGCTGGTCCCGCTGCTGCGGGACATCCGGCGCAGCGGCTCGGCGGCGGTCGACCTGTGCGATGTGGCCTGCGGCCGGCTCGACGGGTACTACGAGCGGGGGCTCAACGCGTGGGACTTCGCGGCGGGTGACCTGATCGCCCGGGAGGCGGGCGCGCTGGTCGGCGGGCGGCCCGGGGAGCGGCCGTCGCGGGAGCTCACCGTCGCCGGGTCGCCGGGGGTGTTCGAGCGGCTGCAGGGGCTGCTGGAGGAGTTCGGGGCCTGGCACGACTGAGCCCGCCCCCGACCGTTGAACGCAAAGGGACCCCGGCGCTGGATTCGCCGGGGTCCCTTCTTGCGCTTTCGGGCCGATCAGACGCGTGACGCGCCGACCTCCACACCGTGTTCGGCGGCGAGGCGTCGCAGGTCGTCGAGCTCTGCCTGCTCCACTTCGACGAGGAAGTCGTCACCCTCGTCACGAGCCCGCGACAGGTCGGACTCGGTCGCCCTTATGCGCTGCAGAAGTCCTGCGGTGAAAGCGTCCATGCTGCGCCCCCTCGTCCTGGGTCGTGGGTCGGTGGCACGGGGGTGTGCCTGTTGGGAAAGGGGCGATCACGTCTCTCACGGGTGCCCAGCGCTGCCCTGCTGGGCGGCGACGGTGCCGGACACCCGCGCCCACTCTGCGGAAGCGGATCGCGGAGTACCGCATGGTGCTGCGGCACATGCAGAGCGTGATCGCGGGGTGTAAAGCCGTCCTCCCCCCGCTCCCTCATCCGGAAACCTCAACCGGAGGAGAAAATCTCGTATTCCCGTCCCGGAGCGCGGATCTGTGCGGTCCGCAACCCGCCTTACAGCCGACTTACGGCCGAAAAGGGCAGGATGGAGGTCACACCCCACGAACACCCCTGCCCGCACGCGTCCACGGCGCGCTACGCGGGTGGACATGAGGAAGGACAAGCGACGTGCGCGTACTCGTCGTCGAGGACGAGCAACTGCTCGCCGATGCGGTGGCCACCGGACTGCGCCGGGAGGCCATGGCCGTCGACGTCGTGTACGACGGTGCGGCCGCCCTGGAGCGCATCGGCGTCAACGACTACGACGTGGTCGTCCTCGACCGCGACCTCCCGCTGGTGCACGGTGACGACGTCTGCCGCAAGATCGTCGAGCTGGGCATGCCCACGCGCGTGCTCATGCTCACGGCGTCCGGCGACGTCAGCGACCGGGTCGAGGGCCTGGAGATCGGCGCCGACGACTATCTGCCCAAGCCCTTCGCGTTCAGCGAACTGATCGCCCGCGTGCGCGCCCTCGGCCGTCGTACGAGCGTTCCCCTGCCGCCGGTCCTGGAGCGCGCCGGCATCAAGCTGGACCCGAACCGCCGCGAGGTCTTCCGCGAGGGCAAGGAGATCCAGCTCGCGCCCAAGGAGTTCGCGGTGCTGGAGGTGCTCATGCGCAGCGAGGGCGCGGTGGTCTCGGCCGAGCAGCTGCTGGAGAAGGCCTGGGACGAGAACACCGACCCGTTCACCAACGTCGTGCGGGTGACCGTGATGACCCTGCGGCGCAAGCTGGGCGAGCCGCCGGTGATCGTCACCGTCCCCGGCTCCGGCTACCGGATCTGATCCGCCATGGCCGCCACACCCGCGCCGCCCCAGGCGCCGCCGAAGCCCACCTGGGACCCCAGGAGGCCGCAGCCCCCGTTCCCGTGGCTGCGCCCCACCATCCGCATACGGCTCACGCTGCTCTACGGCGGCATGTTCCTGATCGCCGGCATCCTGCTGCTGTCGATCATCTACCTGCTGGCCGCGCAGGCGATCAGTACGGGCAACCAGCCGCTGTTCAAGATCGTCAGCGGTACGAACATCAGGGTCACCAGCGACAACTGCCCCGCGATCACCGCGATCAACTCCAATCCGGTGCCGCTGTCGGACTTCAACGAAGTGATCGCCCACTGCGTGGACCAGCAGCGCCAGGCCGCCCTGGACGATCTGCTGAGCCGCTCGCTGCTGGCCCTGCTGGGCCTCGCCGTGATCGCGTTCGCGTTCGGTTACGCGATGGCCGGCCGCGTGCTGTCCCCGCTCGGCCGGATCACCCGCACCGCCCGCCAAGTGGCCGGTTCCGACCTGTCCCGCCGGATCGAGCTGGACGGCCCGGACGACGAGCTGAAGGAGCTGGCGGACACCTTCGACGACATGCTGGAGCGGCTGCAACGGGCCTTCACCGCCCAGCAGCGCTTCGTCGGCAACGCCTCCCATGAGCTGCGCACCCCGCTCGCGATCAACAGAACGCTTCTCGAGGTCCATCTGTCGGACCCGAACGCACCGGTGGAGCTGCAGCAGCTGGGCAAGACGCTGCTGGCCACGAACGAGCGCAGCGAGCAGCTGGTCGAGGGCCTGCTGCTGCTTGCCCGCAGCGACAACCAGATCGTCGAGCGGGGGCCCGTCGACCTGGCCGAGGTCGCGACCCAGGCCGTCGACCAGGTGCATGCCGAGGCCGAGGCCAAGGGCGTGAAGATCCGCGGCGAGCGCAAGCCGGCGGTGGTGCAGGGCAACGGCGTGCTGCTGGAGCGGATCGCGCTGAACCTGGTGCAGAACGCCGTCCGGTACAACGTGGCCGAGGACGGGTGGGTCGAGGTGACTACCGAGGTCGAGCACGGGCAGGCGGTACTGACCGTCACGAACACCGGCCCAGTGGTGCCGGCGTACGAGATCGACAACCTCTTCGAGCCCTTCAGACGGCTCCGTACGGAGCGCACGGGCAGCGACAAGGGAGTCGGCCTCGGCCTGTCCATCGTCCGGTCCGTGGCCCGCGCGCACGGCGGCCACATCGTGGCGCAGCCGCGCGAGGGAGGGGGTCTGGTGATGCGGGTCACCATGCCGCTGTGATCCATGACGGGCTCACCCGGGCACGGAATCGACACTCGCGGGGGATGTTCGCTTCACGCGGAATTTTTCATCCGCCGAATGAGCTTCCCCTTGTGTGATCGATCACATGCACGGATTTTCAGCCATGTACTCTCTGTGATCATGAAACATGGCAGAAAGCCGGGAAAGTCCCAGTTTTCAGGGCACATGATCACGGGAAGTACACGGTGAGGCGCCTTTGAGGTGCGGCATTCGAACCGTGTACGGTCCTCACCGCCATCCAAGCCGATCACTCTTGAGGGGTCGGGTTGGGTGTCGATTGAGTAACAGACCTTGATGTGAGGCAAAATCTCCGCCTCAGGTCGGGCACAAGTCCGGCCTCTCACGCGTTACGTGCGCTGAAGACACCGCAGACACCCAGAGGGGGAGAGCGATATGGCAACCGATTACGACACTCCACGCAAGACCGACGACGACGTCGACTCGGACAGTCTGGAAGAGCTGAAGGCCCGGCGGAACGACAAGTCCACCTCGTCGGTGGACGTCGACGAGTTCGAGGCCGCCGAGGGCCTCGAACTGCCCGGCGCCGACCTCTCGAACGAGGAGCTGGCCGTCCGAGTGCTGCCCAAGCAGCAGGACGAGTTCACCTGCATGAGCTGCTTCCTGGTGCACCACCGCAGCCAGCTGGCCCGTGAGAAGAACGGTCAGCCGATCTGCCGCGACTGCGACTGAGGTCGGGTCGGCCATGACTGGCTCGACCCCTCCTCGGAAGCGCCGCTTCTCCCTCGGGAAAGCGGACGAAGGGCCGTCCGACGGCCCGCACGGCGCGCGTGACGACGAGCGGGGCGCCCCGGAAGTGGTGGCCCCGCTCGAACCGGCGACCGACCGGGCGGACCACCCGGCGCCGGTGGGGCACCCCGCGCCCGTCGCCCGGCGACGGGCCGCGGTGGTGGGTGAAAAGGCCCGTGACATGGCCCGGCAAGGGGTCCGCAGGGGCGGCAGCCGCGCCCGCGCGGGCCTGGCCTACCTCGCGGACCGGATCATCGAGATCGCCCCGCGTATCCCCGTACGCGACCTCGCGACCCTGCGCCGGCAGTTCCCGGGCCTCGGACCCGAAGAGCTCGCCGACAAGCTGGTGGCGGGCGCGGCGGCCGGCACCTCGACGGTCGGAGCCGGGATCGGAGCGGCGGCGATGCTGCCCGTGCCGCCCGCGATGCCGACCGAACTGGCCGCGGAGATCACCGGGGTCGCCGCGATCGAGCTGAAGCTCGTCGCCGAACTGCACGAGGTCTACGGCGTACGACCGCCGGGGAACCTGAAGACCCGCAGCACCGCGTATCTGTCCTCCTGGTCGGGGGAGCGCGGGATCGACGTGATGAAGCCGTCGACGTACGACGCGGCCCTCAGCGTCCGTATGAAGCGCGAACTGCGCCAGCAGATCATGAAGCGGATGGTCCGCGACCTGCCCAACCTCATGCCGTTCATGGTGGGCGCCGCGGTCGGCGCGGTCATGAACCGCCGGGACACCAGGCGGCTCGCCGCCCACGTCCGGGCCGACCTGCGCAAGATCCAGGTCCCCTGGGAGGAGCTGGCCGGGCTGCCGCCGCTGGAGGAGCCGGCGGAACCGCTGAACCTGCGCGACCTTCCCGAAGAGCTCTAGGCGTTCGCCTTGCGCGCCGCCTCGATCGCCGCCGCCAGCCGCTCCGGCTCGCGCGTCGACAGATACAGGTACGGCGTCGGGTCCTCCGGGTCCGTGACCTCCACCCGCAGCGCAGTGGGGATGTAGGCGCGCAGCAGCAGGAAGGCGCGGGTGTCGGCCTTGTACGTCCGCCAGGCGCGGGCCTCCTCCGCGTCCAGCACCTCCGCCTCGCCCAGCGCCGCCAGCGGGATCTTCGCCTCGCCCGCGATCAGCGAGTCGCCTACGATCCGGATGCGCTGGGAGCCGTACGCGCTGGCGACCACCGCCGCCGCGGCCGTGCCGCCGACCAGGCCGCCGAGCAGCGGCAGGGTGCCGAAGGGAAGCAGGATCAGGGCGAAGGAGACGCCCACGAGGAAGCTGATCAGCCACCACGAGCGGGGGGCGGTGAGGCGTTCTTCGTAGGGGGTGGCGGAGAGCTGCATGAAGCCAAGCTTGGCACGGCGTCCGGTTATGGCCGACGCGCGGGTAAGGTCTGCGCCTGTGAGTGGTAGTTCCGCAAGCCTTCAGCCCCCAGCCGACGCGGTGAAACCGGTACGGCACCCCGACGCGCCCGCGCCCGGAGAACTCCTCGGCGCCCACTACGAACACTGTTTCGGCTGTGGCCCCGGGCAGTCGCACGGCCTGCACCTGGAGGCGCGGGCCGGCGAGGGTGTCTCGCTGACCGCCGAGTTCACCGTCCAGCCCGCCCACCAGGGCGCCCCGGGCCTCGCGCACGGCGGAGTGCTGGCCACGGCCCTCGACGAGACCCTCGGCTCGCTGAACTGGCTGCTGCGGACCATCGCCGTGACCGGCCGGCTGGAGACCGACTTCGTGCGGCCCGTGCCCGTCGGCACCACGCTGTACCTGGAGGCCGAGGTCACCGCCGTCGCCGGGCGCAAGATCTACTCCACCGCCACCGGACGCATCGGCGGCCCCGACGGGCCCCTCGCGGTCCGCGCCGACGCCCTCTTCATCGAGGTCAAGGTCGACCACTTCATCGACCACGGCCGCGAGGAGGAGATCCGGGCCGCCATGAGCGACCCGGACCAGATCCGCCGCGCCCGCGCCTTCGAGGTGAACCCGTGAGCCGTGGCCCCCTGAACGTGCTGCTCCGGCGTGTCGACCCCGACGTACCGCTTCCGGCGTACGAGCATCCGGGGGACGCCGGAGCCGATCTGCGCACCACCGAGCCGTGCGAACTGGGGCCCGGGGAGCGCGCTGTTCTGCCCACAGGGGTGTCGATCGCCCTGCCCGAGGGGTACGCGGCCTTCGTGCACCCGCGCTCCGGTCTCGCCGCTCGCTGCGGTGTCGCCCTCGTCAATGCCCCGGGGACGGTTGATGCCGGGTACCGTGGGGAGATCAAGGTGATCGTGGTGAATCTCGACCCGCGTGAGAGTGTGCGGTTCGAGCGCTTCGACCGGATTGCCCAACTGGTCGTCCAGCAGGTCGAGAGGGTCCGCTTCCAGGAGGTCGCGGAGCTTCCCGATTCGACGCGGGCCGAAGGGGGCTTCGGGTCCACCGGCGGCCATGCCGCGGTGGGCGGCGGGAGCGGCACAAACGGTCAGGCCGCCGAGGGCGGTCCGACGGGTGGGAATCGATACGCTTCGGTCGTATCCGACCGGGAAGGACAGTGACGTGTTCGGACGTCGCAAGAAGAAGGGTGCCGCCGAGGACGCGGCCGGCGAGGCCGAGCAGGTCGTCGACAGCGTCGACACCGAGGCGGACGAGGAAGTGGAGGCCGAGCGCGAGCGCGAGCGCGTCCGGCTGGAGCCCGGGCCCCGGCCCGACGGGCCGTGGGACAGCAGCGAGGTGCGCGAGCCGGGTGAGGGCCGTGTCGACCTCGGCGGTCTTTTCGTCCCGGGCGTCGACGGTATGGAGCTGCGGGTCGAGGTCGCCGGTGACGCGATCGTCGCCGCGACCGTCGTGCTGCGCGACAGCGCCATCCAGCTCCAGGCTTTCGCCGCGCCCAAGCGCGAGGGCATCTGGGGCGAGGTCCGCGAGGAGATCGCGTCCGGCATCACCCAGCAGGGTGGCATCGTCGACGAGGTCGAGGGCCCGCTGGGCTGGGAGCTGCGCGCTCAGGTGCCGGTGCAGCTGCCGGACGGCACGGGTGGTTTCCAGGTCGTGCGGTTCGTGGGCGTGGACGGCCCGCGGTGGTTCCTGCGCGGTGTGATCTCCGGGCAGGGCGCGGTGCAGCCGCAGGCCGCCGGGCTGCTGGAGCAGATCTTCCGCGACACCGTCGTGGTCCGCGGCGAGGGGCCGATGGCGCCCCGCGACCCGATCGTCCTGAAGCTGCCGAACGACGCGCAGATGGTGCCCGAGGGCGTCCAGCAGGACGAGTCCTCCCGGTTCTCGGGCGGGATGGGCCAGCTTCAGCGCGGGCCGGAGATCACCGAGGTCCGCTAGGCGCTCCGCCGGGTTCAGCGGGGATGCACGGGCCGTGCCTCTGAGGGGGTGCGGCCCGCTTGTTGCGGGGTCCCGCCGTTGTGGATTCGCCGCCGCTGCCGAGTGCGGGTTCGTCGTGGTTGCTCGCGCAGTTCCCCGCGCCCCTTCCGGGGCGCCATACTGGCGCCCGACCGATGGGGGAGGCGGTATGGGCAGTCGGGTGGTCACCGAGGCCATGGTTCGGGTCGAGGACGTCCACAAGTCGTTCGGGCGGGGCGCGGCGGCCGTCCACGCCTTGCGCGGCGTCTCGCTGGAGGTGCAGCGCGGTGAGCTCGTCGCGCTCAAGGGGCGTTCGGGATCCGGGAAGACCACCCTGCTGAACATCGTCGGCGGGCTCGACACGCCCGACCGAGGGCGGGTGGAGGTCGACGGGCGGCAGCTGGGGGAGCTGGGCGAGAGCGAGCTGCTGCGGCTGCGCCGGGACCGGATCGGGTTCGTCTTCCAGTCCTTCGGGCTCATCCCGATCCTCACCGCGGCCGAGAACGTCGGCGTACCGCTCAGGCTGCGCCGTGCCGACCCGCGCGAGCGCGAGGAACGGGTCGAGCTGCTGCTCTCCCTCGTCGGGCTGGCGGGGCACGCCGCCCAGCGGCCCGGCGAGCTGTCCGGCGGACAGCAGCAGCGGGTCGCCATCGCCCGCGCCCTCGCCAACAGGCCGGCCCTGCTCATCGCCGACGAACCGACCGGCCAGCTCGACGCCGAGACCGGGCACGCCGTCATGGAGCTGCTCCGGGCCGTCGTACGCAGCGAGCGGCCGGCCTCCTCCGACCACGACGGACCCCCGTCCGCCCTGGTCGCCACGCATGACGCTACCCTCCTCGACCTGGCCGACCGGGTGCTGGAACTGCGCGACGGCGAGATCGTCGAGCACTGAACCGGCCGGCCCGCCCGCCTCTCATCAGGGATGCGTCAAAGTTGTCCGCCGCAGACTTCCCCGTCCCGTTTGCCGTGATTGTTGGCCGTAAGGTCGACGCTGCGTACGCAGCAGTCACGGGAAGACAATGGGGCCATGGCACGCGGCAAGCTTCGGATCTACCTCGGTGCGGCACCGGGCGTGGGCAAGACCTACGCGATGCTGTCGGAGGCCCACCGCCGTGTGGAGCGGGGCACCGACTGTGTCGTGGGCTTCGTCGAGCACCACGACCGGCCGCGCACCGAGGTGATGCTGCACGGCCTGGAGCAGGTGCCGCGCAGGCAGTTGGAGTACCGGGGCAGCCGCTTCGGCGAGATGGACGTCGACGCCGTACTGCGCCGTGCCCCGGCCGTCGCCCTGGTGGACGAACTCGCCCACACCAACGTCCCCGGCTCCCGCAACGCCAAGCGCTGGCAGGACGTGGAGGAACTGCTGGCGGCCGGGATCGACGTGGTCTCGACCGTCAACATCCAGCACCTGGAGTCACTCGGCGACGTCGTGGAGTCGATCACCGGGGTGCGGCAGCGCGAGACCGTGCCCGACGAGGTGGTACGGCGGGCCGACCAGATCGAGCTGGTCGACATGTCCCCGGAGGCGCTGCGCCGCCGGATGGCGCACGGCAACATCTACAAGCCGGACAAGGTCGACGCGGCCCTGTCCAACTACTTCCGCCCCGGAAACCTCACCGCCCTGCGCGAGCTGGCGCTGCTGTGGGTGGCGGACCGGGTCGACGAATACCTGAACGCCTACCGCAGCGAACACCGGGTCTCCAAGATCTGGGGCTCCCGCGAGCGGATCGTCGTCGGGCTGACCGGCGGGCCCGAGGGCCGCACCCTCATACGGCGTGCCGCGCGGCTCGCGGAGAAGGGCGCCGGCGGCGAGGTGCTGGCCGTCTACATAGCCCGCAGCGACGGGCTGACCTCGGCCTCCCCGAAGGAGCTGGCCGTCCAGCGCACCCTGGTGGAGGACCTCGGCGGCACCTTCCACCACGTGGTCGGCGACGACATACCGGCCGCCCTGCTCGACTTCGCACGGGGCGTGAACGCCACCCAGATCGTGCTGGGCTCCTCGCGCCGCAAGGCCTGGCAGTACGTCTTCGGGCCCGGCGTCGGCGCCACGGTCGCCCGCGAGTCCGGTCCCGACCTCGACGTCCACATCGTCACCCACGAGGAGGTCGCCAAGGGCCGCGGACTGCCCGTGGCCCGGGGCGCACGGCTCGGGCGGGCCCGGATCATCTGGGGCTGGGCGGTGGGCCTCGCGGGCCCCGCGGTCCTCGCGGTACTGCTGAACAGCGTCGCCCTCGGCCTCGCCAACGACATGCTGCTGTTCCTGACGCTGACGGTCGCGGCGGCCCTGCTGGGCGGGCTCTTCCCGGCGCTGGCCTCGGCCGCCTTCGGCTCGCTGCTGCTGAACTACTTCTACACCCCGCCCCTGCACCGGCTGACCATCGCCGACCCCAAGAACATCGTCGCCATCGCGATCTTCTTCGGTGTCGGCATGTCGGTCGCCTCGGTGGTGGACCTCGCCGCCCGGCGCACCCACCAGGCCGCCCGGCTGCGCGCCGAGTCGGAGATACTCTCCTTCCTCGCCGGGAACGTGCTGCGCGGCGAGACCAGCCTGGAGGAGCTGCTGGAGCGGGTCCGGGAGACCTTCGCGATGGAGTCGGCCGCGCTGCTGGAACGGGCGAGCGACACCGAGCCGTGGACCTGCGCCGGGCGCGCCGGATTCGGGCGCCCGCTGGAGCGGCCGGAGGACGCCGACGTCGACATGCCGGTCGGCGACCACATGGCGCTCGCGCTCACCGGGCGGGTGCTGCCCGCCGAGGACCGCCGGGTGCTCGCCGCCTTCGCCGCGCAGGCCGCCGTCGCCCTCGACCGCCGCCGCCTTCAGCAGGAGGCCGACCAGGCCCGTGCGCTCGCCGAGGGCAACCGCATCCGCACCGCCCTGCTCGCCGCCGTCAGCCACGACCTGCGCACCCCGCTGGCCGGCATCAAGGCCGCGGTGACCTCGCTGCGCTCCGACGACGTCGAGTGGTCCGACGAGGACCGGGCGGAGCTGCTGGCCGCGATCGAGGAGGGCGCCGACCGGCTGGACCACCTCGTCGGCAACCTCCTCGACATGTCCCGCCTGCAGACCGGCACGGTCACCCCGCTGATCCGCGAGATCGACGTGGACGAGGTCGTACCGATGGCACTCGGGGGCGTCCCGGAGGGCAGCGTCGAGCTGGACGTGCCCGAGAGCCTGCCGATGGTCGAGGTCGATCCCGGGCTGCTGGAGCGGTCCGTGGCCAACCTGGTGGAGAACGCCGTCAAGTACAGCCCGAGGGGCCGTCCCGTGCTGGTCTCCGCCAGCGCCATAGCCGACCGGGTCGAGGTGCGCGTGGTGGACCGCGGACCGGGCGTGCCGGACGAGGCCAAGGACCGGATCTTCGAGCCGTTCCAGCGGTACGGTGACGCCCCGCGCGGTGCCGGGGTGGGCCTCGGCCTCGCGGTCGCCCGCGGTTTCGCGGAGGCCATGGGCGGCACCCTCGACGCCGAGGACACGCCGGGCGGCGGACTCACGATGGTCCTGAGCCTCCGCGCGGCAGGATCGCGTCCCGGGGCCCTCGTTGCGGGCCGGGACGTCGCAGAACCAGAAAGGCAGGCCTCATGACCCGGGTGCTCGTGGTCGACGACGAGCCGCAGATCGTGCGCGCCCTCGTGATCAACCTCAAGGCACGCAAGTACGAGGTCGACGCGGCGCCCGACGGCCGTACCGCCCTCGAACTCGCCGCCTCCCGGCACCCCGACGTGGTCGTGCTCGACCTGGGCCTGCCGGACATGGACGGCGTCGAGGTGATCCGGGGCCTGCGCGGCTGGACCCGCGTGCCCATCCTGGTCCTGTCCGCCCGGCACTCCTCGGACGAGAAGGTCGAGGCGCTGGACGCGGGCGCCGACGACTACGTCACCAAGCCCTTCGGCATGGACGAGCTGCTGGCCCGGCTGCGGGCCGCCGTCCGCCGGGCCGAGCCGGTCGGGCCCGGCGAGGAGGACATGACGACCGTGGAGACCGAGGGCTTCACCGTCGACCTGGCCGCCAAGAAGGTCAACCGCGCCGGCAAGGACGTCCGCCTCACCCCGACCGAGTGGCACCTGCTGGAGGTGCTGGTCCGCAACACCGGTCGCCTGGTCGGCCAGAAGCAGCTGTTGCAGGAGGTGTGGGGGCCGTCGTACGGCACCGAGACCAACTACCTGCGCGTGTACATGGCCCAGCTGCGGCGGAAGCTGGAGACGGACCCCTCGCACCCGAAGCACTTCATCACGGAACCGGGCATGGGCTACCGGTTCGAGAAGTGAGCGGGCCGCGAAGTGAGCTGGCCGCGAAGTGAGCTGGGCTACGGCGCTGTCGGTGTGCCCCGGTACGCTTCAGGTATGAGTGCTGTTCCTCGTTCCGAAAAGCCGGCCGGCCGGTTCCGGCGCATGCTCGACCGGCTCTCCTCGTCGCAGGAGGACCTGGAGTCCGAGGAGCTGCGTGAGGACGCCGACGCCGCGGGCTGTACCAAGATCGGTGACTGCCACGACCGGCAGATCGTCACCGTAACTGGTACCTTGCGCACGGTCACCTTGCGTCCCCGCGCCGGGGTTCCCGCGCTGGAGGCCGAGCTGTTCGACGGCTCCGCTGCGCTGGACGTGGTGTGGCTCGGCAGGCGTTCCATCGTGGGCATAGAACCGGGGCGCAAGCTGATCGCATCGGGCCGGATCTCGATGAGCCGGGGCCGCCGGGTGCTGTTCAACCCGAAATACGAACTGCGACCCCTTGGACGGGAGTAGCCGGTGACGTCCTTCGACAAGCCGACCGAAGGCACCGACCAGAGTCCGCCCGACGGAACCGGCGATGCCCGTGCGGTGACCGAGGCCGCGCTGTTCGAGGCGTTCGGCGGTGTCCGCGGCATGGTCGAGACGGTCGTGCCGGGCCTGCTGTTCGTCGCGATCTTCACGGTGAACAAGGACCTGCACGTGTCGGCGATCGCCGCGCTGATCGTGTCCCTGGTCCTGGTCGTGGTCCGGCTGGCGATGAAGGACACCGTCAAGCACGCCTTCAGCGGCGTCTTCGGTGTGGCCTTCGGTGTCGTCTTCGCGATGTTCACCGGAAACGCCAAGGACTTCTACCTGCCGGGCATGCTCTACACGCTGGGCCTGGCGCTGGCGTACATCGTCACGACCCTGGCCGGTGTGCCCCTGATCGGCCTGATCCTCGGCCCGGTCTTCAAGGAGAACCTCTCCTGGCGCGCCCGCAACCCCGGCCGCAAGAAGGCGTACGTGAAGGCGAGTTGGGCCTGGGGCCTGATCCTGCTCGCCAAGTGCGCGATCCTCTTCCCGCTCTACTGGTGGTCCGACACCACCAGGCTCGGCTGGGTCCTGGTCGCCCTGAAGATCCCGCCGTTCCTGCTGGCGGTCTGGCTCACCTGGATCTTCCTCGCGAAGGCGCCCGCGCCCATCGACGTCTTCGCCGAGATGGAGGCCGAGGAGAAGGCCGAGCAGGAGCGCAAGGCGGCACTGGCCACCGAGAGCGGCGAGTCGACCGGGGGCCGGCACCGCCGGGAGGCCTGACCGACGGCGGCACCGCGACTTCGGCGCCGCGGCTTCGCAACGGCCCGAGACCCGCAGAGGTCCCGGGCCGTTCGCATGGCGGAGCGCGGCCTGCCGTCGGAGGCGGCGTACCCGAGCCCGCGCACGGGAAGGGCCCGGTGGATCCTGCGATCCCCGGGCCCTCGGCGTGGCAGCGCGCCGGCTAGCCCTGCGTGTCCTCGCGCCGTACCGACAGCAGCTCCTCCAGCTGCTCCTCGCGGGCCTGGGCGGCCACGAAGAGGAGTTCGTCGCCCGGCTCCAGGGAGTCCTCCTTGGACGGGGTCAGGACCCGGGTGCCGCGGATGATCGTGACCAGGGAGGTGTCCTCCGGCCACTGCACGTCGCCCACCTGGGTGCCGGCCAGGGCCGACTCCTCGGGCAGGGTCAGCTCGACGAGGTTGGCGTCGCCGTGGCTGAAGCGGAGCAGCCGGACCAGGTCGCCGACGCTCACCGCCTCCTCGACCAGGGCGGACATCAGACGCGGGGTGGAGACGGCCACGTCCACGCCCCAGGCCTCGTTGAACAGCCACTCGTTCTTCGGGTTGTTGACGCGGGCGACGACGCGCGGGACGCCGTACTCCGTCTTGGCGAGCAGCGAGACGACCAGGTTGACCTTGTCGTCGCCGGTCGCGGCGATGACGACGTTGCAGCGCTGGAGCGCCGCCTCGTCCAGGGACGTGATCTCGCAGGCGTCGGCCAGCAGCCACTCCGCCTGGGGCACCCGCTCCACCGAGATGGCGGTCGGGGCCTTGTCGATCAGCAGGACCTCGTGACCGTTCTCCAGCAGCTCGCCCGCGATCGAGCGGCCGACGGCGCCGGCTCCGGCAATGGCGACCCTCATCAGTGACCGCTCTCCTCTTCCGGGCCCTCGGCGAACGCCGCCTCGACCTTCTCGACGTCGTCCGACCGCATCATCACATGCACGAGGTCGCCCTCCTGCAGCACCGTCTGCGAGGTCGGCAGGATCGCTTCGCCGAGGCGGGTCAGGAACGCCACGCGGACGCCCGTCTCGTCCTGCAGCTTGCTGATCTTGTGCCCGACCCACTTCGGGGAGGCGTGCACCTCGGCGAGCTGCACCCCGCCGGTGGGGTCGCGCCACAGCGGCTCGGCACCGGAGGGCAGCAGCCGGCGCAGCATCTGGTCTGCGGTCCAGCGGACCGTCGCCACGGTGGGGATGCCCAGGCGCTGGTAGACCTCGGCGCGGCGCGGGTCGTAGATACGGGCGGCCACGTTCTCCACCCCGAACATCTCGCGGGCCACGCGTGCGGAGATGATGTTGGAGTTGTCACCGCTGGAGACGGCGGCGAAGGCACCGGCCTCCTCGATGCCCGCTTCGCGCAGGGTGTCCTGGTCGAAGCCCACACCGGTGACACGGCGGCCCCCGAAGCCCGGGCCCAGCCGACGGAAGGCGGTCGGGTCCTGGTCGATCACGGCGACCGTATGGCCCTGTTGCTCCAGGGTCTGGGCGAGAGCGGAACCCACTCTCCCGCAACCCATGATGACGATGTGCACGACCGTCCTTCCGAGGTCAAGAGTCATTGATTTGGCCTTAACAGGTTCTCAGACCGAGGCCCAAAGCTACACACGGGCGGCGGGGGGTCGGCACCCCCCTGCGCGGGTTGCCGTGATCACGGTCCGCGATCACGCGCGTTAGCAGCGTCAGCGATCGGTGTCGGCGACCACCGGGGCCGGGCGCCGGCGCGTGATGCTGCGCACGCTGCACAGGGTCAGGATTCCGAGGCCGAGGAGGGCGAGCGTCGCCCCGATGAGCTCCGCGATGGCGGGCATGGGTCCTCCGAGGTGCGATGACAAGCGGGGTTTGCCATCTAGGCACGGGGAGCGCGCGGACCGCGGAATCCGCAGTTCCATGCGCCCCTGATTTCACTCGTGAGGCAGATCCCGGGCACCGGGTGGGCGGTTGCCAGTTCGAAGGCCTACGATCCTCTCTCGTGTCCAAACTGACCGACGTGCCCAAACGGATTCTGATCGGGCGCGCACTGCGCAGTGACCGGCTGGGTGAAACGCTCCTGCCGAAGCGCATCGCACTGCCCGTCTTCGCCTCCGACCCGCTGTCCTCCGTCGCCTATGCGCCGGGGGAGGTCCTGCTGGTCCTGTCCATCGCGGGCGTGTCGGCGTACCACTTCAGCCCGTGGATCGCCGTCGCGGTCGTGGTGCTGATGTTCACGGTCGTCGCCTCCTATCGGCAGAACGTCCACGCCTACCCGAGCGGCGGCGGTGACTACGAGGTCGCCACCACCAACCTCGGCCCCAAGGCGGGCCTGACCGTGGCCAGCGCCCTGCTGGTGGACTACGTCCTCACCGTCGCCGTCTCCATCGCTTCCGGCATCGAGAACCTCGGCTCCGCGATCCCGTTCGTGGTCGAGCACAAGGTGCTGTGCGCCACCGCCGTGATCGTGTTGCTGACGCTCATGAACCTGCGCGGTGTGAAGGAGTCGGGCAAGCTCTTCGCGATCCCGACGTACGTGTTCGTCGGCGGCGTCTTCATCATGATCGTGTGGGGCGCCGTACGCGGCCTGGTCCTCGGCGACACCATGCGCGCGCCGACCGCGGAGTTCCACATCAAGGCCGAGCACCAGGGCCTCGCGGGCTTCGCGCTCGTCTTCCTCCTGCTGCGGGCCTTCTCCTCCGGCTGTGCCGCGCTCACGGGTGTGGAGGCCATCTCCAACGGCGTCCCGGCCTTCCGCAAGCCCAAGTCGAAGAACGCGGCGACCACGCTCGCGATGATGGGCCTGCTGGCCGTCACCATGTTCTGCGGCATCATCGCCCTCGCGATGTCGACCAAGGTGCGCATGGCCGAGAACCCGGCCACCGACCTGATCCACAACGGGCACCCGCTCGGCTCCGGCTATGTCCAGAACCCGGTGATCTCGCAGGTCGCCGAGGCCGTCTTCGGCAAGGGCAGTTTCTTGTTCGTCGTCCTCGCGGCGGCGACGGCCCTGGTCCTGTTCCTCGCGGCGAACACGGCCTACAACGGCTTCCCGCTGCTCGGCTCGATCCTGGCCCAGGACCGCTACCTCCCGCGCCAGCTGCACACCCGCGGCGACCGCCTCGCCTTCTCCAACGGCATCGTGCTGCTCGCGGGCGCCGCGGCTCTGCTGACCGTCATCTACGGCGCGGACTCCACACGGCTGATCCAGCTGTACATCGTCGGCGTGTTCGTGTCCTTCACGCTCAGCCAGACCGGCATGGTCCGGCACTGGAACCGCCACCTCGCGGTCGAGCAGGACCAGGCCAAGCGCCGCCACATGATGCGCTCCCGCGCGATCAACGCCTTCGGCGCCTTCTTCACCGGCCTGGTGCTCGTCGTCGTCCTGGTCACGAAGTTCACGCACGGCGCCTGGGTGGCGCTCATGGGCATGTGCATCTTCTACGTGACGATGACCGCGATCCGTAAGCACTACGACCGCGTCGCCGAGGAGATCGCGGCCCCCGAGGGCCCGGCCGACGACATGGTCCGCCCGTCCCGGGTGCACTCGGTGGTGCTGATCTCGAAGATCCACCGCCCCACCCTGCGCGCCCTGGCCTACGCCAAGCTGATGCGCTCGGACACCCTGGAGGCGCTGACGGTCAACGTCGACCCGGCCGAGACCAAGGCGCTGCGCGAGGAGTGGGAGCGGCGCGGCATCGACGTACCGCTGAAGGTCCTGGACTCGCCCTACCGCGAGATCACCCGCCCGGTGATCGAGTACGTCAAGAGCCTGCGCAAGGAGTCGCCGCGCGACGCGGTCTCCGTGATCATCCCCGAGTACGTGGTCGGCCACTGGTACGAGCATCTGCTGCACAACCAGAGCGCCCTGCGCCTGAAGGGCCGCCTGCTGTTCACGCCCGGCGTGATGGTCACCTCCGTGCCCTACCAGCTGGCGTCCTCCGAGGTGGCGAAGGTGCGGGCCCGTAAGCGGCAGGAGTGGAACGCCCCGGGTGCGGTGCGACGGGGCCCGGCGGCGGAGCGGCCGAAGGAGGCGTCGACGGCCAAGGACTGAGCCCGGACCGATCCGGGACGGAGCCGGGGCCCCGGCCTGTGGTGAACGGCCGGACGACAGCCACGTAGACTGGTGGGCTGTTGTCCGGCCGTTTCCCGTTCCCGATCTGGAGTCACCCCGCCATGCAGGCAGAAGAGAAGAAGTCGCTGGTCGGGGAGGAGTACGAGGTCGAGATCGGCCCCGTCGCCCACGGCGGCCACTGCATCGCCCGCACGGCCGAGGGCCAGGTGCTGTTCGTCCGGCACGCGCTGCCCGGCGAGCGGGTGGTGGTGCGGGTGACCGAGGGCGAGGAGGGCGCCCGCTTCCTCCGCGCGGACGCCGTACGGATCCTGGAGCCCTCCAAGGACCGCATCGAGGCGCCCTGCCCCTTCGCCGGGCCGGGCCGCTGCGGCGGCTGCGACTGGCAGCACGCCAAGCCGGGCGCCCAGCGCCGCCTCAAGGGCGAGGTGATCGCCGAGCAGCTCAAGCGGCTCGCGGGCCTCACGCCCGAGGAGGCCGGCTGGGACGGCACGGTGATGCCGGCCGAGGGCGACAAGCTGCCGGCCGGCCAGGTCCCGCAGTGGCGCACGCGCGTCCAGTACGCCGTCGACGCCGAGGGCCACGCAGGGCTGCGCCGCCACCGCTCGCACGAGATCGAGCGCATCGACCACTGCATGATCGCGGCGGAGGGGGTCAGCGAGCTGGGCATCGAGCGGCGGGACTGGACCGGCATGGAGTCGGTCGAGGCCATCGCGGCGACGGGCTCGCAGGACCGCCAGGTGATCCTCACGCCGCGCCCGGGCGCCCGTCTGCCCCTGGTCGAACTGGACAAGCCGGTGTCGGTCCTGAGGGTCGACGAGAAGTCCGGTGGCGTCCACCGCGTCCACGGCCGCCCCTTCGTCCGCGAGCGCGCGGACGGCCGTACGCACCGGGTCGCGGGCGGCGGCTTCTGGCAGGTCCACCCGAAGGCGGCGGACACCCTGGTGACGGCGGTCATGCAGGGACTGCTCCCCCGCAAGGGCGAGATGGCCCTGGACCTCTACTGCGGAGTGGGGTTGTTCGCGGGCGCGCTCGCCGACCGGCTCGGCGAGAAGGGCGCGGTCCTCGGCATCGAGTCCGGCAAGCGTGCGGTGGAGGACGCGCGGCACAACCTCGCCGACTTCCCGCGCGTGCGCATCGAGCAGGGCAAGGTCGAGTCGGTCCTGCCGCGCACGGGCATCACCGAGGTCGACCTGATCGTCCTCGACCCGCCCCGCGCCGGCGCCGGCCGCACCACGGTCGCCCACCTCTGCTCCCTCGACGCCCGCCGCATCGCCTACGTCGCCTGCGATCCCGCCGCGCTGGCCCGGGACCTGGCGTACTTCCGCGAGGGCGGGTACCGGGTGCGGACGCTTCGGGCGTTCGATCTGTTTCCGATGACGCATCACGTGGAGTGCGTGGCGATTTTGGAGCCCGTGCAGAAGGGGACTTCAGGGGCGTGATCCACCGGGCGAGCCGTTCCGCTTCCTCGGTGGTGGCTGTTTCCCGCTGAGGTTGCGAGCGCCGGACGAAGCCGCCTGCCGCGGCACCCGTCAGTAGGCGTGCCGGTCAGGCTTCGTCTCCCAGGCTTCGTATGCCCTCGCGCCCAGCTCCGGGTGGATCTGCTCGATGTGGATCCGGCGCCGGTCCAGCGGCTTCTGGAAGTCCTCGTACTGGAAGGCGTCGTCGAAGCCGATCTTCCGGGTGGCTTCCAGGTCGCAGCTGAAGTAGACGTTGTCGATGCGCGACCAGTAGATGGCGCTCATGCACATGGGGCACGGTGCGCCACTGATGTAGATCGAACAGCCCTGCAGCATCCGGGCCCGCTCCGGCACCGGGTCGGGGGAGCCTTCGGGGCGCTGCACGTATTCCAGGGTGCCCTCGTTGTGGTGCTCCTCCGAGATGGTGGGCGCCTGCGGGTTGAGGAGCTGGGACGCCTTGCGGATGGCCTCCACCTCGGCATGTGCGGTCGGGTCGCCGGTCAGGAGGACACGGTTCTGGCCACGGGCGATGATCTCGCCGTCCCGGGTGAGCACGGCGCCGAACGGGCCGCCCCAGCCGTTCTCCACCGACTCCGTGGCCAGTTGTACCGCTTCCGTCAGGAACTCCTTGTGACCCATGACGCCTCCGCTCCGCATCAGCTTAGGCATTCGATCGATGTCAACTCATTCCAAGAACGTGATTAAACTTTCCCCCATTTGTCCCATAAGTCCCTTTGCGATTAGGCTACTCCGTATGAGCGCCAGCGCAAACCGCGGCCGTGGTGGAGCCGGAGCAACCGTGGTGACCTCGCAGAAGGTCGTCCCCGGTCGCGAGGAGGACTACAAGCGCTGGCAGGAGCAGGTGAACCGGGCCGTACGGGTCTTCGACGGCTTCGAGGGAACGGAGCTGTACCCGCCCGACTCCGCCGACGACAACCAGTGGGTCGTGGTGTTCCGCTTCTCGGACGTCGACCGGTTGAGAGCCTGGCTCGGGTCGGCTTCGCGCCGGCAACTCCTCGACGACGGACGCGACTTGTTCGAGGAGGAGCCCTCCCAGGAGGTTCTGCACGGAGGGCAGCCGGCTCAGGAGGCCGTGACGGCCGTCGTCTCCCACACGGTGCGGCCAGGTCGCGAGCAGGACTTCGAGCGCTGGCAGGACAAGGTGCTGAAGGCCCAGCAGAAGTACCCGGGTTTCATGGGATCCGAACTCTTCGCGCCGGTCGAGGGCATTCAGGACCGCTGGGTCGTCGTGTTCCGGTTCGACACCCGCGAACACCTCGACCAGTGGCTGCAGTCGGATGTCCGCAGGAAGCTGCTGGACGAGGGGCGCGACTGCGTCGCCGACTACGACGTGCGCGAGATCGCGTCGGCCTTCAGCGGATGGTTCCGCTTCGGCGAAGGGGAGCAGGCGGGTGTCCCGCCCAACTGGAAGCAGGCCATGTCCGTTCTTCTCGCGCTGTACCCCACCGTCATGGTGCTCAACCTCACCGTAGGGCGCGCCCTCACGCATGCCGACGTTCCGGGCTACCTCGGCCTCTTCATCTCGAACGTACTGAGTGTCGCGATTCTGACCTGGCTCCTGATGCCGCTGGTCGTCAACCGCGCCCTGGCCTTCTGGCTGGCACCCGACCGGCCGCGTTCGCGGCGCACCGACCTGGCGGGTGCGGCCGTCGTGGCGGTGTGTTACGCGGCGCTCCTCCTGGTTTTCGGTCTCACTGTCTGATGGCGTCCCCCGGCCGTCAACCGCCAGACCCCCGCCGTCAACCGCCAAAGTGGATCAGTGGCTTGATGATGCCGTCGGCCCCGGCTTCCATCATCCGGAACGCCCGCTCGACCTCGTCGAAGCCGAACGCGTGCGTCGTCATCGGAGTGGGTCCACCCTGCCGTGCCGCATCAGCCGGAAGATCCGCCTCAGGCGCTCCCTGCCCCCTCGGTTCAGCCCCGCGTGGACATGCTTGTCGGACATGCCGTACCCGAAGGGCTCCAGCGGGATCCTCAGCGGTTCCGGCACTTCGCCGTGGTAGCCGACGTTGGAGATGTGGCCGCCCGGCTTGGTGACGCGGAACGTCGCTTCCCAGGTACCCGGAGTGCCCAGCGCCTCGATGGCCGCATCCACACCCTGCCCGTCCGTCAGTTCAAGGATCCGCTCGACGGGATCGCAGCGCGTGTGATCGACGATCACGTCGGCGCCGAAGTGACGGGCCAGTTCCTGCCGTTCGGGCCGCGATTCGACGGCGATGACGAACCCGGCGCCGCGCAGCCGGCACCCGATGGTGGCCGAAAGGCCCACCGCTCCCTGAGCGAAGACGGCGACGGTCTGCCCGAAGTCGAGTTCGGCGTGTTCCGCGGCGACGAATCCGGTCGACAGCATGTCCGTCGCGTACAGGGCCTGGTGGTCGGACAGGGCCTCGGGAATGGGAGCGAGATTCGCCTGTGCGTTGTTCACGAGGAAGTACTCCGCCAGGCTGCCGTCCCTCCGCACGGTGAACCTGGCTCCGCCCATCATTTCGCCCCCGCACTGCGAGGACAGACCGCGCTGACAGAATTCGCACTGAAAGCAGGGCGTGACTCCACCCACCGCCACGCGTTCGCCTTCGGCGAGTCCTTCCACCGCGGAGCCGAGCGCATGGACCGTTCCCACGGCCTCGTGTCCCAGGGTGACATCGGGGGCGACCGGGATCGCTCCCCTCACCGTATGGACGTCGGAACTGCAGATCATCGCGGTGGTCGTACGCACCACGGCGTCATTCGGTCCCGGTTCCGGAACGCGTTTGTCGAGGACGGCGACCTCGCCGACGTTCCTCATGACGAAGGATTTCATGGTGTCCGTGGCAATCCCTGCCCGCCACCGGTCGTTTCGCTGCGGGCTGCGAGGTAGGCTGGAAAGGCCCAAACCGCCCTGGCTCATCACTGAATAGCGTAAACAACGTCTTTTCAGCGTCATGTACAACGGCGGTCTCCGCAACTTCTCCGCCCCGAGGGCGTGCAGCGGACCGCGGGTGCCGGGGCAAGGAGCGCAGGATGAGCCGCCACACGCAGATTCGCGGTCTCGAGGGGCTGTCCGTAGGGCGGAACGACGCCGGTTACGAAGACATCCGCAGGGCCGTCGTGTGGAACGCGCTGACACCGGCGCGGTTCCCGGACGTCATCGTTCGCGCGTCCTCGGCCGGTGATGTCGTGGAAGCGGTGCGGCTGGCCCGGTCCCGGCGCCTCCAGGTCGCCATACGGTCGGGGGGACACAACTGGTGCGGGTCGCCCCTGCGCGACGGGGGCATGCTCATCGACCTGTCCGGGCTCCGCGGCTGCGCCGTCGACCCCGCCACCGCGACGGCGACGGTACAGCCCGGCGTCACGGGCGGGCAGCTCACCGCGGAACTCGGCCGCCACGGACTCGCCTTCCCCACGGGCCATTGCGGGTCCGTCGCCGTCGGCGGATACCTCCTCAGCGGAGGGCTCGGCTGGAATTCCGGCGCCCGCGGGCCGGCGTGCGCCAGTGTCGAGCGGTTGGAAGCCGTGACCGCGGACGGGGAGCCGGTCACCTGCAGCGAGAGCGAGCACAGGGATCTGTTCTGGGCGGCCCGGGGAGCGGGTCCCGGCTTCTTCGCCGCGGTCACCGCCTTCCGCCTGAGGCTGTATCCCCACCCCGGCGCGATCACGAGCACGAGGTGGACCTTCCCCCTCGCGAACGTCACCGAGGCGACGCACTGGGCCACCGAGCTGGCCGCAGGGCTGTCCCCGAACGTCGAGTTGAGCTTCTCCCTCGGCACGGTCGACCCCGGTCCGAAGCCGGGTCCCAAAGGGGTGACCGTCACCGGTACCGCCTTCGCCGCGTCGCGACAGGAGGCCGACGACTTTCTGCTGCCGCTGCGCCACTGTCCCCTGGGCCAGAGCTCCCTCTCCCGCCAACTGGACGAGCCGACGACGTTCAAGGCCCTGTACGACTCCTCCGGCGCCCTGTGGCCTCCGCAACTGCGCTATGCGGCGGACACCCTGTGGTCGGACGCCGGCTTCCCCACGCTTCTCGGCGAGCTCGCGGATGTCGTCGACTCGGCCCCTTCGCACAGATCGCTGGTCCTCGCACCGTTCTCGCCGGCAGGCCGGCCGTCGCCGGACATGGCCTTCTCGGTGCTCGGGGAGAGCTATGTCGTTCCCTACGCCGTCTGGGACGACCCCCGCCAGGACGCCGCCAACAGCGGCTGGCTGCGGGAGGCGATGCACAGGGTGGAACCCTTCGGGACGGGGCACTACATCGCCGAGGCGGACCTCACCGCGGCACCGTCCCGTGCCCGCCGCTCCTTCATCGCGGACGACTGGCAGCGCCTGCGGAGCCTGAGGACGCGGTACGACCCGGACGGCGTCTTCTGCTCCTACCTGTCACCGGACGAGGCCGCGCCGTAGCGCCACTTGTCCCGCCCGGACCCGTGGCGGTGCACGCGCCGGCACGCGCCGGTCTTCGCCGCGCGCTTGAGGGTCGGCACCTCTAGCGCGTGGGTTGCGCCGCGGACAGGCTCTGGTCGGCGGCCCAGGAGGCGAGGATGCGGAGCCGTTCGTGGGTGGGGGAGCCGGGCTCGGCGGTCCAGACGGTCAGGTGCTGGTCGGGGTCGGTGTTGGCGGTGAGTGTGTCCCAGTCCAGGACGAGTTCGCCCACGACCGGATGGTTGAGGGTCTTCGTGCCGACGGTGCGGGCCGCGACGCGGTGGTCGCCCCACCACTGGGCGAACTGCTTGTCGTGCAGGGAGAGTTCACCGACCAGCTCGATCAGGCGAGGATCGTCCGGGTACTTCGCCGCCTCCATCCGCAGCTGGGCCACGGAGATCTGCGCGGAGGACTCCCAGTCGGCGTACAGGGTGCGCATCGCCGGGTCGGTGAACTGGATCCGCGGGTAGTTGCGGTGCTTCTCCGGGATGCGGGAGAAATCGGTGACCAGGGCGGCGGCCAGGGCGTTCCAGGCCAGGATGTCGCCGCGCCGGCCCTGCACGATGGCCGGGGTGGCGGTGAGGTCGTCCAGGACGCGCTGGAGCTGCGGCTGCACCTTCTGCCGGCCGCGGCGCCGGGCGCGGGCGGTGGGCTTGCCGGCGAGCTGGAAGAGGTAGCCGCGCTCGTCGTCGTCCAGGTGGAGGACGCGGGCGAGGACGTCCAGCACCGGCGTGGACGCCTGCATGCGGCCCTGCGACCTGAGCGACTTCCACCGGACGGAGAAGACCGCCGATCTGCCCCGCCGCCTGTCCACCGCCGGCGCGCCGGACGCGGCCGCGGCCAGGGCCGGTGACCTGGCCTACTACGCCCCCTGGGGCAACCTGGCCCTCTACTACCGCGACGGCGGCTCCAGCGACGCCGGCCTGGTCGTCCTCGGTCGCGTGGCCGACGGCGGAGCCGAGCGCCTCGCCACCGCCGAGAAGATCACCATCGAAGCCGCCCCCTGACCGGACCCCCCGCCGACGCACGCGGACGTCGCCCGCTCCGACGGCCTGCCCATCCCGTTCTCCGTCCCCGAGGAAAGGGCTCACCCATGCCGTTCCACATCCGGGACCACCCCCGGCAAGCTGCCCTTCGTCGTCTGGGTGCTCGCCGCCGGCACGTTCCTGATGGGAACCACCGAGTTCGTCATCGCCGGCCTGCTGCCGGAGCTCTCCACCGACCTCGACGTCGGCCTCTCCCACGCCGGCCTGCTGATCACCGCCTTCGCCGTCGGCATGATCGTGGGCGCGCCGGCCATGGCCGCGGCCACCCTGCGCCTGCCCCGGCGCCGGACCCTGATCCTGGCCCTGACCGCCTTCTGCCTCGGCCATGCGGTGGCGGCCCTGAGCGGCTCCTTCGCCGTCGTCCTCGCCGCCCGGGTCGTCACCGCCCTGGCCACCGGGGCGTTCTGGTCCGTCGGCGCCGTCGTCGCGACCACAGCCGCCGGACCGCGGAACTCCGCCCGCGCCATGGGCCTCATGATCGGCGGCCTGACCCTCGCCAACGTCATCGGCGTGCCGGTCGGCTCCTTCGCCGGCCGGCTCACCGGCTGGCGCGGCCCCTTCTGGGCCCTGGCCGTCCTGTCCGGGCTCGCCGCGCTGTTCATCGGCCGCTTCATCCCGGCCCAGGAGCAGCGCGCCGAGGTGTCCCTCGGGGCCGAGGTCCGCGCGCTGCGGCAAGGCCGGCTGTGGCTGGCACTGAGCGCGGCCATGTTCATCATGGGCGGTGTCCTGGCGACCTACAGCTACATCACGCCGCTGCTGACCGAACGCGCAGGTGTTCCCGAAGGCGCCGTACCGGTCGTCCTGATCGCCTTCGGTCTGGGCGCGCTGGGCGGCACCACCACCAGGGGCCGCCTGGGCGACCGCCGCCCGATGGCCACCACGCTCACCGCCGCCGCGGCCACCGCCCTGGTGCCGCTCCTGCTGATCCCGCTGTCCGCCAACCCCCTGACGGCCACGGTCCTGGCCTTCCTCATGGGCCTGACCGGGTTCACGGTGAACCCGGTCGTCACCGCGCTCGCCATGCGGTTCGCGGGGGACGCCCCGACGCTCACCTCGGCGCTGAGCACCTCCGCCTTCAACACGGGCATCGCCGCCGGATCCGCCATCGCCGGTACGGCGCTGGAGTCCTCCCTCGGACTGACCGGACCGCCCCTGGTCGGCGCCGGCATCGCCGTACTCACGCTGCTGCCGCTGACCGCCCTCGCCGTCCTCGGCACCTCCACCCCGACACGGATCGTGGCCCAGCGCACCTCCGCCCTCGAGCAGACCGGCGAACCCGCCCGGTCACCGGCACACCGCTGACCGCACCGGGCACCCACCCGGGGTCCAGCGGTCCCGCGGAGGAGGAGGCTCCCGTGACGACTCAGTCGCCCGTCGGCGGGGTCATGCTCCCGCCGAACGCCTCCAGGATCCGTTCCGCCGCCAGGGTCGCCGTCAACCGGCCTTCCCTGACCTGCCGTTCGAGGTCCGGTGCGGCCTCGCGTACCGCCGGGTCGGAGTGGAGGCGGCCGAGCAGTTCGTCGCGGACCATCGCCCAGGTCCAGCCGACCTGCTGGTCGCGTCGCTTGGCGGTCAGCCGGCCGGTGGAGTCGAGCAGGGTGCGGTGCTGTTCCAGGCGCTCCCAGACCGTGTCCAGGCCCGTCGACTCCCGGGCGCTGCAACTCAGCACCGGCGGGGTCCAGAACGCCTCCTTGCCGTGCATCAGGCGCAGCGCGCCCGCCAGTTCGCGGGCGGCGGCCTTCGCGTCGCGCTCGTGCGGGCCGTCCGCCTTGTTGACGGCGATCACGTCGGCCAGCTCCAGGACGCCCTTCTTGATGCCCTGCAGCTGGTCGCCGGTGCGGGCCAGGGTCAGCAGCAGGAAGGAGTCGACCATCTCCGCGACCGTCGTCTCCGACTGGCCGACGCCGACGGTCTCGACGAGGACCACGTCGTAGCCCGCCGCCTCCATCACCACCATCGACTCCCGGGTGGCCTTCGCGACCCCGCCCAGCGTGCCCGCGCTGGGGGAGGGCCGGACGAAGGCCGCGGGGTCGACCGCCAGGCGTTCCATGCGCGTCTTGTCGCCCAGGATCGAGCCGCCGGTACGGGTCGAGGAGGGGTCCACGGCGAGGACCGCGACCCGGTGGCCCAGCGAGGTCAGCATCGTGCCGAACGCGTCGATGAAAGTCGACTTGCCGACACCCGGCACCCCGCTCACGCCGATCCGCCGCGCCCGGCCGCTGTGCGGGAGCAGCTGGGTCAGCAGCTCCTGCGCCAGCGACCGGTGCGCGGGGCGTGTGGATTCCACGAGCGTGATCGCGCGGGCCACGATCGCTCGCTTCCCGTCCAGCACGCCCTTCACATACGTGTCGAGATCGATCGCCGCCACCCCGAGAGCCTCCGCTACAGCTCGTGGCCGAGGTCGGCCGACAACCGCTTGACCAGGTCGTACGCCGCGTCCGGGATCACCGTCCCAGGCAGGAACACCTCCGCCGCGCCCATCTCGCGCAGCGTCGGCACGTCCTGCGGCGGGATCACCCCGCCGACCACGATCATGATGTCCTCGCGGCCCTCCTCGGCGAGCTTCTCGCGCAGCGCCGGGACGAGGGTGAGGTGACCGGCGGCCAGCGAGGACACGCCGACCACGTGCACGTCCGCCTCGACCGCCTGGCGGGCGACCTCCTCCGGCGTCTGGAACAGCGGGCCGACGTCGACGTCGAAGCCGAGGTCGGCGAAGGCGGTGGCGATCACCTTCTGGCCGCGGTCGTGGCCGTCCTGGCCCATCTTGGCGACCAGGATGCGCGGGCGGCGCCCCTCGGCCTCCTCGAAGGCGTCCACCAGGGCGCGGGTGCGGTCCACGTTCGGGGACTGGCCTGCTTCGTTGCGGTACACGCCGGAGATCGTACGGATCTGGCTCGCGTGCCGGCCGTACACCTTCTCCAGGGCGTCGGAGATCTCACCGACCGTCGCCTTGGCGCGGGCCGCGCGCACGGCCAGCTCCAGCAGGTTCTCCTTGCCGTCGGCGGCCCGGGTGAGCGCGTCCAGGGCGTCCTGGCAGGCCTGCTCGTCCCGCTCCGCGCGCAGCCGCCGCAGCTTCTCGATCTGCTGGGCGCGTACGGCGGAGTTGTCGACCTTGAGGACCTCGATCTGCTCGTCGTTCTCCACGCGGTACTTGTTCACGCCGATCACGGGCTGGCGGCCGGAGTCGATGCGGGCCTGGGTGCGGGCCGCGGCCTCCTCCACGCGCAGCTTCGGGATGCCGGCGTCGATGGCCTGCGCCATGCCGCCCGCCTGCTCGACCTCCTGGATGTGCGCCCAGGCCTTGCGCGCGAGGTCGTACGTCAGCTTCTCCACGTACGCGCTGCCGCCCCACGGGTCGATGACCCGGGTGGTGCCCGACTCCTGCTGGATGAGCAGCTGGGTGTTGCGGGCGATGCGCGCCGAGAAGTCGGTCGGCAGGGCCAGCGCCTCGTCGAGGGCGTTGGTGTGCAGCGACTGGGTGTGGCCCTGGGTCGCGGCCATCGCCTCCACGGCCGTACGCGTGACGTTGTTGAACACGTCCTGCGCGGTCAGCGACCAGCCCGAGGTCTGCGAATGGGTGCGCAGGGACAGGGACTTGGTGTTCTTCGGGTCGAACTGGGAGACCAGCTTCGCCCACAGGAGCCGGGCCGCCCGCATCTTGGCGATCTCCATGAAGAAGTTCATGCCGATCGCCCAGAAGAAGGACAGGCGCGGTGCGAACGCGTCCACGTCCAGGCCCGCTTCACGCCCGGCCCGGATGTACTCGACGCCGTCGGCGAGCGTGTACGCCAGCTCCAGGTCGGCCGTCGCGCCCGCCTCCTGGATGTGGTAGCCGGAGATGGAGATCGAGTTGTAGCGGGGCATCTTCTGCGAGGTGAACGCGAAGATGTCGGAGATGATCCGCATCGACGGCTTCGGCGGATAGATGTAGGTGTTGCGGACCATGAACTCCTTCAGAATGTCGTTCTGAATGGTCCCGGCCAGCTTCTCGGGCGGTACGCCCTGTTCCTCCGCCGCCACGATGTACAGCGCCAGCACCGGCAGCACGGCGCCGTTCATCGTCATCGACACCGTCATCTTGTCCAGCGGGATGCCGTCGAACAGCTGCCGCATGTCGTAGATGGAGTCGATGGCCACGCCCGCCATGCCGACGTCACCGGTCACGCGCGGGTGGTCGCTGTCGTAGCCCCGGTGCGTGGGCAGGTCGAAGGCGACCGACAGGCCCTTCTGGCCGGCCGCCAGGTTGCGCCGGTAGAACGCGTTGGACTCCTCGGCGGTGGAGAAGCCCGCGTACTGGCGGATCGTCCAGGGCTGGTTGACGTACATCGTCGGGTAGGGGCCGCGCAGGTACGGCGCGATGCCCGGATAGGTGCCCAGGAAGTCCAGGCCCTCCAGGTCACGGCCGGTGTACAGCGGCTTGACCCCGATGCCCTCCGGGGTCTCCCACAACGGCTCTTCGCTGCCGGTGGCCCGCTGGACGGCCGCACGCCACTGATCGGCACTGCCGTCGGCGACCGGTGTCCCCAGCTCGATGCCGGAGAAGTCGGGGATTCCCATCAGGACACTCCCATGCGGTCGAGGGTGGCGGACAGCACGTCGATGGCGTCGCAGCCCGCGAAGACGTAACCGTCGATGCCGGCGTACTCGCCCCGGCCCGCGAGGAACACGTGCCGGGCGCCGGCCGCCTTGAGCGACGCGGCGGTCTGCTCGGCCTGTTCGGCGTACAGGGCGTCGCTGGAGCACAGCACGGCCTCGGTGGCGCCGCTGTCCTCGAAGGCGCCCTCGGTGACCGGTTCGATGCCGCCGGCCTGGAAGAGGTTGGCGGCGAAGGTGGCGCGCGCGGTGTAAGCGGCGGCCGAGCCGAGGGTGGCCAGGAAGATCCGGGGGCGGGCGCCGGTCGCCGCGAGGTGGGCGTCGGAGCGGGCCCGCAACTCCTCGTACGCCTCGTCGCGGCGTACCCGCGGCAGACCGCCGGACGGCGGCTCGGGCGCGGGCTCGCGCTCCACCGGCTTCTCGGCCAGCAGCGGGAACTCGCTGATCCCGGTGATGGGTTCGCGCCGCTTGGCGAGCTTCTTGGAGCGCTCCGCCCAGGTCGTCGCGAGGTCGGTGCGCAGCCGGCCGGAGCGCAGCACGGCCACCTGGCCGCCGTCGCGCTCGATCGTCCGGAAGAACTCCCAGGCGGCCTCGGCGAGTTCGCCGGTCAGCCGCTCGACGTACCAGGAGCCGCCCGCCGGGTCGATGACCCGGGCCAGGTGGGACTCCTCGATGAGGATCGTGGAGGTGTTGCGGGCGATGCGGCGCGCGAACGCGTCGGGCAGGCCGAGCGCGTGGTCGAACGGCAGGACGGTCACGGAGTCGGCGCCGCCGACCCCGGCGGCGAGCGTCGCGACCGTCGTGCGGAGCATGTTCACCCACGGGTCGCGGCGGGCCATCATCACCGGCGAGGTCACCACGTGCTGCACCTGCGCGCCCGGGGCCCCGCAGACCTCGGCGACCCGGGCCCACAGCCGGCGCGCGGCGCGCAGCTTGGCGATGGTGAGGAACTGGTCGGCCGTGGCCGCGTAGCGGAACTCCAGCTGCGCGGCGGCCTGTTCGACGCTCAGCCCCGCCTCGGTGAGCTCCCGCAGGTACGCCACCCCGGTGGCGAGCGAGGCGCCCAGCTCCTGCGCGGCCGAGCCGCCCGCCTCGTGGTACGGCAGCGCGTCCACGGTCAGCGCGCGCAGCCCGGGGTACTGCTCGGCGCAGCGCGCGGCCAGGGCGGCGTACGGCGCGAAGTCCAGCGGAGTGCCGGTGCGGGCCTCGTACCCGAGCGGGTCGCCGCCCAGATTGCCGCGTACGGCCTCGGCGGCCACGCCCTTGTCCGCGTACAGCCGCAGCAGCGCCTCGGCGGCCTGCCCGGTGTCCCGGCCCGCGTCCAGCACGACCGGCGCCAGGTCGAGGTACACGCCCTCCAGGGCCCGGCCCAGCCCGTCGACCGGGATGCCGCCCTCGCCCAGCACGAGCCACAGCGAGGTGCCGCCGTTCTCCAGGTCGGCCAGGACGGCGTTCTCCGCGAGGGCGGTGTGCCGCTGCCGTACGTCCCAGCCGCCCGCGGTGTTGCCCTCGGGGCGGCTGCCGCGCACGTACGGCGCGAAGCCCGGCAGACCGGGGTCGGGCGCGGTGTCGCGCGCGGTGTACAGGGGCCGGGTGCGCAGCCCGTCCTCCAGCGTCGTGGACAGAGCGTCCTCAGCTGCCGCGCCCGAGACTTCCTTGCCCGACTTGCGCAGCACGCCCTCGACCAGGCGTTGCCACTGCTCGTGTGTCGCGTCAGGGAACTCGGCGGCCAGTGAGAGCCCGTCGTCAGGCAGGACCGTCATGGCTCGGATGCTAGGGCAGCATGCTCAAGTGAGTGCAGAGCGGGGGCTGTGAGGTTTCCCTCCTTGCGCTTGTGACCTGCGCCGCTCAGCCGTCGGAGGGCTCCTCGTCCGGGTCCGGCAGATCGGGTACGAGCGCGCACATCGCCGCGCGTTGGTCGGGCCCCATGGAGTCGGCGAGGGCCTGGCGGACGGTGCCGGCGAGCAGGGCGGAGGTCTCGTTCAGCAGGTCGCGGGCCTTGTCGGTGAGGGCGACCTGGACGCCGCGCTTGTCCCCGCACACGGAGGTGCGGGTGACCAGGCCGGCCCGCTGGAGGCAGGCGATCTGGTAGGTGAGCCGGGTCTTGGGGCGGCCGAGGAGGTCGGCGACCTGGGTCATGCGCAGTCCGGTGCGGGGCTGTTCCGCCAGCAGGCACAGGATCAGGAACTCGTCGTGGGAGACGTCGAGGGTCTCCTTCACGACCGACCGCAGCCGCTGCTCCACCGCGCCCGTGGCGGCCAGCAGGATCATCCAGGCGCGCAGCTCGGCGGGCAGCAGGCTGCCTGCCGAGGCGGGACATTCGAGCTGGTGGGCGGGGTGGGCGTCGGAGGCGGACATGGGTCGAGTCTACCTGTTGTCCAATTTTGGACCAGAAGGTTGCCCAGTTTTGGATGAGCGGGTTGTTCAAATTTGGATGACGAGCTAGCGTGAGCCGCCAGTCATCCAAATTTGAACCAACCGATTCCGGAGTACGACCATGACCGTCGCCGTGCAGACAGGCACCTGGCAGCTCGACCCGGCCGCGTCCACCGTGGGACTGCGGCACAAGACCATGTGGGGACTCGTCACCGTGAAGGGCGCGTTCACCGCCGTCGCCGGCGGCGGCGAGGTGCACGCCGACGGCTCGGCCACCGGCACCGTGACCCTGGAGGCGGCCTCCGTGGACACCAAGCACGCCAAGCGGGACACCCACCTGCGCTCGGCCGACTTCCTCGACGCCGACAACCACCCCGAGATCACCTTCGCGGTGCGCGGCGCCGAACGCCTCGACGGCGACGGCGTACGGGTGACCGGTCAGCTGACCGTGCGGGGCATCAGCAGGCCCGTGACCTTCACCGCGCGCCTGACCGACGCGGGCGCCGCCGCGCTCACCCTGGACGCCGAGTTCACCGTGGACCGGGACCAGTTCGGCATGGGCTGGAACCAGCTGGGCATGATGCGCGGGCTCACCACGGTGTCGGCGAGGCTGCGTTTCGCACGGACCGAGGGCTGAGCCGCCCGCTCAGCCCTTGAGGCCCAGCTCGGCCCGGCGCACGTCCTCGGTGGAGAGCGTCTGCGGGGTCGCCGTGAAGGCACGTAGCCGGATGTGCGTGTACTTCTTCGTGGGCAACGGGAAGCCGCCCTTGGGCGCCCGCAGCTCCACGGTCGCCGTGGTGTGCGCGGGGATCGTGGCCGGGCCGTGCGCGAGCGTCCAGTACCGGCTCATGCCCTGACCCGTTGTCAGCATGTAGTGCGGGGTCAGCGCGGTGCTCCCGGTGTTGGCGACCTTCACCGTGAGCGTCGACAGGGTGCGCGCCGAGCCGTGCCGGGCCGCCGTGATGTCCATCCGCAGCGGCGGCCCGCCCGTCACCGCGAGGGCCGCGCTCACCAGCGCGGGCGTGATCAGCAGGGCGACCGCGGCGACCAGGGCCGGCCGGCGCCGCGGCCCGGTCAGCCAGCGGGGCCGCGGCTGCCACGCGTTCCGGAACTCCGACAGGGGCGCGGTGATCGCCGCCGTCAGCCACAGCGGCGTGTACATCAGGTAGTAGCCGTCCTGGGACCGGGTCGCCAGGTAGAAGGCGCACCAGGGCAGCACGGTCGCGGCCGGGCCCAGCCGCCGCACGAACAGCACGAAGAGCACCAGCAGGGCGGCGGCGAGCAGCGCGCTCGCGTGGCCGTACCAGTCGAGCCGGTCGCTGCCGTGGGTGAAGTACAGGGAGATGTCGACCAGACCCTGGCCGTGCAGGACCGCGCCCTGGGTCAGCGGCAGGGCGACGCCCTCCAGCCACGGGCCCGGCTCGCTCACGATGAAGTACGCGTTGATCAGCAGCCAGGTGGCGACCGCGATCCCGGCGATCCGCAGCACCACCCGCGCGGCCGCCCGCCCGCCGACCTCGCCACGGCGCAGGGCGTAGACCCCGGCCAGCAGGAACGGCGCGACGAACCAGGGGAGTTGCTGTGCCGCGCACGCGGCCCCGATGCACACGGCCCGCGCGATCCCGGCGGGACCCAGCCGGCCCCCGGCGCCGAACCGCGGCCAGCGCACCACCACCGGCACCAGCAGGACCAGGCCGACGATCGCCGGGTAGCCCTGACGGGCGTACATCGGCAGGAAAGCGAAGCCCAGGCAGACCATCGTGGCCGCCGACCGCCACGGCGTCGGCAGCAGCCGCCACAGCACCACCGCGCCCACGATCAGTACGGCCGTCACCGCCGCGGTCGCCGGGGCGCCGCCGTGGCCCAGGGCCAGGAACGGCACGGTGAGCAGCGGGGCCAGCGGCGGATAGCCGTACGTGAAGTCGTAGCCGCCGTCTATCGTCGGCGTCAGGGCGACACCCTTGATGTGGAACAGCCACGGCCACGGCTGCCCGTACACCGTGTGCCCGTTCACCAGTTCCTTGGCGGCCTGCGTGGTCAGGACCGCCTCGTCGCCGCCGGCGTGGTTCAGCGCCCAGGCGCACACGGCGAGGACGATCGCCGTGACCAGCACGACCAGGTCCAGGCGGGCCAGCGAACGCGCCCGGCGGACCGTGAGCGCGAGCACGCCGGTCACGAGGATCGAGGCGTAACAGACCGAGATGGCCGCCGCGAGGACCAGTTTGTGCGTGGCCGCCTGCGTCCACACCGCGCGCGTGCCGATGAACAGGCTGACGTCGGCGAGCAGCGTCAGCACGCGATGCCACTGCGCGGGTGGCTCATGGAGCGTCGCGCGGGCGACCGGGACGGCGGACACCGCCGACTGCGTCCGCCGGCCGGCTGTCACCTGCTGGGTTTCTGCCAAGTGCACGGCACTGGACGCTAACGGCAGCCGGTGAGCGCGGCGTGGCGGCATGTGAAGAGTCCGGTATGAGGGCGGTAAGAAGCGGACGTAAACGTACATGTGACGCAGGTCGCTCCCGGCCGCGGCGCGCCGGAACGGTCGCGCAGTGTGTCGCTGTTGGGCCGAACAGGTGACTTGGCGTAAGAATTGGCCGGTGCAGGCATGGAGTGCGAGTCAGGTCAGGGGGAGCCGGTGAGCCGTTACGACGTCACCGATGAACAGTGGGAAGGGCTCGCCCAGGTCGTGCCGCTGCGGGGCCGGGACGCCTGGCCGTCCGCGGTGAACCACCGCTCGCTGCCGGACGCCGAGACCGAGACGCGGCGCCGGTTCGTCGTCCTGCGCGTCAGCGTCTTCGCCGACGCCCGCGAAGTCGCCGAGACCCTGATGGCCGGCGCGCCGGTCCTGCTCGACCTCTCCGGCGCCGAGACCGAGGTCGCCAAGCGCGTCCTCGACTTCAGCACGGGCGTGGTCTTCGGCCTGGGCAGCGGAATGCACCGCGTCGACCGCAACGTCTTCCTCCTCACCCCACCCGGCACCGAGGTCAGCGGGCTGATGGAGGGGGCCGCGGTGTCGAAGGGCTGAGGAGGCCTCCGGCGGTTGAACGGCGGGCTCCGGTGTTGGGCGGGTTGTTGTTCGGGGTGGCTGAGCGGTGGGCTCCGGCGGTTGTGCGGGGTGTCCGGGGTGGCTGAGCGGTGGGCTCCGCTGGTTGAGCGGGGTGCTCGGGGGTGGGCTGAGCGGACACTCCGGCGGTTGGCGCGGTGTTCGGGGTGGGTTGAGCGGTGTCTTCCGGCGGTGGCGCGTGGTGTCTGTGGGCTGAAGCGGGGTGCTCCGGGGGCTGAGTGGATCCTCGGGCGGTTGGGCGCGGTTCGGGGCGGCTGGGTGGATCCTCGGGCGGTTGGACACGGTGTTCGGGGTGGCTGAGCGGATACTCCGGCCATAGCGCGGGGTGTCCGGGGGGCTGAGTGGATCCTCGGGCGGTTGGGTGCGGTTCGGGGTGGCCGGGTGGATCCTCGGGCGGTTGGACACGGTGTTCGGGGTGGCTGAGCGGATACTCCGGCCATAGCGCGGGGTGTCCGGGGGGCTGAGTGGATCCTCGGGCGGTTGGGCGCGGGGTTCGGGGTGGCTGAGTGGAACCTCGGGCGGTAGCGCGGAGGTGCTTGTGGTGGGTGAGCGTCTCCGTCGGCGGTACCGCGTGGTGGGTGAGTCGGCGGGCTCCGGGGTGGGGGCGGGGCAACGGCCCTTCTGTTCGGGCGAGGCGCCGGGCGCGTGGGGCGTTCTCACCAAGGGTGACGATCCGCTCGGCATCCCCTGCTGGTCTGACTCAAGGATCGCGCGGGTGACCCGGTGGTTTCAGGAGGCGGACCTTGCCTGCCTGGCGATCGGGACCGGGCACCGGAGACCGTGGAGCCGGTCGGCACTCGACATCGCTCCGCCCACGGCGCCGCCCGGCGTTCGGTCCCCGGACACGGCCTTCCACCAGAGAACCGAGGCCACGACCGTGCAGGGCGCGCCGGGACAGCGCCGGCAGCGGCGGTCGTGCCGTGGCGTGCGTGGCACGTGTCCGGTGGCCCCGGAAGCCGGTCGCTCGTTGTCACCCGACCGAGTGGCCCCTTGTCCCGTTTGCTCCCGTCCGGCCGCCCGATCGTAGGAACGTGCCGACAGGAAACGGTTCGGCACATGGGGGGAGTTCTACGGTCCGGGACATGGCCGTGTCTTCCGTGTCCGCTCAGCCCCCCGCCGCCGACGAGCCCGCCGGGACCGTGCCCGCGCAGGCCCGGCCGTCCCTCGATGTGCGTGCCCGGATCACCGAGTTGCGGCTGTCGGCCTTCGCCGGTCATCGGCGGGCCGGGTTCCCGCTGGGGCCCGTCACCTTGTTCGCCGGGCCCAGCGGAACGGGGAAGACGACCGCGCTCACGGCGTACGAGGCGCTCGCCCGGCTCGGGGGCGGAGCCTCGCTCTCGGAGGTGTTCCCGGACCCGGTGGCCTGTGTGCCGCAGCGGGCACGCCCGGATGCCGGAGGGCGGCGCGGCTTCCGGATCGGCTGTACGGCCGACGGCGCCGAGGGCCCGGTCCGGCTCGACGTCGCCGTACAGGCCGAACCGGACCTCAGGATCGTGGGGGAGCGGCTGACCGCGGGCGGGGTCGTCCTGCTGGAGACAGCGCTGCGCGACCCCGGGTGCGGTACCGTCCAGGCCGCCTGGCACACCGCCGGCTCCGCCCCGGTGACCCGCGCCCCGCTCCCCGACGACCGCCTCGGCACCCCCCTGCTGCCGCTGCGTGTGGCCGGCAAGACCGACGGACAGCGCCATGTGCTCGCCGCCGCCGAGCAGATGGTGGTCGCCCTGCGCTCCGTCTTCCCCTGCGATCCCCGCCCCGAGCGCATGCGCACCCCCGTGCCCACCGGTTCCGGCCGGCTGCTGTCCGGCTGCGATAACCTCGCCGACGTGCTGTGGCGCACCCGCGCCGAATGCGGCCGCCGGCACGGACTGCTGGTGGACGCCCTGCGTGCGGGCTGTGTGGGACCGGTGACCGATCTCGTCGCGGAGCCGCTGCCGGACGGCACGGTACGGGCGCTGCTCGACCGCGGCGACGGCCCGCGCACCGAACTCGCCCGGCTCGGCTACGGCGAACTGCGCTATCTCGCGCTGACGCTGGTGCTGCTGACCGGGCCCGGCGTCCTGGACGTGGACACCCCGGGCGAGGTGCCCGACGCCCTGCGCACCCTCACCGTCCTCGCCGACGGCTTCGACCGCGGCCTCGACCCCGCCCAGCGCCGGGAACTGCTGCGGACGGCCGCCCGGATGGGCGAGCGCGGGCACATCCGGTGCGCGGGCGCGGTCAGCGACACCTCGTGGACCACCGGGACCGAGGGCGTCACGGTGGTACACCTGGACGCGTGACGGAACCCCCCGACCTGGCCCGACTCCAGCGCAGGCTCGCCGAGTTCGCGGCCGCGCGGAACTGGCAGCCCTACCACACCCCCAAGAACCTCGTCGCCGCGCTCAGCGTGGAGGCCTCCGAACTGGTCGAGATCTTCCAGTGGTTGACGCCGGAGGAGTCCTCCCGCGTGATGGCGGACCCGGACACCGCGCACCGGGTCACCGACGAGGTCGCCGACGTCCTCGCCTATCTGCTGCAGTTCTGCGACGTCCTCGGCGTCGACCCCCTGGCCGCCCTGGCCGCCAAGATCGACCGCAACGAACGGCGCTTCCCGGTGCCGGGCGCGCAGGACGCGGCCGAGCGCCCCCAGCCGCCGGAGGAGTGAACTCCGCTATGACTCTCCGGAGTTGAAACACCTGTCGAATCCGAATTGTTGTCCACAGATTTCCGTCTACCTCTGGCTTTTCACCCCGAGCGGTTTCACTCTGGGTAGTGACCAAGAGCGTTCAAGCGGGCGTGCGAGGAAGCACGCGGAAGGACGGGGGCGACGCATGGATGCGATAGGGCTCATTCTCACGAGCAGGCGTGCGCTGGCGTGCGGCGCCGACGCGGCCGAGATCATGGCGGAGGTGTGGCAGGCGCAGGCCCTGGCCCAGGCGATCGGCAGCCGGCTCGCGGTCTCCGGCCCGCCCGAGCTGCGCGGCGAGGCGCTCGGGCTGACCGAGCTGGCCGGGCGGGGCTGCGGAGTCCTGGACCCGCCCGAGATCGACCTGGGCGACCTGCGCGCCGCCCAGCTCACCGAGCTGGCCGACGCCCGCGAGACCCTGCTCTGCCTCGGGGGCCTGCTCGGCGAGGTCGGCATGGCCCTGGTCGGCATGGCCAGCGGGGCTGACGACGAGACGACGTACTGGCAGTGCATGGAGGCCATCGACGCGGCCGACGAGTCCCGCGACCGCGTCCTGGAGATGCTGCGCAAGCTGGCGGCGCGGGAGGAGGCCTTACAGGACGGCGATCGGAACAGCCTGAACGGCAACCGCAGCAGCCCGTCCGGCGTTTGAGCACGAGGCACGCCCGTCGGGCGTTTTTCACCCGACCAGGGGGCAGCTGTGCCGGGGGGTACCGGCGAGGTGCACGTGGTCAGGGGTGGGCAGGATAGATGTATGGACCTTCGAATCTTCACCGAGCCCCAGCAGGGGGCCACCTACGACACCTTGCTCACCGTGGCCAAGGCCACCGAGGATCTGGGCTTCGACGCCTTCTTCCGCAGCGATCATTACCTCCGGATGGGCGGCGTCGACGGCCTGCCCGGTCCCACGGACGCCTGGATCACGCTCGCCGGACTGGCCCGCGAGACCAAGCGCATCCGCCTCGGCACGCTGATGACGGCCGGCACCTTCCGGCTTCCCGGCGTGCTCGCCATCCAGGTCGCCCAGGTCGACCAGATGTCCGGCGGCCGGGTGGAGCTCGGCCTCGGCGCGGGCTGGTTCGAGGAGGAGCACAGGGCGTACGGCATCCCGTTCCCGAAGGAGAAGTTCGCGCGGCTGGAGGAGCAGCTCGCGATCGTCACCGGGCTGTGGGCGACCGAGCTCGGCAAGACCTTCGACTTCCACGGCACGTACTACGACCTCACCGACTCGCCCGCGCTGCCCAAGCCGGCCCAGAAGAAGATCCCGGTGCTCGTCGGCGGCCACGGCGCGACCCGTACGCCGAGGCTGGCCGCCGAGTTCGCCGACGAGTTCAACATCCCCTTCGCCTCCATCGAGGACAGCGAGCGGCAGTTCGGCCGGGTGCGGGCCGCCGCCGAGGAGGCCGGCCGCGGCGTGGACGCGCTGACGTACTCCAACGCGCTCGTGGTCTGCGTCGGCCGGGACGACCGGGAGGTCGCCCGCCGCGCCGCCGCGATCGGCCGGGAGGTCGACGAGCTGAAGGCCAACGGCCTGGCCGGCTCGCCGGCCGAGGTGGTCGACAAGATCGGCCGGTACGCCGCGATCGGCTCCCAGCGGATCTACCTGCAGATCCTGGACCTCGACGACCTGGACCACCTGGAGCTGATCTCCGCCGAGGTGCAGTCGCAGCTGTCGTAAACCGTTCGGGCCGCCCCTCCGCCAGGGGCCTCGCCCCGGGCGGAGGGATCCGTTCGTGTGATGAAGTGACCGTCATGGGTTCCGGCATCTACGTCCACATGTTCCGCGACGGCGACGTCGTCCCGATGGACGCCTCGGTCGTCCGGGAGGTGCTGGAGCCCTATGCCCCGTACGACGTGCCCGACGACGAGCCGGTCGAGTGGGTGCGGGCCGCAGACGGCAGCGACGCCGAGGTCTACACAGGTGACGGGGTGCACTTCGACCGGCCGGGCCCCGGTGTCCTGGACGTCATCGCCGGGCTGGCCCGCCGTACCGGCGCCGCGATCCTGCTGCTGAGCGAGCCGACGGCGATCGTTTCCGGCGAGGAGGGGCTGCGGCACCTGTCGGAGGATCTGCGGGCGCAGGCGGTCGTCGTGCCGCCAGCCCTCCTGACCGGCCAGGTGATCGCACAGGTCCTCAGGCCGCGGCCGGAACCCCGGCAACGGCCGATGCTGCCGCCGTTCCCCTACCACCCGGACCCGGTGGCCACCGGTTCGATCGTCGCAGCCGACGAGACGTGCGCGTGCTGCGGGCACGACCAGGGCTGGATCTACACCGGCCCGGTCCACGGCGAGGACGTACCGGACGGCCGCCTGTGCCCGTACTGCATCGCGTACGGCACCGCGGCCACCCGGCACGGCGTGTTCTTCAACGAGGCCGAGCCGTGCCGGATGACCAAGGAGGCGGCCGCGCTGATCCGTGAGCGCACCCCCGGCTTCCCCACCTGGCAGGACTGGGGCTGGCCCGCGCACTGCGGCGACGCAGCGGAGTTCCTCGGCGTGGTCGGGGCGAAGGAACTGGCGCCCCACCCGGACGCGCTCGACCGTCTGCGCCGGCGGTGCGCCGAGTGGGGCTGGGAGTCCGGGGCGACCGAGGACTTCCTCGCGGCGCTCGACAAGGACGGGCAGCCGACCGCGTACCTCTTCCGCTGCCGCGCCTGCGCGACCCGTCTCGCCGAGGCCGACTTCACGTGAGCCCCTGCCTGGCCGAAGGGCCGCCGCCGTGCACCACGGCGGCGGCCCCCGCCTGCCTCAGCCGCGCTGCGCGAAGCCGTAGTCGAGGATCTTCGTCGCGTCCTGGAAACGCTGGTCCACCGAGGTGTCGGCGAGCACCGTGCCCACGACGGTCCGGCCGCCCCGGGCCGCCGCGAACACCAGGCAGAACTGCGCCTCCGGTCCCGAGCCGGTCTTCACACCGATCGCGCCCCGGTAGGAGCCGAGCAGCTTGTTGGTGTTCTCCCACGGCGCCATCGCGTGCGTTCCGCCGCCCGGCCGGTAGGACTGCATGTCCTTGTACAAGGGCGTGCCGACGACCTTCTTGAACGTCGCGTTCTTCAGCGCGACGGCGGCCAGTTTCGTCAGGTCGCGCGGCGAGGCGTAGTTGTTGCCGTTGGACACCCCGTCGAAGGAGTCGAAGTGGGTGTTGGTCAGGCCCAGTTCGCGTGCCTTGCCGTTCATCTTGGCGATGAACGACTTGGTCCGCTGGGCCGTCGTCGACCCGGTGCCGTAGGTGTCCGCGAGCGCGTAGGCCGCGTCGCAGCCCGAGGGCAGCAGCAGCCCGTACAGCAGGTCGCTCACCTTCATCGAGTCGCCGAGGATCAGGTGGGCGCTCGAATAGCGCTGGGCGTGCGTGGTGGGGTCGATGACGTAATCCGTGTACTCCTTCTTGATCTTCACCTTCTTGCCGAGGTCCAGGTGCGGCTGGGACAGCACCACGAGCGCCGTCATGATCTTCGTCGTGGACCCGGTCCGCAGCCGTCCGTCCGGTGCCTTGCCGAACAGCGTCTTGCCGGTGACCGGGTCGAACGCGTACGCGCCCTGGGCCGACACCTGCGGTGCCGTGGCCGCCTGGGCGGGAGCGGCCGCGAGGATCCCCGTACCGAGGACCGCACCCGCCAGTGCCGCGACGACGGCTCTTCTGCCGGCGCGGACTCCGTGGCCGTGGGACATGGTTCCCCCTTGAGTCAGTGGTCAGTTGACGGTTGATCACTATGCCGTAACTGTGGATGCCGTGTGTCGGAAGTGTGGGCTCCACCACAGCGCGACCGATCAGGACTTGATCGGATGACCGGGTGCGCAAAATCCTCCCTCTCGCCCTCACCGGCCTGTTCGCCCTGTCGGCATGCCAGTTCGCCGGCCACGACGACCCCGCCGACAAGGCCCGCCGGCTCAACACCACGGCGGCGTTCCCGCTGCACGCCTACCTCCCGGATCCCGCGTCGGACGGCGCGGAGGCCGTCAGCCGGGCGCAGTGGATCCTCGGCAAGCAGTGCATGGTCCGGCTCGGCTTCGCCGGCTTCGCGACGCTCGACCCCAAGGCCGTCGAGTCGACCTACGCGGTCCGGCAGGGAACGCTCACGAGCGAGGGCATGCCCGGTGACGACAGCCCGTACGGCGTCGCCGACCCCGACCTGGCGGCCGAGCACGGCTACCACAACCGGACACCGGACACCTCCGCCCAGCCCCAGGAGTGGCCCGCCGACCAGTACACCGCCCTCACCGGCGTCTTCGAGTCCGGGGACAGCCATGTCTCGCACGGTCACCGCATTCCCGAGGGCGGCTGCCTGGGACAGGCGACACGCAAGATCTACGGCGCGCCGCCGAAGGTGGTGAAGGTCAACGGCGTGAGGCTGTCCGGCTATTACTCGCTCGCCCTCGCACTGTGGAACGAGTCCCACGAGCAGGCGCGCAAGGACCCGGCATGGAAGAAGGCCGACCGCGCCTGGTCGGCCTGCATGAAGAAGAAGGGCTTCCACTACCCGGACCCGGACGAGGCATCCCTGGACTCCGACTGGTTCGGGCACGAGAAGCCGTCGGCGAAGGAGAAGAGGACCGCGTCCGCCGACGCCCGGTGCAAGCTCGACACCGGCTACATCCCCGCCGTGCACGCCCTCGACGTGCGCACGCAGAAATCCTTCATCGGCAGGAACAAGGAGAAGCTGGAGGCGCTGCGAGCGGCGGACGAACGGGCGGTGCGCAAGGCCCGGACGATCGTCACTCACGCCTCCTGACCGGTGCATATGGAGAAAACCGGTGGTCAACGGGTTCTCCGAGCGGAAGACTCGGTCATGTGTTCCTGACGATCTCCACGCGCGGCGACGCCGCCCACCCGGCCACCGACCTCGGGTACCTGCTGCACAAGCACCCCGACAAGGCGCAGAAGTTCTCCACGTCCTACGGCACTCCGTAGATACGTAGGTTGAAACTGCCCTACGCTCTGCCTCATGGCAGAGACACAGAGGGCGCTACTCGCCGCACGGATCAGCGTGGACACCGACGAATCAACGTCCATCCCAAGGCAGTTGGAACACCTCCACACGTGGGCTCAGGGGCTCAGCTACCCCGTAGCGGGTGTGGTGGAGGACCGTTCGGTGTCCGGCTCTGTAGACCTCCCTGAGCGCCCCTCTATGGGCCCGTGGCTCACCGAGGAAGGGCGGGAACAGTGGGACGTGCTGGCAGTCACCACACAGGACCGCCTGAGCCGTGACGATCTCCATTTCATGGCGTTCGTGAAGAACGTTCTGGACTGGGGGAAGACTGTCGTTGTCCTGGATGATCCGTCCTTTGATATCTCAACAGCGACAGGACGGCTCATTGCCTACGCCAAAGCAACTCAGGCAGCAGCAGAGCTGGCGAAGATCCGGCAGCGTGTCTCTGACGCACGGGATTATCTGCGCCGGAACGGCCTGTATGCGGGAGGCATCACACCGTTCGGCTATGTCTATGCAGACTCACCGGACGGGAAACATTACGTCCTGGTGCCGGAAACCAAGTACGCCAAGCTCTTGAAGGAGATCTCAGAGCGGGTACGTGCGGGAGTCTCCACGAACCAGATAGCCCGAGAGCTGAATGCCAGGGGAGTACTTACGTGGCGTGACTATCTGCGGGTACTGAGAGGGAAGGACCCAAAGCGCAGGAACGGGAACGCTCTGACAGAGGCCAAGGGAACTAACTGGACTCCCAGGGTGGTTCAGAACATCCTCAAGCACCCTGCCTGTGCTGGATTCCTCGCATACAAGGGTGAGCCGTACGAGGATCAAGAAGGAAACCTCGTAATGGCTACGGAGTACCCGATTCTCACCCATGCCGAATGGCAAGCCACCGTAGCGGCAGTCAAGTCACGTGGCGTATCGAACATCCGGCGCACCAACCAAGCCTCTCTGCTGACAGGGGTTGCACGGTGCGGAAGCTGCGGAGCACGAATGTTCTGTCACAGGCTTAAGAAGACTCTGGCAACGGGGGAAGTCAAGGTCTACCGGCACTACTCCTGTACGTCCCGTTCCAAGGCAATGCCCTGTAACGCTCCCGCTCGGATTCCAGAGGACACACTGAACGAGATCTTTGAGGAAGTTCTCCTGAGCCGGCTGGGGGAGTTGCCCGAGGTAGTGAAGGTGACCGAGCCGGGGGAGGACCACACAGCAGAGCTGGAGCAGGTCGCAGTACGACTGCTCAGGCTGGAGAAGGACTATGAGAACGGCCGGTACGACGACCCCGAGAAAGAAGAGTCCTACTGGCGCATGCACGGGAATCTCACCAGGAAGCAGAAGGAGTTGAAAGCCAAGCCTGTGCGCCCCTCAGTGACTCGATACGTAGAGACTGGTCTGACGTGGGCTCAGAAGTGGGGAGGCATGCGCACCGAGGAACGTAGGGATTACCTCACAGGCAGGGACGTACGGGTCTACGTCTGGAAGAGGGCAACTTCCAAGGGTGGAAACGGTGTTGTTGTCTTCCTCGGTGACATGAAGGAACTTGCCCAAGCTGCCGGACTGGACTCCGCCTCTGTTGAGGGGTGGCAGTTGCACGGATGGAACGTGCCGGACCACTGGACGAACCCAGAACTCAGGAACTTCCCGAGCAAGCTGGTGGACACGTCTGCGGTTCCGGAAGTCTTGCTGAGCTTGAAGCTCTAGAAGCCTCTGTGAACCGCTGAGAAGAGCACATGGCCCCTGGATACCTTCCCGAGTTGGGAGGGGTGTCACAGGGGCCTTTCTGTGTCTTCTAGAGCCCTCTCCCGGATACTGAGCCTTTCCCGGTAAGCGATCATGCCTGTGTGTGATCGTTTAGACGGTGCGGTCGTATTCGAGCTGGAGCAGGACGAGGGCTGCGGCGGCGAT